>JAEWMH010000102.1 GCA_023393235.1 Bacillota bacterium | reverse complement strand
GCTGTAGTCCGCCAGGAGATACACCTTCTCCGACTGCCGGATCATCTTGCGCTTCACCAGGCCCTGCATCTCATTGGGCTCCGTAATGCCCTTGGTGAGATGAAGCCCTTTGCAGGAGAGGAACATTTTGTCCACATGGTAGGTATCCAGGGAACGCTCCGTCAGAGGGCCCACGAAGGACAGAGAGTTGGAAACCAGAATACCGCCGGTGGAGACCACCTGAATCTTCTCCTTGGCCGCCAGCTCCAGGGCCACCTTCATGGAATTGGTCAGCACCGTCAAGGGCTGGTCCGGCAGATAGCGGGCGATCCACCAGGCGCTGGTGCTGGCATCCAGAATAATCCGGTCACCCGGCTCAATCAGGCTTACCGCCGCCATGGCAATCTGCTTCTTCTCCTCCACATTGGTGGTTTCCCGCACGAAGTACGGGGACTCCTGCTGGGTATCCTGCACGCTGACGGCGCCGCCGTGGCTGCGCATCAGCTTGCTCTCCGCCTCCAGCTTATCCAAATCCTTGCGGATGGTTTCCTCCGTAACCCCGCACAAATCGCTGAGCTCGGTCACCCGTATGCTGCCGCGCTCATTTACGAGCTGTACGATTTTTTGAAGCCGCTCCGCCACCAGCATATGTCTTTCGTCTCCTTTATTCTTCTGGAATCAGAGTTTGCCCCGTTGCATCAAGAAATCTCTTGTATGCCGCTTCCCAAGCCTCTTGCTCCTGCGGCTGGTAGGTATCCACCGGATAGGAGCGCTTGATCAGGCTGCGCGCCTCGCGGATGTCCTTCACCTCGCCCAGGGCGATCAGCTGCGCCGCCACGTTGCCCAGAGAACTGGCTTCGACCGGACCAGCCCACACCTCTCTGCCGATGGCTGAAGCAGTCATTTGGCACAGGAGCTTGTTCTGGATGCCGCCGCCCATCATGTGCAGACGGGGGTACCGGATTCCGCCCAGATGCTCCAGGCGATCCAGAACCAGGCGGTACTGCAGCGCCAGGCTCTCATAGATGGTGCGGGTGATTTCGCCGATGCTCTCCGGCACAGCTTGACCCGTGCGGCGGCAATATTCCCGGATCCGCTCCGGCATGCCGCCCGGCGGCAGGAACAACAGATCGTCCGGGTTGATGAAGGACCGGAAGGCAGGCGCCTTGTCCGCCAACACCACAAGATCGGCGAAGGAGTGGTTCTCTCCCGCCTGATCCCAGGAGCGTTTGCACTCCTGAATCAGCCAAAGACCCATGATGTTCTTCAATGTCCGTGCAGTGCCGCCCATGCCGCCTTCATTGGAGAAGCCCAGCGGCAATACCCGCGGGTCCAGCAGCGGCTGTGCCAGCTCGGTTCCGAACAGGGACCAGGTGCCGCTGATCAGATACGCCACCTCTTCGTCGGTATCCACCGGTACAGACACCACCGCGGCACCGGTATCATGCTCCGGCACAGCAACGGCGCGGATCGGCGGAAGCTTCAGCTCCTCGCGGACGGCTTCGGTCAGCTCGCCCACCGTTTGCCCGGACATGACCACCGGAGGCAGGATATCTGAGGGAATGCCCAGCTTCGCCAAGAGCTCTTTGTCCCATTCCTGGGTGCCTGCCTTGAGCAGTTGGGAGGTAGACGCAATGGTATATTCACTTTGCTTCACTCCGGTCAGGAGGTACAAAAGCAGGTCGGGGATAAACAGCAGCTCCTTCGCTTCACGGAGAGCCACGGAATTCTGCTCCACCGCCGCGTGCAACTGCATCAGGGTATTGAAGGTCAGGGGCTGAAGACCCGTAGCTTGGAACAACTCATTTTTTCCTATTATAGCATGGACTTTCTCTACTGTGTGGTCCGTTCTTGCGTCCCGGTAATGATACGGGTTGCCCAAAAGCTCCCCGTCTTCCCCAAGAAGCCCGTAATCCACTCCCCAGGTGTCGATGCCGAAGCTTTCAATGGCCCGGCCCTCGGAAGCCTTGCGGAAGCCCTGCTTCAGCTCATGCAACAGCCTGAGGATATCCCAATACAGATGGGCCCCGGCCTGCACAGGCTCATTGGGAAAACGGTGAACCTCGGTAAGCCGCAATACGGGCGCTTCAGGAGCGCTTTTGTCCAAGGTGCCGACCATGGCTCTGCCGCTGCTCGCACCCAAATCAAATGCCAACACATGTACTTCTTCCTTCTTCATCGTAACGTGCACCGCCTTTTGCGGCAAAGGGCTGCCGGAGCGCCCGCCTTGAGAAGCGGAGAATCCGGACAGCCCATGCCTGATTATAGTTGCCCGACGCTGCCGGGTCTATTACCGGGTGAACGCCGCTGGCACCCCGCCGTCTACCGTAATCATGCAGCCGGTGGTTTTGGCCGACCTGGAGGAAGCCAGGAAGGCGATGGATTCCGCGATGTCATCCGGATTAATATTGACCAGAAGCGTGGTGCGTTTTCTGTAATATTCCTCTAATTGATCAGGAGCTATGCCATATGCGGCCGCCCGTTCCTCCCGCCACCGGGAATTCCAGATGGCCGAGCCCTGCAGGATAGCATCCGGCAGAACCGTGTTAACCCGGATGCCGTATTCTCCACCCTCAGCGGCAATGCAGCGGGCCAGATGGGCTTCAGCCGCTTTGGCTGTGCTGTAGGCTGAGGCGTTTTTGCCGGCGTAGACGGAGTTCTTGGAAGCGACGAAGACCATACTGCCGCCGGTGCCCTGTTCCTTCATTACCTTGAAGGCTTCCCGGGCCACCAGGAAATATCCGGTGGACAAGACGTTCATATTGAGATTCCATTCATCCAGCGTAGTTTCATCGAAGGGGCTGGAGGTGGCAAGACCCGCGTTATTGACCGCCACATCCACGCCGCCGTATTGAAGTGCCGTAGCGCGGAAGGCTTCCCTCACCAGCTCCTCCTTGGTTACGTCCAGCTTCACGGCGAAGGCGCGTCCCGGGCCAAACTGGGCATTCAACTCCTCGGCTACCTTCTGGGCTCCCTCCAGATTCAGGTCGGCCAGGACCACATGGGCCCCTTCCTTGACCAGTCTGCGGCAGGTAGCGCTACCGATGCCTCCGGCGCCGCCAGTAACCAGTACAACCTGACGGGAGAATTCCGCCTCCGGCGGAGCCAAAGTCAGCTTATACAGCTCCAGCGGCCAGTATTCCACGTTGTAGGATTCATTTTCGCTTAAGGAAACGAACTCTCCCAGTGAGGTGGCCCCACGCATAACGGCGATCGCCCGGTGATACAACGCGCCGCTGACTTGGGACATGGCGTGGCTCTTGCCGGTATTGATCATGCCCACACCCGGAATCAGGATAACCCGCGGCGCAGGCTCGAACATCTTGTCGCCTTCATTCTTGTTGCGTTCGAAGTAAGCTTTGTATTCTTCCTTGTATTCGCTGATGCCTGCCTTCAGGGTTTCCTTCAGGGCTTCCACATCCCCGGAGGACGGGTCCCAATCCACCAGCAGCGGCTTCATCTTGGTGTGCACCAGATGGTCAGGACAGGCGGCTCCCACCTGGGACAGCTTGGCGGCATCCCGGCTGCCGGCGAACCGCAGCACATCCTCTCCTTCGTCGAAGGTGAGAATCATCCGTTTGCCGTCGCTGACCGCACCGCGGATGGTTGGCATTACAGCCGCTACAATCTCCCGCCGGCGTTCCGCCGCAAGCGGTTCCGTCTTCAGACCGCCGAACAGGCTTTCTTCCTTCACACGGGCTTCAATGTAAGCTTCCGCTTCCCCGATAATGGCCAGCGTCTTCTGATAGGATTCCTCAGAGGTGGCCCCCCATGTCACCAAACCGTGCTTTTCCATGAGCACAAGCTCGGCATTGGGGTTGTCCCGCACACCCTGGGCAATCATCCGGGAAAGGCGGAAGCCGGGCCGGATATAGGGGACCCACACGAAACGGTCGCCGTAAATTTCCTTGGCCAGCTCCCTGCCGTTATCGGCGCAGCACAGTCCGATAATGGCATCCGGATGTGTATGGTCTACATGCTGGAATGGCAAAAAGGCATGGAGCAAAGTTTCAATGGAGGCTCTGGGATGTTTGGAGTCGATCATGCAGTTGGCCAGATACGCCACCATATCTTCGTCGCTCATATCCTCCCGCTCAAACAGCGGGGCAATATCATCCAGCCGGAGTCCTGTAAAATGGCCCGCCTTCATGGTTGCCAGGTCGGAACCGCTTCCTTTTACCCACATGACATTGACAGGACGCCCGCGAAAATCCTCAACAACGGTCTTCATAGAGGTGTTGCCGCCGCCCCAGTTGGCTACTGTCCGATCCGAGCCCAACAGATTCGAGCGGTACACCAGTTCATCCAACCCCGGCTTTAATCCTGCCGCTTGTTCCATCACCCAACGATTCGCCACCATGCCATATGCCTCCTTCATCTTTGTCCACAAGGGAAAATGATTATACGAGACCATTCTAACATGGTTTTGTTTCGTTTTGAATAATAATTTTAAAGTGATAGTAAATATTTTTCAAATGCAAACATGTGATATGAAAACCCTTTCATTCCTCCTTGCCTTTGTTTATTTTTATTATAGCATCCGTTTGCTTTTGTTTCTGTGGATAAGGTGTGAACGAGTCGTGTCAGGGGCTATCCTACGGAACACCTGAATAACATACAAAAAAACCGCCGGGCATCGCCCAACGGTCCGGATTTTTATCGTATCACATCGCCTCGCTTACCCTTCCTGCTGCTTGCCTTGCTTCCGGTCAGGGAAGCGGTACACGGGAAAGTTAACGGAATACATCACACACAGCACCCGCACCAGGAAGGTGATCAGAAGGCAGCTGTACATAGCGAAGGTAACGGGGACATAATCATGGATCAGCGCCAAGCTTCCCGCCCCTAGAATGGAGGCCACTGCATATACCTCCTTGCGGAAGACATACGGAATTTCCCGGCTGAACACATCCCGCACCACGCCGCCGCCGATTCCGGTAATCAGCCCCATCGAGAGGATGATGAAGGGCTCGTCGTAACCCAGGCCGATGGCCGCTTTGGCCCCTACGGCAGTAAACACACCCAGCCCCACGGCGTCGGAGACCATCAGAAGATTGTTAAAACGGCTGATATACGGGTAAAATACCCATGTCAGCAAACCGGCCGCCAAGCTGGCCCCGAAATACTTGGGCTCCACAAATGCAACAGGCGGAATGACCCCGATAAGCAGGTCCCGGACAATGCCGCCGCCCAAGGAAGTAGCCACACAAAGGCTGGTGACCCCGAACAGGTCCATCTCCTTCTGAATGCCTACTACTGCACCGGAAATTCCGGCCGCGACGATGCCCAGATAAATAAAAATCTCAATTAGCTGCATGATTGCAACGTATCCCCTCTACTCTTCATTCCTGCCTAGGGCGTGTCTGAAAACCCGCCACTCGGAGTTTTCAAACACACCCTATTGTAACCGAAATCGTCCACTGGTGGAATACGCCGGAAAAAACTGCTCACAACCTGTTCACATTATCTATTGTTCACGTTAACATATTTGTAGTAAACTTGTAGATGTGCAATCGCAAAAAAACCATATTTTAACGAAGGTGGCCTAGGATCAATATGAAACCCTTTCTGGATGAAAATTTCCTCTTGTCCAACGAAACGGCTGTAAAGCTCTATCATGACTATGCCAAGAACATGCCGATTATCGATTATCACTGCCATTTGAGCCCGCAGGAAATCTATGAGAACAAAACCTACAAGAACATCACTGAGGTTTGGCTGGGCGGCGACCACTACAAGTGGAGAGCCATGCGCTCCAACGGCGTAGAAGAGCGTTATGTAACCGGCGATGCTCCGGACTACGAGAAATTCCTGGCGTATGTCAAAACCTGCTCCACCGCTATCGGTAACCCGCTGTTCCACTGGTCCCACCTGGAGCTGCAGCGCTTCTTCGGCATCTATGATGTGCTGAACGAGCAGAATGCCCCTGCCATCTGGGAAAAAGCCAATGCCAAGCTGACCGGCGAAGGCTTCGGCGCCCGTGACCTGATCGTGAACTCCAACGTCAAAGTGGTCTGCACCACTGACGATCCTGTAGATTCCCTGGAATACCATCTGAAGCTGAAGGAAGATACCTCCTTCCCTGTGGCGGTTCTGCCTTCCTTCCGTCCCGACAAGGCGCTGGAAATCAACCGTGCCACCTTCCTGCCGTGGCTGGGCAAGCTGGGCGAGGTTGTCGGCGCTCCGATCAACTCCTATGAGGACCTGTTGAACGCACTCGAATCCCGTGTGCAATTCTTCCATGACGCAGGCTGTCTGGTTTCCGACCATGCCCTGGATTATGTGCCGTACGCACCGACCTCCCGTGAGGAAGCCGGCTATGTGTTTGCCAAGGCCCTTCAAGGCAACCCGGTGAGCGAAGAGGACGAAAAGAAATACAAGGCTTACACCCTGATTTTCTTGGGCAAGCTGTATGCCGAACACGGCTGGGCGATGCAATACCACATCAACGCCGGCCGCAACAACAACACCGTTATGTTCAACAAGCTGGGCCCGGACACCGGTTATGACTCCATGAACGACAGCAGCGTGGCTTACCCGCTGAGCCGTTTGCTGGATGCCATCGACCAAGAAGGCGGTCTGCCCAAGACCATCCTGTATTCCCTGCATCCGAAGGATATGCCTGCATTGGGAACCCTGATGGGCGCATTCCAAGGCGGCGGCGTAGCCGGCAAGATCCAACTGGGCTCCGCATGGTGGTTCCTGGATACCAAGGAAGGGATGATCCACCAAATGAAGACACTGGGCGACCTGGGTCTCCTGAGCCGCTTCGTGGGTATGCTGACCGACTCCCGCAGCTTCCTGTCCTATACCCGCCACGAATACTTCCGCCGGATTCTGTGCAATCTGTTCGGCGAATGGGTAGAAAACGGCGAGTTCCCCGCGGACATCGAGCTTCTGGGTGGCATCGTCTCCGATATCTCCTACAACAACGCGAAGAACTACTTCGGCTTCCCGTCCCTGCAATAGTCCATTTTTACACGGGCTGCTTGTTCCAAGCCATCGGTGCCTATAGGCGCCGGTGGCTTTTTTGCGCTGCCTTCTTGACAGAAAGGATCTTTGCTTATATAGTTAGTTATATGAGTAATGAACCAACTAAGTAATAAGGATGTGAAGGCATGATTGATGACAGCAAGCCCATCTTCCTGCAGATTGCCGAACGCATCGAAGATGACATTCTGGAGGGTCTCCTGCCTGAGGAATCCCAAGTACCTTCCACCAACCAGTTTGCAGCCTTTTACCATATCAATCCGGCGACTGCCGCCAAGGGAGTCAATCTGCTGGTGGATCAGGGGATTCTGTACAAGAAACGGGGGATCGGCATGTTTGTGGCGGGAACCGCACGGGAGCAGGTACGCAAGAAGCGCCAGGAGCAGTTCTATGAGCAGTTCGTGGTCACCATGATGCGGGAAGCAGAGCGGCTGGGCATTACGGCGGGGGAACTGGCGGATATGATACGCAGAGGGGAGAACAAACGATGAGTGTGATACTGGAAACCAAAGGTCTGACCAAACACTACGGCGACTTTACGGCTGTGGACAATGTCAGCATTTCCATGGAGGAAGGCAAGATATACGGACTGCTGGGCCGCAATGGCGCCGGCAAAACCACCATCATGCATATGATCACCAGCCAGCTGTTTCCCAGCTCCGGCAGCCTGCATGTTTTCGGGGAGGAGCCATATGAGAATAACAACGTCCTCAGCCGGATCTCCTTTGTTAAGGAAAGCCAGAAGTATCCCGACAGCTATCAGGTCAAGGATGCGTTGGATGTAGCGGAGCTGTTCCATCCCAACTGGGACCGGGACTTTGCCTACTCCCTGATCGAGGATTTCCAACTTCCCCTGAAGCGCCGGATTAAGAAGCTCTCCCGGGGGATGCTCTCCGCGGTGGGGATCATTATCGGGCTGGCCAGCCGGGCGCCACTGACGATTTTTGATGAGCCGTATCTGGGGCTGGACGCCGTAGCCCGGAATTTGTTCTATAACCGGCTGCTGGAGGATTTCACGGAGCATCCCCGCACGGTTGTGCTGTCCACCCATCTGATTGATGAAGTCAGCCAGATGCTGGAGCATGTGTTCCTGATCGACCAGGGCAGAATCATTCTGAATGAGGATGCCGAGCAGCTCCGCGGCAGAGCCTTCAGCATTGCCGGACGCGCTTCCGTTCTGGATGATTTTATCCATGGCAGACAAGTGCTGAGCCGCGATTCCCTGGGAGCGCTGGCTACGGCTACGGTTATGGGCAGCATAAGCGCCTCCGACCGGAAGCTGGCGGCGGACCAGGGGCTGGAGCTGACGCCGGTGTCCCTGCAGCAGCTGATTATCCATTTGACCCAAGAGAACAAAACCGCCCCGAAAGGAGCTGCTTCCAAATGAACCGCATCTTAAATGTAATGCGCATGCAAAGCAAAGACCTGTTTTCCTGGCTGTATTTGCCCTGGATCATTGTGGGCGGCAATTTTCTGATCAATCTTCTTACCACCGGTGCCATTCATGACGGAGACAGTACGGTGAGCACAGGCGGTATGGCCTCGATCTTCATCTACTTTATGATCATCGGGTTGATCATCCTGAATCAAACCTTTCCTTTTGCACTGGGGTTGAGCGTCCGCCGGACCGATTATTTTTGGGGAACAGTTGCCGTAGCCGGGGCAGCCGGGCTGGTGTCCGCTTTAATCATCGTCATTATGTCGGCCATTGAAGGCCAAATCGGAGGCTGGTTCCAAAGCTTCTACTTCTTCCGGCTGTATTTTATCAGCGATCATGGCTTTATTAGTGAGCTGTGGTTCTACTTCTCCCTGATCATGCATTTGTTCTTCAGCGGGTTTCTCATCAGCTGCCTCTACCGGAAAATGGGCGGCACCAAGGCCACCGTCATTCTGGGATTGCTGTTCATTGTTTTCACCGTATTTTCGCTGATGTCCACTTACAACGGATGGTGGGCGGATATTTTGAAGGCAATCGTCGATCTGGGCGCCATCCGCATCATCTCCCTGTTATCCCTGGTTACTGTAGTCTACATCGGCTTGTCCTTTAGCATTCTGCGTAAGACCACCTTATAATCTCTTTCATGAGCATATGGCTACACTGTATGTTCGCAAACGGGGCTGTCAAATTCCTTCAAGGGGAAAGCCGATTCGGCAGGAGAAACCGGGAAGGGCTGAGAAATTCCAGCAGGAAAACCCTCAGCTCTTTTTCGGGAGAGTGTTTCTCGACGAATCGGTATGAATCCCGTGTGACGGATTGGACAGCCCTGTTTGGTGTCTGGACTGCCGGCGTTGGGGCGATGCGACGGGTACATGCGACGGTGACGCGCACGGCGAGGCTGTAACAGAATTCAGCGACTCTTAGCCAGCACAATCCGGCGAATTTGAAACGTAACGGAACTCAGCGACCCTTAGAGCCAATTTTGTCTACTTTTTCCCCATTATTATCCCGCTAAGGGTCGGAGAGTTCCGTTAAAAAACCACAGAGGTCATTTTTGCCGTCTAAGAGTCGCGCTGTTCCGTTAGAATCCCTCACGTCCTTGCACCCATCACCAGAAACGAAAATGCCGAATACGCGTACAAAAGCAGGTGGGGTACTTTCGTTTACATGTATGCATCCCTGCCACTTTAGTTGATTTTCTCCTGCAGGTTCACACCTTCAACGTTGAGCGGAAGTGTAAGACGAAGGGCGGCACCGCCGTTCACTTTCACCATTGAATCTGGGTTGTGGGTTGTTAACGGAAGTCACAAAAAGGTTGGGCAGAAAAACCCAAGTTTTTCTGCCCAACCCTTTTATTTCGGTGCTTTTTGAAGAGCCCCGTTTAGTTATGTCTATTGCTTCGAAGCATTGCATCACATTAGGGGGCCTTCTTAAAACATCCGCTTGATGGCCTCCAGACCGCTCATGCCCGGCTCAATGCCCAACGCCTTGGCCTCATGCGTGACGGACTCCATCGGCGCTGCCAGCAGCTGCTCCAGTGTCCGCACCCCTACCGCCCTGCCGGCAATAATCTTCCGGTCTGCCAGCTGGTCATTCAGCAGCCCCACATCCAACGCTCCGCACATGATGTAGCCTTTGTCCGTGGTCACGGCCAATAAGGTGGTTTTGGGCAGCTTGACCTCCACACCTATGGCGATTTTCCCCTCTTCAACCGGGATTGGAACCATCTGCATCAATGCCATGCACCCCTTTTTCCGCAAGATCTTCTTTATCCATATGCGGAAAAGCTGCAGGTGGTGCTTTACACGCCCAGATTAACCTTCTTCTTCGCCGCGGCGGCTTTGGCTGCGAAGCCTGGCTGTGTTGCCGGTACACCCGCAAATTCGGCGCATTCCCGGAAAGCAAAATGCTTACAGCCGGCGCACCGGTCCATGTCCAGCCGGGTCAGGGCATAATCAATGGCATCTCCCGTATGCTCGAACAGCTGCTGTTCACCCAGCTTGGCAAGCAGGCCGGTATTGGCCATCATCTCCAGGGGCTGCTTCTGGATGCCTGAGATCAGCACCGTCCCTCCGGAAGCGGAGACGTACCGGACCAATGCGGACAGATTCCGTTCCCCCGTGATATCCATAAAAGGAACCTTTTTCATCAATAGAATCATCACCTTGGGCTTGCGGTGCATGGTCTGCATAATCGTGTTCTCAAAATGCTTGGCCGCGCCGAAGAACAGGGCTCCCTCCACAGTAAACATGCTGATCTGCGGGCAGTCATGGGAATCCGTCACCACATGGGGCCTTACCTTGGAAAATTTATTATCCATGTCGGGCAGCACCTTGGCCACCGTCAACAGCTCGCTCATGCGCTTCACGAAAAGAATGGCAGCCAGGGCCAGTCCGATTTCCACCGCTAGGGTCAGATCCGTAAACACCGTCAGCAGGAAGGTAATGACCAGCACCAGGGAATCTCCGGTTCTGGTCCGGAGCACATGGGCAAATTCCTTGCGTTCGCTCATGTTCCAGGCCACCACCATCAGTACGGGAGCCATACTGGCTAAGGGGATATGGGAGGCATACGGCGCGAACAGCACCAGGACCAGCAGCACCGTTAAGCCGTGAAATACACCCGACAAGGGTGAAACAGCCCCGTTGCGGATATTGGTTGCTGTCCGGGCAATCGCTCCGGTTGCGGGAATGCCCCCGAACAAAGGTGTCACCATGTTGGCAATGCCCTGTCCGATCAGCTCCCGGTTGCTGTTATGGCGGTCGCCGCCCATTCCATCCGCCACCACGGCGGAAAGCAGGGACTCGATGCCGCCCAGCATGGCAATGATTAAGGCTGGCTTCCACAGGCTCAACATGTTATCTAGGCTGAAATCCGGCAGCTTCAATGCCGGCAGTGAGCTGGGAATGGAGCCGTAGGTGGAGCCGATGGTCGCCACATCACCGCTGAAGAACAGGACGCCGGCTACTGTGGACAATACAAGGCCAACCAGAGAGCCCGGCACCTTGGGAAAAAACCGGGGAGTCAGCAGAATCGCCGCCAGGCAGACGCCTGCCACCACAACCGCCGCCGGATTCCAGCTGGGCAGACGCAGGCCAATTTCCTTCATATTATCGATAAAATGTTCATGCTTGGCCACGTCCTTCAACCCGAGGAAGCTGGCGATCTGGCCGGCAAAAATCGTCACCGCGATTCCGGCGGTAAAACCGATGGTCACGGACCTGGGGATGAATTTCATCAGGGCGCCCAACCGGAGGACCCCCATCAATAACAGCAGTACACCTGCCATAAACCCGGCCACCAAAAGATTCTCGTACCCGTATTCCATTACAATGGCGAACAGAATCGGAATAAAGGCTCCCGTCGGGCCCCCGATCTGGAAGCGCGAGCCGCCCAGCAGGGAAATCAGTATCCCCGCCACCACTGTGGTATAAATGCCGTATTCCGGTTTAACTCCCGATGCAATAGCAAAAGCCATCCCCAGAGGGATGGCGATAATTCCCACAATCAGGCCCGATATCAAGTCCTTGCGTAAGGCATTGGTGTTATAACCGGCATATCTTCCTGACCATCTGATGTTCATGTACGCGCCAACTCTCTCCAAATAGTAAGGTATGTGTTTCCATACCTCCCTAATGTAGACCTCCCTGCCCCTCCCGTCAATGAACATTTGGTGGCAACTTGAGGTTTGGGCGTCAAAACAGGCGCTTATCCGGGGAGTGGCCGCTGCCGTGACTAAGACCTGTCTCCATCTAGCAAAGCACGCCGGTTGAAGCCCCTTCTCCTGCAATGGCAGCAGGAATGGTTAGGCGGGAAGCGGGTGGGACTGCCTCAGGATGTTCTGCATGTCCTGTGCAGGCAGTGGCGGACTGTACCAATAACCCTGAATCAGGTTGCATTGGTTATCCCGCAAAAAATGCATCTGCTCCCGGGTTTCCACCCCTTCGGCGATCACCAGCAGATTCAAGTGATGAGTCATGCTGATAATCGTCGCCACAATCGCCGCATCATTGGGATCGCACATCACATCCCGGACAAAGGAGCGGTCGATTTTGAGCTTGTCGATGGGGAATTTCTTCAGGAAATGGAGCGAGCTGTAGCCGGTCCCAAAATCGTCGATGCTGATCTGCACGCCCAGACTCTTCAGCTCCCGTAAGGAGCTGGTGGCGAACTCCACATCCATGGTCATGCTTTCCGTAATCTCCAGCTCCAGAAACCGTGCCGGAAGCTGGGTATCCTCCAGGACAGCGTGGATTTTGCCCTTGAGATCATGCTGGAGGAATTGGCGCATGGACAAATTCACGGACACGGGCACAGCAGGCAACCCCACATCCTGCCATTGTTTGTTCTGCCGGCATGCCTCCATAAGCACCCATTCCCCGATGGGCACAATCAGGCCCGTTTCCTCGGCGATGGGGATAAAATCCCCTGGCGACACCAGCCCCCGCAGGGGATGATTCCAGCGGATAAGCGCTTCCATTCCCACCACAGAGCCGGTCTCCAGATGAATCTGGGGCTGGTAAACCAGCATAAATTCGTTGTTGCGGATGGCATGCCGCAGCTCGCTTTCAAGCGTCAGCTTGGTGAGAGAGATTTTGTTCATGTCAGAGTTAAAAATCTGATGGGTGTTCTTCCCGGTTTCCTTGGCCCGGGACAAGGCAATATCGGCATACTTCATCATCAGATCCGCCGTCTCCCCCTGCTCCCCCAGATAGTGGGCGATGCCGATGGAGGCCGTGATATGAATCTGGAACTGCCCGATCTGGAAGGGCTGCTCCAATGAGTGGTAAATTCCCTCCGCCAGCTGTTCCAGCTGCTCCTTGGCGGTGATGCCGGCATAGAACATGGCGAACTCATCGCCTTCCGTCCGGGCCACAAAATCCTCATCGCCGATGCAGCGTACAAAACGCTCCGCCACCTGCATCAGCAGCATGTCCCCGTAATCATGGCCGAAGCTGTCATTGACCAGCTTGAACCGGTCAATATCCAGATACAGCACAGCGGCGCCTCCGTTATGGGCACGGGCAGCCAGCATAACCTCCTCCAGCTTTTCCCGGAACAGCCTGCGGTTGGGCAAGCCGGTCAGATCGTCGTAATACGCCATATGGCGGATGCGGTTCTCCATGCGCTTGCGCTCCGTCAGATCCCGGCCGATGGCCAGCAGCGCCCGCTGCCCCTGCAGGCGGATCATCCGGATATTCACCTCGGCCGGAACCAGCCGCCCGTCCTTGGTACGGTAATGGATTTCCCGGTATTCGGCCTGGGCACTGCCGGGGGTGACCTTCCGTTTCATCAGCTCCACCACCTGGGACACGTCGGCTATCTTCTCTGCATCTACGCTGAGCAGTTCATCATAGCTGTAGCCCAGCCAAACAGAAGCCGCCTGGTTGCATTCCAGTATCCGGTGGGGGCTTTTGGCGCTGATGACCAGAATGGCATCATTAACCTGATCGATCAGCTCCCGGTACACGGCGGCGAACCCCCGCTCCTTGGCGAGGTTGGCGGAATGGCGGAAATGGGTATACAGCAGCCAGGGAACCAGCAGCGCACAGCATGAAAGGAACACGATCATGGGGGGCGGCTGCAGGCTGCGGATCACCTCAAACAGGCTTCCGCAGGCCGCCAAACCCACCAGCACCGGCGGGACCATGCTTTTCGGTTTATTTTCTCTTCCCAACTGATCCTCTGACGGCACCCGGCAACGACCCCTTTTTTAACCTGCGGTCAACGCATATCTGCTCCGTATCTCATGCGGGACGCAGGCTTTTGTATCGGCAAGCAGCACTTGTATCTTCGGAAATTTCTACATTCCTCCTGCTTTTTCCTGCTTATCACCAAAAAATCGTAGCGGCTCTTGAATAACCCGGTTCTGGCCATAGGGCGGATGGGTTATTCAGGTTTCAAATTAGGCGCAGCCAAGTTGAGGAGGGGATTGCGCGAACTCCCTGGTTTTGGCTATAGGGTTGCGGGGACGTGGTTGGCCTCGAATTAGGTATAGTCTAAAGTTAAGCCTTCCACTTTACCTTGTTATCCCATAGCCTCAGGCACTGAAGTGTGTGGCGCGAGGCACCTGAACTTTCTAACGGAAGTGAGCGCCGCTATTCGGCGGTTAAGCGTCCGTTTCAAATTCTAACGGAAGTGAGCGCTCTTATTGGAGCAAAAAACAGCCCGGATGGGCTGCTTTTTGGGAAATAGCGGCTCCTGCCGCCGTTAGAATTGGAAAGGGGCATAATGAAGGCAAATAGCGTCGCTCACCGCCGTTAGATTGACGGCGGCGCCGGCTGCCGCCTCTTGGCCTAGCTATGCCATCCTTCTTCCGCCTTCTGTTTGTCTATCCGCATACACGTTTCGTTTTACGTCACACTTCCAATCCCGGGTATCCTTCGCTATACCAATTTTCCACTACCATTTTTAACTAACGTCATCCACTACTGCCCTTCACCCTACCGCTTATACTTCAGCGCCGTCGGCCAGAATATGAACCGCGTGCGGTCCAGCTCGCCTCCCAGCCGCCGGAAATCCTCCACCGGGCCGGACTCCGCCGCAGGCTGGCCATTCCAGCGCTCCACCGTAATTTTGCTCAGATGATGTCTGGCGATCAGCGTGCTGAACACCTCCGCCAGAATAGCGGCGAGACGTTCATTCTGCCCATGCGCGGCAGCCGGATGCTCCGGGAACACGGCTACATGCTTGCTGAAATTTTCGATCCACAGGCATAGGGCATTACCCTCATACACCAGAAAATTGCCTGGTTTACGGGCAAACTGGACTCCCGGCAGCTCCGGCCACTCCACCCAGGCGCCGTAAGGATTGGCAGGGTCCGCCGCGGAAATCAGCACGGGTTTCCCCGTGACCCCGGGCAAAGCCGCCTCCAGCTGTTCCACCGTCTCCCGTGTGGTAAATTGCATCGCCGGAATGTCCTTGACGAAGAAACCCCGGACAGCCATCCCCCAATCCTCCAGCTTGCGGAGCACACCCGACAGCTGCTCCCAGCCGTAAGGCGCTGCCGTTGCCGCCGCCCCCCGGGTCAACAGACCGAAGTTCTCCATCCAGCGTTTGCTGTAGGATAAGGCGCAGGCCTCCGCATTTTCCTCTTCTCCGGGCATAAGCGCATACCACCGGCCAAACCCAGATTGAAATTCTCCGCGTTTGCCGCGGGCGCCCGACGGAGACCCGGCGGCCAGCCGGAGAGGCGCAAACTGGTCGTTGGCCGCCCGGCCCTCCCATACCAGCTCCATCAGCTTGGGGAGCAGAGCGGAAGGAGGCTCCCCCGTTTCCCGGGAGAGTGCCGTCAGGAAGCTGGCTCCCTTGGAAGCCAGCAAAGCCAGAAGCTCAGGCTGGGACGAAGCAGGTCCACTCCCTGCCCTGCGGATAAAAGGCTCTGCCTCTCCCCGCTCGGCAGCCAGAAAAAAGGCGATCCGCCCTTCCTTCTCGTCCTCCTCCTTGCGCCCCACCCAGAACAGCTCCCCCGCTGCGCACAGCTGGTCCAGCCACTCCTTGCGGTATTCCTTCAGGCGGGCAGGAAACACCATCTTCTCCCAATAGGCTACAGGAAGATAAATCCCCTGGAGCTGCCCGACAATCCGCAGCAAGCCCTCCGGGCCTTCCAAACGGCGCTCCGGAAGCAGATACTGGGTTTGCAGCAGATGAAGTGCATACCGGGAGGCCTCAATGGCCCCATGCTTCACCCGGAAATCCGAGATGGAGGTGCGCACCAGTCGTTCGGCAATTTTGGATGCTGTGTACAATCCGGTTTCCTGCGGCCCGGCAAAAGGGGCCGTAGTAGCCGTTCCGTCCGCCAGCCACCCCGCCGTCCACGCCTCGGCCAGTCCTTCTTCCACCCCGAAGCGGGCCGCCAGCTCCTCCGAACGGAAGGAAAGCACACGCTCCACATACCGCCTGGCAATAAAAGACGCCTCCGGCGTATGGGGAAAAGCCGCATACCACGCCTCTTCGTCGCGGCTCACAAACCGTTCCTCTCCTGCCACGCGAATGCTCCTCACACTGCCAGCCTCAAGCAGCTGAGGCAGCAGCTCTTCTGCTGACGTTAGAGGACCACCACTCCCACCGTCACCGCCGGTTTGGCCGGCAACCCCATTTTCGGCAATCCCCTTCTGCCCTCCGTCCGCTTCCATGCCAGCTTCCGGCCCTGAAGCTCCTTCTCCGGCTGCAGACCGCCATAACCGGTCCAGTTCCTCCCGGGACAGGTCGCCGTATTCCTTCAGAAGGCGGAGCAGACTGCGTTTTTCGCCGTCGGCATCCCCGCCCGCAGCAGCAAGCCAAGCAGGACGGGCCAGCCTGCGTTTTTCCTCCTCCAGCACCTGCCGGCTAATCAGCGTACGCAGGCCCTCCTGGCCGAACCATTCCGCAGCCAGCTCCCGGTTGATACCCAAAAGCCGCATATGGACATCACGTCCCAGCGCATCGGATTCATACAGGGACGTCATCGCAAAATCATTCATAAACCGCATGGCAAAGGGCGACGGCGCAATGGAGTCCACCGTCTGCAGCTGAACGGCGCCTGTCCGCAAATCCTCCAGCAGCCGGTGCAGGCCCGGCACATCCAGCTCCTCCTCCAGGCATACCGCATACGCCTCCCTCAGATAAGGATACTTATCTGCAAAAGGAAGAGCCTGCTTCAAAAGCTCCTCACTTCGGAAGCGCATGGTCCAGGAGGATTGGCGCTCATACCCTCTGGCCAGCAGCAGCGAGGTCTCCGCCACCCGGCGGAAGGCTCTGCCGAACATAGGCGTACCCGGCAGCGCCTCCCACAGCAGCTCCTCCAGTTGGGAGGTAGACAGCCGTCCCGGCTCCAGCAGCCAGTCCGGATTCCAGCCGGAGAAAACAAACTCCATACCGTCATCCTTGGCGATGGAATAAACCTGGGTCGGACTTAGCGCGTCAAAACGCATCCGCAGTGCCATCTCCCAGGTTCTGTGGATGCGGCGGCCCAAGAGGCTGTGCACCACCAGATGATGCCGCTCCCCGTCATCCTTGTAATGCTCCGCTACAATCAGCGTGTCCGTCGGCACCAGACCATGTTTGTCCTGGCTGCGGACATATCCGACCAACTCAGAGGCCGCATCCTCATCGAGCCGGTATTCCTCCATAAGCCCCTGCACCAGCAGGCGCTCTTGCTCCTCATCTCCGCTGTGCCGGGCAGCATCCCGGATAAAGGCCAGCATACCGCCGATGCGTGCGCCGATCAGCGGGCTGCGGCCCCCCGCCTCCGCTTTCCAGAAGGGAATTTCACTGTAGCTGTGGTTGCTCTCTGTCACATAGACCCTGTCATGACGGATGGAGCGGATCGTCCAGGAGCTGGCCCCCAGCTGGAAGGCATCCCCCGGTCTGCTTTCATATACGTATTCCTCATCCAGCTCCCCCAGATGCATCCGCGTTTCCGCATGATGCACCGGAAAAGCGGAGGTTTGGGGAATGGTGCCGCTCCCCATGGATGCGGCAATGGCCGAACCCGGCAGCCGGAACAGCCTGTCCGTTTCCCGGTTCCAGCCGATCAGCGGCCGGGAGAACGGGTACCTGCCGGATAACACATCCAGCATGGCTTCATAGCGCTCCCAGGGATAGTCCCGGTAACAGTCGCTGCCCGCTGCCACACGGTACCATGCTTCTGGGCTCCATTCCTCTCCCTGTCCTGCGGCCGCCACGGCGGCAACCGTGTGCTGCGACAGCACATCCAGCTTATGGCGGGGAATGCGGATATCCTCAATGTCCCGTTGGGCCACCGCTTTAGCCAGCACTGCCGCCTCCGGCAAATCCCCCCGGGTGCGGACAATCACAACCCCACGGCTTTCCCCGCCGACGGCATGGCCAGCCCGTCCAAAACGCTGGATGCCTGCAGCCGCCTCCTTGGGCGAGTCAATCTGGAGCACCAGATCGATTTCTCCCACGTCAATACCCAGCTCCAGGGTAGCGGTAGCCACCAGACAACGAAGTTCTCCCGCCTTGAGCATGGATTCGACCTCTAGACGCCGCTCCCGGGACACGCTGCCGTGATGGGACCGGGCCATTTCGTACCCCACATGTTCGTTCAGACGCAGGGTGAGCCGCTCGCAAAGCCGCCTGTTGTTCACAAAAATAAGCACCGACCGTGCGCCTTCCATACACTGCAGAATCCGCTGCACCAACGGCCCCCAGACCGCCTCCTTGTCCATGGCCCGGATACCTCTGGCCGGCATGGTCACGGATACGGTGAGTCTGCGCTCCATGGGACTTTCCACAATGCGGACGGGCCTTGGCGCCATTTCCCCGGCTCCGCTGCCGCTGTCCGGTTCCTCCGTTTCCTCCCAGCCGCCCAGGTATCGGGCTACCCGCTCCAGCGGCTTCTGGGTGGCGGATACGCCAATGCGCTGGGGATTCTCCCCGCAGAGAAACGCCAGCCGCTCCAGGGACAAGGAAAGATGAACCCCTCTTTTGTCCGAGGCCAGATCATGAATTTCATCAACAATCACCTGCCTGACGGTACGCAGAATCCCCCTGGCCTTCACCGCAGTCAGCATCAAATAGAGGGATTCTGGGGTGGTGATGAGCATATCCGGAGGATGGCGCAGCATGGAAGCGCGGGTGCTCTGGGAGGTATCCCCCGTCCGCACCCCAACCGTAAAGCCGGGCCACTCCGTCTGCCCCTCCTTGGCAACCGCCGACAGCTCCGCCGCAAACCGGAAGATATGATGGTGGATATCGTTGTTCAGCGCCTTCAGCGGAGTCACATAAAGGAGCTTCACCCCCTTTTGAGGTGTGCCTGTTTCGTTTTCTCCCGCTTCCCGGACGATCCGGTCCAAGCAGGGCAGGAGGGCGGCTAAGGTTTTACCGGAGCCGGTGGGGGCGGCGATCAGCGTGCTGTGACCAGCGGCAATGGCCTCCCACGCCTCCTCCTGCACAGGGGTAGGCGAGCCGAAGGATTGTTTGAACCAAGCTTCAATAACCGGATGAAAGGAAACGGACATTTCCGCAAAAGCTCCTCTCTTTATTGAGAAAATGTGTTTTGGTGGACAGTGTTTACGGGGGCTCCCCCAAAAGTACCCGGAATATGCTTCAGAGCATCCCGTCACTTTTGGGGGATTTTTACGAACGTATTTTCTGTATCATACCATGAATAAGCCCGGTTCTCCATATTCTTCCTAAACGCCCTACCTCCCCTTTTGATCTGGATTTTTCCTGAAAAGACGAACATTCTGTCATATTTTCAGAATAATCTTCGAATTTTCACTTATTTGACTCATTCCTCTTCATCATTTCGACACTTCCCATGTTACAATACTTAACATCAAAAACAGAACATTATACATAGTCGATGACGGGGGGAAGAGGTATGTTTGGCTGGCTCGGATTTCGGAAAGGGCTTCCGCTGTGGTGGTCATGCAGGCTTAACAAGCATTTGAAGGAGGATATCGAGGAGATTTTCGAAGGGATTGCCCATACCCGCAAGGACCTTCTGACGGAATGGGCGACGGACTGCTGGACTCATCTGGAGCGGTACTGCGCGGAAGCGGCTTCCTCTGTGCAGGGGGGCGCGTTGTGGCAAGCCGAGTCTGCCCCTGTATGGGAGCGATTGTCACAGGCGGTACGCCAGCGGGCTGCGGATTTTTCCGAGCTGTTCGTACTGGACAGCAAGCTGGATGTGATCTATTCTACCTATGCCCCGCACATGGGGCAAAATGCCTCCGACGCTCCCTTCCGCGAGGGTGTTCTCTATTCCTCCAAGCAGAAGGACGGCCGCTGCCTGTACGGCCCGTATGCCGATCCGTTGACCGTCAAGATCGGACCCAGCACCTCCTCTTTTCACGATAAAATGACCCTGCTGTTCATCTACCCCATCATGAGCGGCGGAACCTGGATGGGGGCGTTGTGCGGCCGGGTGCCCAACGACGTCCTGGGAGATCTGATCCAGCGGGAATCGGGCCATGTTTATCCGGATTCGGGTGACAATTACCTGTTTATGGCCTCCCCTGTCCTGCGTAAGGAGATTGCGCCGGGAACCGCTTTGTCCCGAAGCCGCTTCGAGGACCGGACCTTCACCCACGGGGAAAATCTGAAGGACGGCGTGTCCACGGATTGGGGAACGGTGCGGGTTTCGGAGCATACGGAGCTGGAGCTGATATTCACCGACCCGGCCACCGGACAGCTGCACCCGGGAGTGGCAGGGACCATTGCCAAGGGCAGCAACCTGTTTGTGGAGTTTCCCGGGTATTCGGATTACCGGCATATTTCTGTTATCGGCAAGGGTGTTACCTTCCGGCTTCCCCATTGTCCGGATTTGTGGGGCATGATGTGCGAGGGGGATCTGGAGGAGGTGTACCGGCTGCGGAGCATCGATTTCAAAATCCGCCGGGTCCAGTTTCCCGTGGTGCTGCTGTTTGCTTTGGCGGGAGCGTCCCTGTGCGGTGTGGCCGTGGCTAGGGATGTGCCCGTGCTGTTTGCGGCGTTGGCTATGGGTGTACTGCAGCTGATAGGCGGCTGGGCGGTGGCCCAGACCTCCCGGCATAGGGGGACGCTGCCCATCGCGGACAGCCTGCGGCGGATCAACCGCTTCATCCGGATCAATGCGGAGGGCAAGGGGGATTTGACCCAGCGGCTGGACACCAACCAATTCGCAGGCGACGAAACCCGGGAGCTGGCCAAGTGGATCAACAACATGAACGACTCTCTGGAGGTTGTGATGCTCAAGGTGAAGCATGCCTCCGAGGATGTACGCGCCAACCAGCAGGAGCTGGGCCAATCCACGGACGCCACGCTGACGGCGACGGAACGGATGGGTGAGGAAATCCACTCCATGATCCGCAGTATCCGCAGCCAGCTGAAGGATATTGACATTGCCAAGGATGTGGCCTATGAGATGAAGGCAACTCTGGCGGAGCTGGAGGCCAAGGCCTCGGAGCAGATTGCAGTGGCCCAGGGCGAGGTGGAGCGGATCGGCGGCAAAATGTCCCAGATCTCCGACACGGTGGCGGAGACCAACAAAACCATTCTGACCTTCATGGATACAGCCCGACAGATCGGCGAGGTGCTGGAGGTAATTGGGCAGATTTCCTCCCAGACCAATCTGCTGGCCTTGAATGCCTCTATTGAAGCGGCCCGGGTAGGCGAACACGGCAAGGGTTTTTCGGTAGTGGCCAGTGAAATCCGCAAGCTGGCGGACATGACCCATTCCTCCACCGGCCAGATCCAGGAGACAGTGGAGCTGATCTACCGCAACGCGCAGCTGGCGGTGGCCTCCATGGAGGAGGGCAGCCGGGTGGTGGAGGAAGGCAACCGGCTGGTTGCCGCGGCGACGGAGCTGCTGTACAGCGCCAATGCCGGCGATAGCCAGAAGAGCCAGGCCGTGGACGAGGTGGTGGAGCTGATGGAAAAAATCGCCGCCATCAGCATCGAAAACCGCCGCATCTCCAGCCAGGTGGAAAACAAGGTGCAGGGGCTGTTGTCCGACATGGGTAATGTGCGCTACAGCTCCAATCAGGTGGATGCCATCACCATGTTCCTGCAGCAGCTGGTCGGCCAATTCCGCCTGCGGGAGGCCGGACAACGGAAGGGCTGATTGCGGCGCAGCAGTATTGCGGGCGCAACTGAGTGGACGCCACATGACGCCCAACAGGCTGATATAGGATGCAAGGGTATACAGCGGTAATAAACGGGATAGCGGAAGCCAAGCTTCCGCTATTTCCTATGGACGAGGGCGGATGGGGCCGGTAGCGGAAGGGGAACTTCCGTTATCACCGGCCATTCCTGGACCAAACCCAGCAAAACCGCCCAATAGAGGAAGAAGGGCTTTCACTGTTGTGCTAAGTTGAGCATTTCGCTGCAAATAGAGGAAGATGGCCTTCCCCTATGGCTCCATTAGGGCCGGTGCACAGAAAATAGCGGAAGCTACCTTCCGCTATCTGACCTATTGGGGTGCCGCTGCTGCAATAGCGGAAGGCCTTTTCCGCTATTGGCCCTTGAAGCAAGCTCCCGGCAGCGAATCCTAACAACTAGCGGAAAACCCTTTCCGCTATAGCCGCTTCCACTCCCTCACAGCATGGTATAACGGAAAAACGTTTCCGCTACCCTGAAATAACATGGTCCGAGCCACTGGCTGGATATGTTATGAAAGCCTCGAAATCGGCAAAGCCGATTTGAGGGCCTTCTCCGACAGTTCATCTCTCTTCGGTGCAGCGGGTACCGCAGCATGGATGGCTATTCCAGCTAAAGGGGCAGCTGCGGAGGCTGAGTGTGACGGGGCCTGCTCCCCCAAAGCGCAAAAAAAACCGCTCTGCGAGCGGCTTTTTTTGCGATGTTGTCTTACTGCTTAATCCTGCAAGGGGTGTCGCTTATGGTCGTTCCCGATGCTTGCCCCCGCTATTGGGCGGTGGGCACTTCACCATGTGTTGATCTGACCGACGTTCCCGCCGCCTTACACAACTCCAACGTCATGTTGGCCGACGATCAGCTTCACCGGCTCCAGGTACACCCGGGTTTTGTTGAAGTCGCCCAACAGGTCGATTTCCATATCGGTGATCTTGGAACGCATGGTTTTGCCCTCACGACGGTCATACACCACCTCGAATTGGCGCAGCCCCAGCTGATGGGTGATCACCGTAGCGCCCAGCACCGGCTGCGGCGTATCCACCTCTGCATGCTCGAATACAACCTCGGTTAAAATCTCATCATTCATATCCACAATGCGGACCAGCTGGCACAGCGTATATTTCATCTCAAATCCCCCGATTCCCGATAAATTCAGCCCTTATCCTGCCAAAGGCGCGTGTCGTTATATCCCGAATCATACCACAATTTGGGGAAAATATCCTTTTATTTTTGGACGACAGAAAAATTTGCCAGCGTTTCCATACCCATGCTACCATTGAGAAAACAACCATGGAGGTGATCGCGTTGGAGCATCCCACCAACAGCCCGGTCCAGCAAGACCCGGCACCCGAAAGCAGGAGCACCACAGACACGGCTCCCCCCGGATATAACGGCTTCTCCCCGGTCGATCCGTATGATGCCGGCCCGCCACGCCGGAAGCAGTCCGGTTTGGGCATCGCGTCCTTTACGATTTTTGCCAGTATGGCCCTGATATTCGTCATTATGCTGGGAAGCGTGGCGGTAAAGATCACCGGACTCATCGATGTGGAAAACGGCGTCGCCGATTACGAGGAGCTGGAACGCCGGATGGCGGAAATGCCGGAGCTGGCCTTTATGAGCCTGGCGCTCCTAGGCACCCTGTTCGGCAATCTTATCGGCCTGATCCTGGGCATCATCGGGCTTGTCCAGAAGGAACGCAAAAAGGTATTCGCCGTGTTGGGCACCGTCTTAAACGGCATCGTCATCATCGGATTGGCTTTGATGATCCTGGTTTCAGTTGCGGCTTTTTCCGCCCTCTGATCAGAAGCTCAGCGACACCCGGTAGAGGCTCTGATCCCAGGTGACCTTGCCGCCCCAGCTTTCCACCACATACCGGACCGGTACGTACAAGCGGCCGTCCACAATGACGGGAGGCGTATCCAGCGCTTCCTTTTTGCCGTCCACCAGTACCTCGGGCCTGTCGGGCGTGAAGGTCAGGGCTTTGCCGTCCTTCACCACAGACAGATTACCCGCCTGCTCATTCCACTTGAATTCGGCGCCCAAAGCCTGCAGCAGCGGCCGGATGGGCACCAGGGTGGTATCCTGGCGGATAAAGCCCTGGAATTCAGGCCGGAACTGACCGTTAACCTCCAGCTGTGTGCGGGGCTCCGCCAGTCTGCGGACTACCAAGACATTGCTCAGATCGCGGCCGGGTTTGGTCAGTACGGTTCCATCGACATACAGCGCAGAGCTGGCGCCGCCGTCCAGATTCATCGCCTCCCGGAGCCCCAGGGCAACCGCAGCCTCCGCCTCCTGCTGCACCGTCACCCCGTCCATGGTCCCCATAACCAGCCTGCCCTCTGCATCCACACCCACAAAGCTTCTGCGGTTGGACTGTGAAGTAAGCTTCGGATCATCAAAACCATCC
Source organism: Bacillota bacterium (assembly GCA_023393235.1). Lineage (GTDB taxonomy): Bacteria > Bacillota > Bacilli > Paenibacillales > NBRC-103111 > Paenibacillus_AR. Next base: position 8,442 of record JAEWMH010000102.1, on the reverse strand, counting down.
CGCGCAAAATCCACATCCACCGTCCCGGCGGTTACCAGCTTCGGCCCCGCTCCGATGGCGGCCAGCCACTGGCCTGCATCAACGGACTCCCCGCTCACCGCATCCTTGGCCACCGTTTCCAGATCCACCGTATCTCCTACCTGAACCCGCGGAAGCAGATTCCTGCGGTTATTATCGCTGTTTCCCGCCAGGAATACATACCCGTCCCCGGGCACAGACACGGCCTCTTCGGTGATGTGGGTTACCACATTTTCGCGGATCACAATTTTGGTGCTGTTGGGATAGTCAATGACCCGGCCCATAGCAGGCGTGTACCAGACCACCTGATCGGTTTGACTGTCCCCGTAATATTTATTGACTCCCCACGGAAAATAAGTCGAGGTCTGTTTGCCCTGGACAAAGGTCACCCGGATGCCCAGCTCCACATGGCGGATAACGGGAAGCTTGTCCGCCATCCAAATCAGGGACTGGTTGGTTCCGGAATGCACCGTCTCTCCTGAAGCAACCAAAAGCCCGTTGGGATAACGGATGTCTGGCGCTTTTTCGTAGGCGTTGAAGAAGGTTCCGTTGATGGCGGCCGCTGCATGCGTCCGTTCCACCATGGAGGTGAAAGACTCATCGTATCCTATGGCGCTGCGGGCCGTCACCGGCTCCAGAGCAAGCATCGGATCGCGCAGATCCACCCGCACCAAATTGACCGGGATCGTCCTGCCCCGGACCACAACCTGTTCCGTTCCCGCCTGAACCGAAGGGCTGGCGGCATACGCGGCTTGTCCTGTGGCCAGGAAGCCGGCTGTACATAGTAGAATCAGCAGCTTGCGCATCATGTCGTCCTCCTCATTCCATTCTGTCTTGACTGCACTGTCCATTTATCATAACAGGTTTATGACGCCTGCACTATGCGTTTTGTTCCACTGGAAAAATGAAGAAAAGCCCGCGAACATACCTCCCGCCTCGCTGAATATACTTAACCATAACAAGCTGCGCATAAAAGGGAGGAATTCCAGTGACGGAACCGCTATTTATCGTCTCCCGCGAGGATTGGTCCCTGCACCGCAAGGGCTATCAGGACCAGACACGCCATCAGGAGAAGGTGCGCGAGGCAATCAAACAGAATCTTCCCGATATGGTGACGGACGAAAGCATCGTCATGTCGGACGGCAAGCAGGTGGTGCGCGTCCCCATCAAAAGCATAGACGAGTACCGCTTCCGTTATAACTACAACAAACAAAAGCATGTGGGCCAAGGTGACGGGGATTCACAGGTGGGAGATGTGCTGGGTGTGGACCGGGAAGCCCAGAAGAAGGGGCCAGGCAAGGGCGAAGGCGCCGGCGACCAGCCCGGCGAGGATTATTACGAGGCGGAAATCAGCATGGCTGAGCTGGAGGAGCTTCTGTTCGAGGAGCTGGAGCTTCCGAACCTGGAGGAGAAACAGCGGGAGATGCTCCAATCCAAGGATGTGGTGTTCCACGATATCCGCAAAAAAGGCATCATGTCCAACATCGATAAGAAACGCACCATCATCGAAAACATGAAACGCAATGCCAATGCGGGCAAACCGGGGATTCACGGCATCTCACCTGACGATCTGCGTTTCAAAACCTGGGAGGAGGTGCAGAAGCCCCACTCCAATGCCGTCGTGCTGGCCCTAATGGATACCTCCGGCTCCATGGGTTCCTTCGAGAAGTATATCGCCCGCAGCTTCTTCTTCTGGATGGCCCGGTTTCTGCGCCGCAAATACGAGCATGTGGAAATTGTCTTCGTCGCCCACCACACCGAGGCCAAGGAGGTCACAGAGGAGGATTTCTTCACCCGGGGCGAAAGCGGCGGTACCATCTGCTCCTCCGCCTACCAGAAGGCAATAGACATTATCGATACCCGTTATCCGCCCGCCAATTGGAATATCTATCCCTTTCACTTCTCCGACGGCGACAATCTGACCTCCGACAACGAAAAATGCGTGAATCTCATCCAGGAGCTGATCAAACGGGCCAACATGTTCGGCTACGGGGAAGTGAACCAGTATAACAGGAGCTCCACCCTGATGTCCGCCTATAAGAATATCCAGCATAAGAAGTTTCTCTATCATGTCATCCGGGAAAAAGGCGATGTATACAAAGCCCTGAAAACCTTTTTTACCAAACCCGCACTCTGATGCATATACCCATTAAGCTTTCCCTCCCGCCCGGCAGCCCTGCCGGGTTTTTGTCATGTGTTTTGGGAAATCCGTTGAAAAAAAGCAGGTAAAGTTTTACAATGGCGCTATACTTCCCGGTCCGGCACCTTGGATTTCTCCGCAGGCTTTTGCGGACAAGCTGCGTATGGCAGCACTGGGCCGTGTTTGCAAACACGCCCTAGCTCACTTGGAGAAAGGAGGGAAAAACCATGAAGATCAGCGCACGCAATCAGCTGCCAGGCACGGTTGTGGAAATCAGCGAGGGACAGGTCAATGCCAAGGTTGTGGTGGACATCGGCGGCGGCCATACCATCACCTCCATCATCTCTGTCGAATCCTTGAAAGAGCTGGAGCTTACCGTCGGCTCCGCCGTAACCACCGTCATCAAGTCCTCCTCCGTTATGCTAATGGCATAAGAGCCACTCATGCTGCGGTTACAGCCGCACCGAAAACGGATGAAATATCGGAGAAGGCCCTCAAATCGGCTTCGCCAATTTCGAGGCTTCCATAACACATCCGTCCTGAGGCTTGGACCATGTTATTTCAGTAGCAGCTTCACCGCAATCCCGCAAAAACCCCCTTCCTGAAAAGGTCAAGGGGGTTTTGTGTTGTGCGAGATATGTGCTGTTCAGATATATTATCAAATATAACAATTTATAATTAAATATAACACGATCATATAATGTTCAAGATTTCATTATTTACATGTCATCATTAGCTATAGTAATATGTGTAATCATATATAGAAAACCACGGGAGGGAAAACCATGCTGATGAATGGAAAATGGAAGAAGCTCCACCTGGCCTGCGCCTTGGCGCTTGCCGCCTTCACCGGACTGGCGGGCTGCGGAGAGAAGGACGAGCCTGCCGGAGCCGCCGCCGCTGCAAGCCCTTCGGCCGCTGTATCTGCCGCCGCAACCCTGTCTCCTGTCCCCGCCAAAACCCCGGAGCCGGTGGAGCTGATCATTTCCGCCGCAGCCAGCTTGACCGAAAGCCTGAATGAGATTAAAACCCTTTACGCCCAAAAGGCTCCTCACGTGAAGCTTACCTTCAACTATGGAGCATCCGGCACCCTTCAGCAGCAAATCGAACAAGGTGCCCCCGCCGACCTCTTCCTCTCCGCCGGCAAAAAACAGATGGATGCGCTGGTATCCAAGCAGTTGATCGATTCAACCACCGCCAAGAATCTGCTGTTGAACGATCTGGTGCTGGTTGTGTCCTCCGACAGCAAGCTATCCCTTACCAAAGTGGAGGACCTGGCCAAGGATGAGGTGAAGAAGCTTGCGGTAGGTACACCCGAATCGGTTCCGGCTGGCAGCTACGCCAAGGAAACCCTGACCTATTACAAGCTGTGGGACGCCCTCCAGCCGAAGATCGTCCTCACCAAGGATGTTAAGCAGGTGCTCTCCTATGTGGAAACGGGCAACACTGAAGCCGGGTTCGTCTACAAAACCGACGCCGCCGCTGCCAAGAATGCCAAAATCATTCTGACTGCCGATCCGGCCAGCCACGCCGCCATCGAATATCCCATCGGCATCGTGAAGGCTACCAAACAGCCTGTGGCAGCCAAGGAGTTCTACAGCTACCTGCAAACCAAAGAAGCGCTGGACGTATTTGTCAAATACGGCTTCACGCTTCCTAAATAATGCGTATGGCCAACCTGCTCACGAAACCGGAATTTCTCGATCCGCTGCTTTTGTCGCTTAGGGTTTCGCTGATCTCCAGCGTCATTGTTTTTCTGATCGGTATTGGCATTGCCTGGGTTATGACCACGAAACGGATAAAGGGAAAAACGATACTGGAAACTGTTTTTCTTCTGCCTATGGTGCTGCCTCCTACCGTAATCGGTTTTATCCTGCTGGTGCTGGTCGGGAGAAAAACCTGGTTCGGCAGACTGGCGGAGCGGATATTCGACCATTCCTTCATCTTCAGCTGGTGGGCTGCCGTGGCCGCTGCCGTGGTGGTTTCCTTCCCGTTGGTGTACCAGTCCCTGAAAGCGGGCTTCCAGTCCATTGAACGGGAGCTTCAGGACTCCGCCAGATCCATGGGGGCCAATGAATGGCAGGTCCTGCTGCATATTACCATGCCCCTGGCCTGGAGAGCCATGGTAACGGGATATGTGCTGGGGTTCGCCCGGGGATTGGGTGAATTCGGTGCCACCTTGATGGTAGCAGGCAATATCCCCGGCCGTACCCAAACCATCCCAACCGGCATTTATTTTGCCGTGGATTCGGGTAACACCTCCCTCGCCTGGCTCTTGAGCGGTGCCACCATCGCCATTTCCTTCGTTATGCTGATGTTCACCGGCAAGCTGAAGGGTTCCGCCTAAATCAACGATAACCAGCATGTTCATAAAGCCCGAGCTACTGTCCCAAGCGGCAGTTGGCCCGGGCTTCTTTGTGTGGACGCATAAAAGAGGACCAAACATCGAATCCTACATGAAAGAGCTATGTATATTCTGGAAGGACTGCCTATTTGCTGCGATCCGCCCAAGTCTTACAGGGCTGTGCCCCACCCGGAAGGAGGAAGGCAAGCATGAACGTTCTGAACGGAAAACCGGCGAAAAAACGCAAGCATAAACATGCCCCCCGAACGGAGCCCAAAAAGCCCCCTCAACCGCTGACGGAAAGCCTTGATCAAAACCTGTCCCTCATCCATGGCGAATTGGTAGAGAATGTGGATGTCACCTTCCGCTTTATGACCAATGAAGTGCGTATGGCGATTATTCTGGTTGAAGGTATTGTGGATGGCGGCAAAATTGACAGAGATCTGCTGCAAACCCTGGTTAAGCCCGGTTTTGGCCAACGGGATAACCTGGCGGGGTTAACAGGTGATGCCCTGATGAATGCCGCAGCGGATGCGATACCCTTGGGCATGGTGAAGAAAGTAAACAATGTCGATGCCATCTTTTCGGGTCTGTTCGGGGGTTCGGCGATTGTTCTGATTGAGGGCTGCAGCCAGGCGCTGGCGGTTAACGTATCCGGCGGTGAGCAGCGCGCGGTGGAGGAGACCACCACCCAAACCGTTATCCGGGGACCGAAGGAAGGCTTTAACGAAAACCTGCGCACCAATCTTTCTCTGGTACGCAGACGGATCAAATCCCCGAAGCTGGCGTCTAAGATGCTCCTGATAGGGGAGGTCACCCAAACTGAGGTGGCTATGGTCTATTTGGACGGCATCGCCCGGCAGGAAATTGTGGATGAGGTATACAGCCGCATCTCCCAGATTGAAACCGATGCGATTCTGGACTCCGGCTATATCGAAGAATATATTCAGGATTCCAGCTACAGCCCTTTTCCCACGGTAATCAATACCGAACGGCCTGATGTTGTGGTAGGCGCCTTATTGGAGGGGAAGGTAGCCGTAATGGTGGACGGCACACCCTTTGTTTTGATTGCGCCGGCGTTATTCACCCGCTACTTCCAATCCAGCGAGGATTATTACCAGCGGGCGGATATCTCCAGCTTTCTGCGGATCATCCGGTTTGTGGCATTTTTTCTGTCCATGCTTCTCCCCGCCTTGTACATTTCCATTACCACCTTCCATCAGGAGATGCTCCCTACTCCCCTACTGATCAGCCTGGCTGCCCAGCGGGAGGGAGTGCCGTTTCCGGCATTTATTGAAGCCATATTGATGGAGCTTACCTTCGAGGTGCTGCGGGAGGCGGGGGTACGGATGCCGCGGGCCATCGGTCCCGCTATCTCCATTGTAGGCGCCTTGGTGCTGGGGCAAGCGGCGGTCCAGGCCGGATTAGTATCGGCGGCTATGGTCATCGTGGTATCCTTCACCGCCATATCCAACTTCGTCGTGCCGTACATCGGCATGTCCATCTCTGCCCGGCTGATCCGTTTTGCCATGATGATCCTGGGCGGCTCCTTCGGGCTGTTCGGGATTATGTCCGGATTGATGCTGGTCCTGATTCATCTGGAGAGTCTGCGCTCCTTCGGAGTGCCGTATTTGACCCCCTTCTCTCCCCTGCGTCTTTCGGAGCTGAAGGATGTGCTGATCCGCGCTCCCCAGTGGGCCATGATTCACCGTCCCAGCACCAGCAATCCCGCCAATACCAAGCGGCAGTCCAAAGGCCAGCAGCCTTTACCCCCTCAGCAGCCGGAGGGAGGCGGGCAGGAAGGAGACGGATCATGAAGGAGCATATTTCGGTCTGGCAGTTAGGGGCTTTGATTTATGCCACCATCATTCCTACCGCCATTCTGGTTGTGCCGAGTGTGGTAATGGCCCATTCCAAGCAGGACGCCTGGATTTCCATTGCCGGAGCAACCGTTCTGGGAGTGGGGATTGCCTGGCTGACCGGCGCCCTTGCCATGCGGGTGCCCCAGTCATCTTCCTTTTTGGGCTGGATCTCCCTGAGGTTAGGCAAGTGGATTGCCACCGCAGTGGGCCTGCTGCTGACCCTGTACTATATCTCCATCTCCTCAATCATTCTGCAAGAGTTTACGAATATACTCTCTGACCAGATTCTGTTCGAAACGCCGGATTGGGTCATCATGATCATCATCATGTGCGTTTGCAGCTATGCCGTTTATGGAGGAGTTGAGGTTATCGCCCGGGTTAACGGGGTGGTCACTACGGTCAGCATTATCACGTATTGCATAAGCCTGCTTCTGTTCATGAATCTGATTGAACCGAGCCAGCTGCTGCCGGTGATGAACACACCTTTTCCCCATATCGCATACGGCGGCCTGCTGCCGTTGGGATGGCTGTCGGAAACAGCTCTTGTTCTGCTGCTTGGCCCGTTTTTGCAGTCCAAAAAAGGAATTGCCAAAGCAGCCATGGGCGGCACCGTAGCCGCCGGCTTTCACTTAACTATCACTGTCGCCCTGTGTCTGATTCTGTTCGGTCCGATCATGCCGCAGCAATTCCGCTATCCCACCTTCAGCATGATCGAAATCATCAAGCTGGGCACAACACTGGAGCGTCTGGATATTATGTTCGTATCCTTCTGGGTTTGCACCATCTATATCAAAATGGCGCTATTCCTGTTCGGCGCTTTTCACTGTCTGACGGAAACCTTCCGCATCAAACCGTCCAAACCCGTGCTGCTGGGGTTGAATCTTGTGATTATGGCAACAACCTTTGTGTCCTACCACGATGAAACCGTATTCGATAACCAGATGCAGCATATCACCCCGTACGAGCTGCTTGGGATGAATCTGGTTCTGCCGCTCCTGCTGGCTGTGGCCCTTTTCATCCGCAAAAAAGTCCCCCGGAAAAGGAGGTCTTGACGATGGGGCGTTCCCGCCGGTTGGTGATCCTGTTGGCACTTTCGTCCATGGTCCTGGGAGGATGCTGGGACCGCACGGAATTAAACGAGCTCTCCATTACCTCAGCAGCCGCACTGGATGTGGGCAAAAACGGGAAATGGGTGCTGTCCTTCCAGGTCATCCTTCCCTCCTCCATATCCGCGGCCGCGGGTACAGCCGGCGGGCCCACCGGCCAGGTTCCGGTTGTGGTGTATTCCACCGAAGGGGATACTATCAAGGGCGCCGTATCCGAAAGCTATATGGAGGCGCCGCGGAAGCTGTATTTTGGCCATAACAGCATTCTTGTCGTTGGGGAAGAGGCTGCCAAAAAAGGCTTCAGCCAAATGGTCGACCTGTCTCTGCGCAATTCGGATTCCCGGGAGACGGTGAGCATTCTCATCGCGTCCGGAGACGGCCGTTCCATCCTGGAGCAGCTGCTCAGCTCGGAGCCGATTCCGGGCATCGGTCTGGAGCGTATCCTGGAGAAGCAGGAGCAGTACCTGTCCAAAATCCCCAATGTACGGATGTATGACTTAATTAAGAAGATGCTGAGTCCGTCCCACAGCACTCTGGTTCCGGAGATTATTATTTCCGGTTCCAAGGAGGTTACAGGGATCGATCAGCTGAAGCAAACCACCGTCCCCTCCAAACTCCGTCTGGGAAGGGCCGCCATCATTAAGGAAACCAAGCTGGTGGGATGGATGAGCGATGAAGAAGCGCTGGGTACTTCCTTCTTGAGCGACCAAGTCCAGGCCTCCACGATTCCCTTCGCCTCCGATCCGGACAAGGACAAGGACAAGGATTCCACCTTCGTGGTATCCAATTCCAAAACCAGGGTTAAAGTCAAGGAGCAAGAGGGCAAATACAATGTGAACGTCAAGATTCAGATAGGCGGTTGGCTGAATGAAACCGGAAGCGCCACGAATCTCCTCAAGCCGGAAACCATCCGGAAGATGGAGGAAAGTGTCCAAAACGAGGTAGTCGCTATCTGCAAACGGGCATGGGCCG
>JAEWMH010000061.1 GCA_023393235.1 Bacillota bacterium | reverse complement strand
CGGCCCCATTAACAACACACCACTGCAATACCTGGAAGAGATTGAAGCCGCGGAGCTGGAGCTGACCCGCTTGAATGCCAGCCGTTCTCTCGTTTCGGTGCAAAGAGAGCTGGAGATTCTGCCCTTCGGCCGCTCCATCCTGCTGCGGGACCCCACAGACCCCGCGTCCGGCTACTATAACCGGGTGAAAGGCTTCGGCTCCCCGGACCTGCCGGAGCTGGATAAGCTGCTGGAGCATTACCCGAAGGCCGCACCAAGCTTCGAGCTGACCCCCGACCATATGACGGAGGACGTAACCCTGGCGCTGGGCGGCAAAGGCTTTCTTCCGGTGGAGCAGCTGGTGTACATGTATACCAGCCCGAAGAGCGGCGGGGAGCCGGTGATGCCGTATCCGGTGGAGCGGGTAACCCCGGATTCGGCCGAGGAGTTTATAAGCTGGATCGCCCAATCCGCCGGGGAGATGGAGATTAGCGCGGAAATGCTGGCCCGCTCCAAACCGTTTTTTTACCGGCCGGACTTTATCAATTACATGCTGCGGATTAGCGGAGAGCCTGCTGCCATGGGCTCACTGTTCCTTCATGGGGAGGCCGGATACATCGCCAATGATTATACGTATCCGAAGTACCGCGGCAGGGGCTGTCAGAAGGCTTTGCTGGTACAGCGCCTGGCGGATGCGGCGCGTCTGGGGGCACAGGCTGTGTATACCGATGTGATGTACGGCTCCACCAGCCATGCCAATATGGTGAAGGCGGGGTTCCAAATCTCCCATATCAATACCTTCTGGGTAAAGCAGTGAAAAGCTGCTTTTAGTCCCCCTCTTCCGTAAAGGACCCGAAACCTTTGATCTTCACATCGTATTGAAAGGTGATATCCGCCTTGCTGAAGACCTCGTCCCAGTTTTCCTTCACCCTCTTCCAGGCCTTGGGATGCTCAACAGCAAGGCGGTCGCCGAAGCCTGCCACATCCACCTTATATTCATCCTGAATCTTATGCATAAGCGTGTTCATCATCCGCTCCAGCTTTTTCTCTAAAAGTCCGCCCATCTCTTCAGCAAAGCCATGCGAGGAAGGGGTGGGCTCCTTGCTCCATAATTCCATCAATCGGCCTTCGCTGGCCAGCTTTACCCGGAATCCGATATCATCCCCTTTAATAACGGGAGTGATCTTGCTTTTTATGGTCAAGATCTCATAGGTCAGCGGCTCCTTGTTGTCATCCTCCGTCTTGATAACCCCTGACTTGCCCTCTCCTCTCAGCCAACCCAAACATTGCGTATCCTCCTGGCTCAGGCTGCCGATCCAATGCCCCGTGGAGCCTTTAATGATACCTGCCCCGGATAGCATGATTTCTCCGTTACCAGTTACTACATTCTGCAATACGAAGCTTTTCTTGGCATGCATCCATCCGTCCAGTCTGGACAGTGTTATATGCGGAAGCACCTTGCTGGTTCTGGACCGGTTGCGGAGCATTGCACTGATGTGGAATGCCGGAATCTCATTCGCCTTGGCGGAAACAAGGGCATCCTTGGCCATACCTTCACTGACATATACCATGGTGCTGGGACGGATATCATTATCCCGCAGCACAAAATCCGCCAGCTGGTCAATGCTCTGCTTCTTCAACAGATCGGCGGAAATGACGATCACCTTCAGATGGTGCCCAATCACCGGGCGGTCCAGACGGATGGAAAACTGCCGGAAGATTTCCAGGAGGGAATCCCCGCTTCCTGATAAATTAGTGTAGGGCGATTGTGTTTCATGCTCCTTCTTGTCCTTCGTGCCCACGGATTTGGTGGGAACCACCTGGATGGTAGCCAAGACCCGGTTGCGTTTTCCATATTGGGCTCCTTTGGCTTCGAATGCCTTCTCACCGGGAGCCGGTTGTCCGCTGTCCAGCGCCAATCCCGCATACAGCGCCAGATCCTCAATTTCCCGGCTGCTCCAACAGCCTGACAGCATAAGCGTAAGGACTATGCACAGCAACAAAGACCTCCTCCGATCAGCCATGCTGCCTTCCCCCTTTGCGGCGGATGAGTGCAAGGAGCAAAAGCGGAACGGGCACCAGGAAAAACAGCACCGCTCCGGCATAACCGATGATATCCCCAAGCGCGAACACATCCTGTATGCTTTTGGGCATCATGGTTGCAAGAAAGATAACCGGAACCAGCCCGAAGATTACCGGACGGACAGAAACCTTGAAAATTTGGGAAACCCCCAGGGAAGCCTGAAAAAAGAAGCTGCAGAAATTGCAGAACATCTGCATCAGCCACACTACCATGAGCGGAAATTCCAGCCGTTCCACGAAAAAGCCGGGCACTTCAAAGCTGCGGATGAGATCAAAGGTTGGCCAGGTACTGGTGATGACGCTATCCAGGGTTAAACCGCCGATTACCATAATGACAGTCAGGAGATACAGCCCCGCTGGAATCGCTATTCCGCCCAGCATGGCCTTCACCGCATGGCGGGGATATTGCATAAAGGCTACCAGGGTCATGACAACCTCACAACCTGCGTATACGAGGATGGAGGACTTTAACCCGCGGAAAATCGGCTGAAAGCCATCGCCCAGCACCGGACGCAAATGGTTGATATCGAACAGGCGCAAACTGACAGCGTAAGAAACGAGCAGCACCAGGATTGTAATCGGCAACACTACTTGGTAAACCCGGGCGATGGAGTTAATGCCGCCGCAGACCAGATAGGTCCCTGCCCAGATGAACGGAATCACTACTGCCCACATGGGGGTGCCCTCCAACAGGAAAAACAGCGTCACCTCAGCCAGGGAACGGATTTCGAAGCCGGCAACCACAAGGAAATAGATGATTAATAATAAACACAGCACTCCGCCCGGCACCCTGCCTGCGATGCATCCGGCGAATTGGAAGACGGTCTGACCCGGAAACCGCTGGCAAAGCTTGACCATCAGCAGAATCACCAGCATGATGAAGGCACCGCCCAGCATGATGGTCAGCCAGGCATCCGGCGTCTGTACCGATTGGGCAAGGCTGCGGGGCATGGTTAGAATTCCCGCGCCAAGCACGGTATTCGTCAGGAAGACCGCCGCTTGGGAGGTAGTGATTTTATCGTCTGTGCGGGTAAACAAGATAAACCCTCCTTCCAACAGGGATTAGGGACACACCCTAGGATCTGCGCCTGCTGTTTTTAGTTTTCAGCATGGCCGGCCGTTTCTTCATCAGGGACAGCGGAGCACGCAGAAACAGATCCTTCCAGTCCCGCAGGCGGTAGGGGGAAACCGGCGAGAGATAGGGGACGCCGAAGCTTTTCAGCTTAGTTAGATGGCTGCACAGCAACAAGAAGAACAGAATGGTGCCGAACATGCCCAGGAAAGCGGCGAACAGCATGCCCACAAAACGGAGGGCCCGGAGAGTAATGCCCGCGCTGTAGGTCGGAATGGAGAAGGAGGAGATGGCGGTAACAGCAACCACGATCACCAAAAACGGGCTGACAATTCCCGCCTGGACGGCTGCATCGCCGATAATCAGACCGCCGACAATACCCATCGCCGGGCCGATGGGCTTGGGCAGACGGATGCCGGCCTCCCGCAGGATTTCGATGGATACCTCCAGGATCAATACCTCGATCAGAGAAGGGAATGGAACTCCCTGGCGCGTCTCAATGATGGACAAGGCCAGCTCGGTGGGAATCAGGCCCGGATGGAAGGAAATAAAAGAGATGTAGAGCGCAGGGGCCATAAGCGCCAGAAAGGCGGCCAGAAACCGCAGCATCCGGAGAAGGGATGCCGGCAGCCAGCGCTCGTAGTAATCCTCCGGGGACTGCAGCAGCATGCTGAAGGTGGCGGGGACAATCAAGGCGAAGGGCGTCCCGTCCAGCAGAATGGCAATCCGCCCTTCCAGCAAGGCGCCGATGACCCTGTCCGGCCGTTCGGTATTCTGGGCCTGCTGGAACAGGCTGAACCCGTTATCCTCAATCAACTGCTCCACACTGCCTGATTCAGCAGCAAAATCCATTTCTAACCTACTGATCCGCGCCTCCACCTCCTGAAGCAAATCGGAATTAACAATATCCTTAAAATAAGCTATTACCAGGTCCTTCTGCAGCCGGGTGCCCACCCGCCGGGATTTCATTTCCAACTGGTCGCTGAAGCCCTGCCGGCGCAGCATGGACGTATTTTCGCTCAGCACCTCGGAGAAGCCCAGGCGGGGGCCGCGCAGCAGCACCTCGGACACCGGCTCCATAATCGTGCGGTTGGCTCCATCGGGATATTCGATGAGCAGTCCGCCGGACAGCCCCTCAATGAGCAAGCCCAAATGGCCGAAGAGGACGGATCTGCCGAAGCTCTCCAAATCGGGGGCCTGGCTCAGGCTCCGGAAGGGAAACATGGCATCGGGCTGGGGCGGAGCGGCCAAGGATTCTGCAGTTGCTTCATACATCAGGAACTCCATCACTTTCATATTGAGCAGCCGGTCATTCTGCATCCCGTCCACAAAGAACAAAATCCCCTTGGCATTCATCTTGTTCACCGGAAACTCCCGGGTGCGCAGATCACAGTTGCCGCCGATGGCCGTCCGGATAATCTGCAGGTCCGCATCATAATCACCGCTGAACGGGGTTGCAGCAGGAACAGGGGGCTTCGGCTTTCCGGAGGTCTCCCGACTGCCTCCCGTCCGGGTGAAGGCATATAATTTTTGTGACAAGCCGTTGGCAAGAATGGGGACCAGAAAGGCAATGAGGGCTTGCCCAAGCACAGCCCATTCCGGGATATAAGCAATAATGGACGACACGGCAAACGCCCTCCTTTTATGCGCATGATTGATTGTTTGCAGTTTTCCAAGGTTTGCTTGATTTTAGTCAAAAACCGGAAAAGTATCGGAAAGCAAAAACACGCCCTCTCCCCTGCAGGGAAAGAGCGTATTCCGGTTTTTAATGCGGCTATGCCGCGGCATCTTGCTTATCCCAGCTTCTGGCCGCATTGGGGGCAGAAATTGGCGCCTTCATTCTTCGCGCCGCAGTTAGGGCAGAAATTAGGCTTCTTCCCGCCTTCTCCTTGGGCTCCCTGGGCTGTTCCTTGTCCAGAGCTACCTTGTTGGGGGCTCTGTCCTTCCATGTTTTTCATCATTTCCTTGGCGATATTCATCCCCATCATCATTCCCGCCATATCCGCCGCGGCGCCGCCGCCCTTCACATTGCCGGAGGCCATACCGTCGGTCATGGAGATCTGCTGGTACTTGCCCACGTTGCCGATCATTTCGTGGGAGGCGGTTTTGTTGATCATATCCTGAATCTGCTGCGGATAATTGAAGCTCATCACCTGGAAGCCGGTAATGGTCAGACCCGTACTCAGCACCTGCATGTCCAGATCCTCCCGGATGCCGCGGGCAATGTCGAAGGCGTTGGCCTGGAGATTAAACATATCCTTGCCTTCCTTGCTGATCCACTTCATCAGCAGCTGATCCAGCACGGAGGTGATCCGCAGCTTGACCTCTTCCACCAGATAGCTGTCCTTCACACCGGCAATCCGGTCAATCAGCGCCACATAGTCGTTTACCTTGAAATTGAAGGTGCCGTTGGCGCGGATGGGCAATCCGCCGGGAAGATTGGGGGCGGGCAGCAGCACCGGATTCTGGGTGCCCCAGCGCACCGTGAATTCCTTGGTGTTGACGAACAGGACCTCCACCCGCATGCCGCTGTTAAAGCCGAATTTGAACCCCTTCAGGGTGGACAGGAAGGGAATAATCTGCGACTCGATGTTGTACTCGCCCTCGTTCTGGAAGATCCCCTCAATCTTGCCATTGTGGAAGAAGATGGCGTCCTGGCCGGGGCGGATGATCAGCTTGCTGCCTTTCTTGATTTCCCGATTGCTCCATTTCCAGAAGATCATATCCTCCCGGAATTCCTCCCACTCCACCACATTGGCAAATTGGCCGCGGAAAAAAGACATATCTGAACCACTCCTTCAATGCAAGATAGATAAGCTGCGTTCTTTCTAGAGTCCTGTTATCCAAGTAGTTAAAACGAACCTCTGCTGCCGCTGTGGGAATGGCCTCCCCGGCTGACTCCTCCGCCTCCGCCGCCCCCTCCTCCACCGCCTCCGGTGTTCTTGGGGATTTTGGTTCGGGTGACGGTGGTGCGGATGTACTGGTCCTGGCGGTCGAGAATCCCCGATGATGCGGCGTCCTCGTACGTCTCCCGGCCCACCGTTACCCGCCCGCCGGAATGATAGGCCATGGTGCCGACAACAATCGCACCCAGTCCCAGGGAAACCGCAAGCTGGAACCACAGCTGAAACAGGATATTATCCGGGTTCACCCCCGGACGGTAGCCCATGTACCGGTTGGCGGTATCCAGGTAAACCTCGAAGGCTTTGCGGTAATCCCCGGCGCTCAGATAAGGGGTGAGCTCGGTCCGGATTTTGTCCATCCGCTGGTTATCCAGATAGTCCTCCCCCTTGTAGAAACCCGCCAGATATACCTCGCGGTTGCGCATATCCATGGTAAGAATAGCCGCATTGCCATGGGGCTTGTCATAACCGGGGGCCTTGCTGTCGTAGAAATCCTCGGTCATTTGCACAATGTCGGCGTTGGCCGTATTTTTCGAGGTGTAGATCAGGAAATCCGTCTGCCGGTTGGCTCCGTATTGGATGGCCAGCTCCGTCAGCGCGGCCTCATCCGCAGGGGTTAACAAATCCGCCTCGTCATAAATGTACCGTTTCTCCGCCGCTGCAAAGGCCTCGTGTCCTGCAGGCGCAAGAAACGTCCCCAGGAGAAGCAGCAGGAGCATAACCGGCAGAATGCGTATGCGCAGCCCGATCACCATAAACCGCCTCCCATCAAAAGGGCGATCAGCTTCAGGGATAGGAAGGTTACGCCCGAAATCCCCGCGAACCAAGCCGCCACCTTGCCGTAGCTGATGGGCGGTTTGCCCACTACCTTGCCGGTTTGCCCGTTCATGGCAAAGGTATGCTCCAGCTTGTCGTAATCGTAATGGACCACCCATACGGGAATCAGCACATAATCCGCTTGGGCCATCCGGGTATCCACATCCTTTTGGGTATAGCTGACGGTGGTATACCCCGCCATGGCCGACTGGATGTAGGATTCCACATAAGGCCGGATTTTCTCCTTTACCCGCGGCAGCATTTCTTCTCCGGTGTAGCTGTATTTATCCGCCCGGTACCCGGCCAGATACGGGGTTTGGAAGCCTTTGAGCTGGTGGTACGGAAAAGGCTCCAGCCGGTCCATCAGCTGATCGCTCATTTTCTCCGAGGCATCCAGGGGTACCCGGCTGTAGTTCAGCCGGATTCTCCGGTATACGCTGAAGTGCTGTGTTTCCGTAATCCGGTAGTCCCCCTGCACATATGTTCTCACTTTGGTGGCCTGGGCCTGCACTTCAATATGATTATTCAGGGCATACAGCCAAAACGGTACATAGGTGCCGGTAATGCTTTTGATCCGGTCCGCCGTCATAAAGCCCTTAGGTGTCAACCGCCCGTTCCGGCACCATTTTTTGAAGGCCCGCACCGCCTCATCCTTGCTGATGGCAAATGGCAGCACCTGGGCAGGCCGGAGCTTGCCCGCCAGTCTGTCCCCCAGAATGGCGCTTGCACCGCAAAAGCTGCAAAGGGTAGCCGTGGTTTCCCCATCGGCCTCGATCAAACCGCCGCAGCTGGCGCATTGGTACTCCTGGCTGGGCAGGGCCTCTCCTGGCGGCTTCAGAGCCTCCAACGGATCCGGCAAACCTTCGATGGTATCGGTCCGGCCGCAGCTGGGACAGGCCAAGGCGGTTTTGCTGCTGTCAAAGACCATGCTGCTGCCGCAATTGGCGCATTTGAAATCTATAGCCTGCATCGCTTCACCTCACCTTGCAAATTGGCGGTAAGTCGGTCATTTCCGGGTGTTCCCGGCTGCTGCCTCAGGCTTTCCCCTCTCCCCCGGGCCGTCTGGAGGCTTGGTCCAATTCAGCCAGCTCCCGTTCCAGCTTCTCCTTCGGATCGGACCGGAGCTCGGCCAGCGCCTTGGCTTCATAATAGGCGCTGTTGATCTTGTCCTCTGCCGCCTGAATGGCGGATCTCCCTCCATGTCCGGGAGCATCCAGGGCATTCAGCTTCTGCTGCGCCCTGGCGGCGGCCAGCCGCTCCTTCAGCTCCGCCTGGCGGGTCTCCAGCCGGCCGATGTCCGATGCCAGCTTCTCCTCCAGCTCCTTCAGACGGGCCGCTTGCTCGGCCATCTCCGTGTAGCGTGCCTCCAGCTCCGTTTCCTTAGGCAGGAGGGCGTCTCTTTTATCCTGGAACAGCCCTGCATCTGTCATATTCCCCATCTCTTGCGACTTCTCCGCATAAGCGGCCAGCTTGCGGATCTCCGCCCGGCATTCCTCCAAGGCCCGCTTGGCGCGCTGCTCCTCAGCCTGCAGGGCGGCTGCCTCTGCACGGACCGTGCCTAAATCCAGACGCAGCCCCCGCATCAGCTCCTCCACGGTTGTTTCCGGGTCCTCCGCTTTATCCAGCACGGCATTCACGTTGCCGGCCATAATCGTTTTGAATCTGGACAATATTCCCATGGTATCCCTCCTTAAGAATGGCCGAAAGACAAGCGCCTCTCGTTTTATCATACTTCATAATACTTGGAATTAGGCAGAAAGGATTCAAAAACAGCAAAAAACCAGCCGGAGCGCGTATTGCACGCCCTTTCCGGCTGGCCAATTTATCTGGCAATTTGAGGAGCCTGCAGCTGCCCTGATGGCTATTGCGCCGTTTTATGGAGCCACATTAACATAAAAGCTGGTGGAGGCAGAAAGACCAGTAGAGCCGTAAGTGATAAGGGTGATCAGCGCCGTTCCCCATTGTCCGGACTCAGGGATCACTGTCACTGTCCGGAAGGGGCCATCCCCGCTAATCATGATGTTGCTCTCTTGGACCAAATAAGGATTATCCGAGCTGGCATAAACATTCATAAAGTAGGGGGAGCCCACGGGATCACTGATATAAAATTCCAATGGTCCAGCAGTTTCACTTACGCTTATATACTGGTCGCTTATATAGCTGATGTAGGGATCCGCCGGGTAGTGAGTGTAGATGGTAACAATGACCGAGTCGGAATATTGGGTGCCGTCAAAAACCCTGTAGGTGAAACGGTCCGAATAAACGTTCGCCGTATAACAATAATATGTAAATCCCCCATCGGGTGACAGGTTGAGCACGCCGTAACTTGGCCCCGTCACCAGCTCCGCTGTCAGCGTGTCCCCATCTGCGTCCCAATCGTTTGCAAGCACACCCGGGCCCGGAACCACAAGAGCACCATCGGAATTGGTGTCGAAGTCATCCCACTCCGCATGAGGAACCGTATTGGTGTTGTTTTGCTGGGCTGGAGCAGCAAAGGAGACACCTGGTTGAAAACCCGTACCCCATACAAGCAACAACACCATCAGCATTCCGTAGGCCAGCCGCATAACATTCCAGTTTTTCCCGTAGCTCATCTGCATCCGCTCCCTATTAATATGAATTATTAAATCAAATTCATTATCATATATTCCCAGGGAGTTGTAAACAACAGGAGACTATTTATACCAAAAATTATTAAACTATGGGATTTTAGACAAATTTAAAAAAGTCAATCATAATGGGCCGGCTTCGCCCAGTGAACAGGCTGACATTCGCCGTGGTCCGGCAGCCCAAGCCAAAAGTTCATGGTCTCCAGCAGCTTTCCAAACCTTCACTTTTGGAATGATGAAGCCGGAGGCTGTACCTCTTCTGATCCTTATCTGTTACCTTGGACACCGTATTGGCGCTTTGCCCCACCAGCTCCACGGCTTGCACCCGGACTGGATAAAAGGACAGAAGCTGCCGCGCGGCCTGTTTCCAATGCTTCGGCAATACTCAACCCTCCATGTAAATCTGTTAGCGATTTCCACTTATTTCAATGCATATGCACTCTTTATCTGCTACACTAGCTCTGCTGGACCTGACGAATGGGCTGTCCTTTTGTCGAATTTCCAGACATCATACAAAAAGGAGTTCGCGATTTTGAAAAAGCTGCTGTTAACCTTTACCGCCTTCGCCCTTTTGTCGGCTGCCTGGATGTCGCCCGCTTTGGCCGGGTTCTCCGACGTGGATGCCAATCCCCAATACGCCTGGGCCAAACCCTCCATTGACGAAATGAACGGGAAAGGCATCCTGACAGGATTTCCGGACGGCACCTTTCAGCCCGGCCAGCCGGTGACCAAAGCCCAGTTTACGGTAATGGTATACCGTCTGTTCCCGCTTTTGCGCAACCCCAAACCCGAACCCATTCCCGGCGTGCCGGAGAACCATTGGGCCGCTAAGGAGTTTGCCGAGCTGTACAGCACCATTTATCCCGAGTATGCAGCCGATGTGCAGAATAACGACACGTACAGCTACCAGCCCGAAAAGCAAATGTCCCGGTGGGATGTGCTGATCGTTCTGGACGCCCTGTTCAGCCGGATGAAGGCACCCGAATCCGGTACGGCCGCCGATACCGCCAAGGAATTGAGCCGGATCAAGGATATTCCCCAGCGCCAGTTCCCGTCTTACGACGATTATGAAAAAGGCAATCCTGTCTACTCCTCCCTGGTACCGGAGCTGCTTCTGGTGAACGATCCCGCATATGGGCCAGACTGGGCCGGAGACTTCGATTATGTAAAAGCTGAGGCGCTGTACCGTTTCACACGCCTTGGCATTATGACCGCAGATGAAGCCGGACTGTTCCGGCCGCAGGCGCCGGTTACCCGGGCCGAAATGGTGACTATCCTGAACCGTTTGGCCAAATCGGCAGGAGAGGATTACGCTTATGCAGAGCCGGAAGAATACATATCCGGGGCTTACCTGACTCCTGGAGGCTCCACTGGCTTTGGCAACAACCTGTACTATTCGCAGCCCGAAGAGACTATTATACTGAGCGAATCCCCCTCCTGGGCCTACAACCCGGGAACACGCCTGACCAAGGTTGCCCTCCAAATCGAATCGCGGCAGATTCTGGACGTATACGTCACCATCAACGGCCAAACCATCAAATATAGCTACGAACAGCTGTTGAACGGAGCAGGCAGGGTCATTTTTGATATATCCGGCGCAGATTTGTTCCATGTCAGAGGGGAAGCCCGCCATCCGGAGCGGCTCACCGAGGATGGGGACAATGAGGTTATGATTTATGTATCGGACCCCGAGTACCACGAACCTGAGGAATAAATGTGTGTACAAAAGAGCGCTGCCCGCCAAGTGGGTGGCGCTTTATTCCTACGGCATGACCTTACGCCCTGCTCCAGTTCATCGCATATTCCCGGCGGCCCGTATCCTCGTTCACCATTTCCCCCGATTGCATAAATCCGTTCTTCCGGTAGAACCGGACCGCTTTTTCATTTTCTGCATACACATGCAGGCCCAACGCGGGATAACGCCCCTTACTGTGCTCCAATAGAGCTTTGCCGATTCCGGAAGATTGACAGTTTACCGCAACAAAAAGCCCTGCTACAAACCCGCCTTCCACGATCCCGATAAAACCGCCGATCCCCCCTTCTGTCTCCTCCACCCAAACCTCCGCCTGGGGCAGCAGCTCCCGTACCAGCGGAACGTTATCCACCCAGTACGAATCGGGGATAAACGGATGCCCCTGCCGGTTCGCTTCCAGCCATATGTCCATAAC
The DNA here is from genome assembly GCA_023393235.1 of Bacillota bacterium. Taxonomy (GTDB): domain Bacteria; phylum Bacillota; class Bacilli; order Paenibacillales; family NBRC-103111; genus Paenibacillus_AR. Next base: position 10,753 of record JAEWMH010000061.1, on the reverse strand, counting down.
CCGGTCCAAATCGGCCGTTTCCATGCTTCTTATCATAGCTGTTTTCCTCCCCTTCGAAATAAACGTACCTTGTTACTTGCCATCCCACTCCAAGTGGAATTGCTCTAGATACTGCTCCATAAACCGGTGCCGCTCTTCTGCAATCGGCTTAGCCGAGGCCGTATTGATAAGCCCCTTCAGCTTCAGCAGCTTCTCGGGAAAATGATTGATGGCCGTGCTTTTTTCCTGGCGGTATGCCTTGGGGCTCATGGAATCGCGGGGTGCAATCTGCGGATCATAAATGGGGTGTCCGATCCATCCGGCATACAGGAAGGTCCGGGCAATGGCAATGGCCCCGATGGCATCCAGCCGGTCCGCATCCTGGACCACCTTTCCCTCTATCGTCCGCATGGGCGGATTGGCGCCTGCATGATATGACATAGTGGAGATAATCTCCATAATGTGCCGCCGTTCTTCATCCTCCATCGGCTGCCGTTCCAGCCAACGGCTAACCTTGTGCAGACCGGCCTCCTTGGATTCATTCAGCTTCTCATCGGCCACATCATGCAGCAATGCAGCTACCGCGCATATAAAAAGATCCGCACCCTCGCTTTCGGCAAGCCTGCGGGCCATTTGATCAACCCGGTGGACATGCCACCAATCGTGGCCTGTAGGGTCCTGCTCCAATTCGGATTTGGCAAACTGCTCAGCCGCGATCATAATGCTCTCTTGGGCTACGGTAGGTTTCATAGAATATAACCGCCTTTCTTATCCATACATAGCTTCTTATTTTACCAAAAATGGACGGATCCTGCAGCCAGCAAAAAAACACGCCCTTCTCACTACTGGCGCGGTATTGTTTTGCCTGATGGATGTCACCCATGTAACGCCCATGGCCGGTGTGCATATGCTTCTTGCGTATGCCAAATCGAGTGAGTAGGGGCTGTTACCACGCCCTTCTGGGAAGGGTCCGTATATCTGCAAATCGGACCCTCCATGGCCTTCCAATTCGGTCTCCCCATTCTGTTGGTCCGCGAGAGAGGTACCGATGTGGGCAACGGAATTTGGGCAGGCGGAATTACCCCACTCAACATCTTCGTGGAGTGGGATTCCGAAAACCAGTCCGTTGAGGATTTCTTCAGCAGCGTCCAATGGCGGGAGGTTCTGGCCAACTGGGCAGCTGAGGTGCGGACCAATTACTATTTGAGAACAGAGCCTACCTTCGGGCCGATTAAATAAGCGGGTTGCATCATTTGGCCTTGGACCTCCATTCGGGAAGCTTCATATGCAGCTCCCCATCTGAATCAGGAGTCCCCTCCCTTCGAAAAATCCCCTCCTGCCATTTATGATATCCATAGATCAGCAGCGCCTGGAAGATTCCCATCACGAAAACCTGAAAGGGAGTTATATTCACATACTCAAAAATCCCCAACGCCACAAAGGTCCACCGGATGAGAAAAAACCATTGGAAGGCATTAAACACAATATTGACGGTCAGATACAACCCGCCGATTTTTCAAGGCAATGCCAGGGGCTGTTCGATATTACCATCGGGCCTTTGGTCAGACCATGGAATTACAAGAACTCCGCGGATATTCCCGGAGAAGCAAGGATTCAGCAGCTTCTTCCGCTGATCGGTTATGACAGCTTGATCCTCAGACCCCGTACGCAAACAGCCGCTCTCCGCAAAGAAGGGCAGTCCCTTGACCTGGGGGGAATCGGTAATGGGTATGCCTGCGACCGGTTTTTGGAGACGTTCAGAGGTTTCGGCATTTTCTCCGCTTACACCAATATCGGCGGAGGGGTGGCCGTTTTGGGGAGAAAGCCCGATGGAGCCTTATGGAGGGTGGGAATAAGGCATCCCCGGCGGGAACAGGGGTTAATCGGCGCAGTTGCCGTGGACGGTAAGGCTGTCGTCACCTCGGGAGATTACCAGCGCTACTTTATTGACCGCGGGGGCAAAAGACGGCATCATATCCTGGACCCCCGTACGGGATTTCCGGCGGAATCCGGGCTGATCAGTGCTACTGTAGTAGCTGACAGCGCCACAGCGGCGGATGCGTTATCTACGATTCTTTTTGTGGCCGGTATGGAAAAAGGGCTTGAGATTCTTCGGCTCTTCGCCGGGGCCGGGGCCATTCTGGTTGATGCAGCCCTCCGGATTTACGTTACTGCAGATCTTGCGGAGCTTTTTCAGACCAATAAGGGCATCACGGCCAGTATCCTGTAAGGATCATAAGGAGGAAAATCAATATGAAGCGAAAGGGGAATCGCAAATTGCTGATTGCAGGCATTGTAGTGTTGGTGGTTGCGGGAGGATTGGGAGGTGCGCTGCTTTTTACGGAGGGGGAACGGCGGGAGGCACGGAATGTCCCGATCAAAGCCGTCAGCTTCAAAAGCCTTCGTGACGGCACGTATACCGGCGGATACCAGGGAGGCAAATACAAGTGGCGGGCCAACAAAGTCCAGGTCACGGTGTCGTCCGGAAAAGTGACGGACATTCAGGTTCTGGAGCAAACCGAGAAAAAACCTCCAGAATTCACGAAGGAGTTATTCGGCAGGGTCATCCAGGCCCAATCCCTGCAGGTGGATGCCATCAGCGGCGCAACCCTAACCTCCAAAGCCTTTCTTAAGGGAGTAGAGGGTGTGCTTGAGAATAAGGTGAAATAATGCCTTCTTAGATCAGGAGGATTGCTTTTCGCCGGGGGCCTTGGGAGGCCAGACAAAGTAGGACACAGCGATAATCAGGTCGATAACCAGCACAACGGACCAAAGGCGGATGATCTGATCAAGGGCTTCCGTACGCGAGCTGTCCTGCACCATATTCACCATTAGCAGCAGCAGCCCGCAGCCGATAGCATAAGCGAGCAAATGGAGCACCCACCCCTTCAGATAATCGCGGGAGTAAGCAAATCCGTACAGTTTGGCCGGTTTATCCCCCTGCTTGGCGACATAATAGCGGAAGCGGCTGTCTGCCCAGGCGATCATTCTTTTGCCATAAGCGATGGAGACCCCTATATATACGGCGGCAATTCCATGGGCAGTGGTGGCTTGGGCTCCATGATACAAATCCCATCCCGTAACCGCCAGCAAAATCAAATCAATCAATGGCGTCATAGCCAACAGGATCATGCCAAGGGAAGATAAGCGCAGCAAATACCTGGCTGTAAGACCCAAGGCGATCACAACCCAAAAAGCAACTTCACACACCACAATGACCCAGGCGACACCATTCATCGTATCGTATTGCTCCTTCCCATAAAGAAATTTGTTAGGCTAGGCAACAAAAGTATATCACCTGATTTTAAATAATACAACTGTACTAAATAAAGGTGTTATACAGCCGCCGGATTTGCTACAATAACGGTATGCCAAAAATAGTCGATCATTCCGAAAGAAAGCTGAAGATTGCAGAAGCCACCTGGCGGGTTGTCAAGCAGAGGGGCATAAAGGGGGTTAGTGTACGGAATATTGCCCAGGAAACAGGCTTGTCCCCAGGCGCGCTGCGCCATTATTTTCCCGATCAGGATCAATTGCTGGTGTTTGTGATGCAAGTTGTGAAGGACCGTGTAACCGCCCGGATTCAACAGGTATATCAGCTGGATCTGCCCCCTGTCAAGAAGGTGTTGGGCATTCTATTGGAGATGATCCCCACTGATGAGGAGCGGCGCACCGAAATGGAGGTGTGGTTTGAGTTTACCTTCCATATGAAAAAGGCGAACCCGGATGCCTTCGATGCGCAGCATGATGGGATATACGAAGGAGTGGGCCGGCTGCTGGCCTATCTGAAGAAGGAAGGAAAGCTGCGGGAGGAGCTGAATCTGGAGCTGGAGGCAGAGCGGCTGTACGCCGTGCTTGATGGTCTGGCGCTTCATATGCTCTTGGACGGCGCACGCCTGGACAGCCAACGTGCCCGGGATGTGCTGGAGCAGCATCTGGCATCGATATGCCAGTAATCCAGAGACCGCTTCATAGGCACAAATCATATTCTCTTTACCACCTGCTCCGCGGCAGTATCCGCAAAGTGAGGCCACATCATGATATGATATGGCCTATTTGCAGTTCGTGCATATTTCTGTTAGTGGTACCAACATTTCCACCCGCCAAAACGTTATATTCATGAAGGGGGTGCAAGATGGACCTAGACGACCAGCTGCGCCGAGTATCGAAAGGAGAAATCGCCGCGCTGCATGAGATTTATAAAGAAATGAGGGTGCCTGTTTTTGCTGTGGCTTTGGCTATAGTAAGAAACCAGCCCCTTGCCGAAGACGTCCAACAAGAGACCTTTCTCAAGCTCTATGAAAGGGCCAATCAATACCGGATGGGAACCAACCCAAAAGCATGGATTCTATCCATTGCAAGAAATTTGGCCTACGACAGGCTTAGGCAGACCATAAGGCAAAGTTACACACAGATTGAAGATTCAACGAAAGCGGACCCGGACCCTGCACTTATGCAGATTGAACTTATGGATACACTGGGACAGCTGGAAGAGACGGACCGTCTGATTATCATCCTGCATGTCATATCCGGCTTCAAGCATCATGAGATCGGCAAGGAGCTCGGACTTCCCCCCGGTACGGTCCGGTGGAGGTACCGGCGCAGTCTATCAAAGCTGGCCAATAGTTTGGGAGGTGAAGGATATGCTGCAAAACCAGCTGCCATTCATGCTAAGAAGTGAGCTTGAACGCCAATGTCCCGACACGTGGGATGCCATTTACCACACCTTGGCCCGGAGGCTTGCGGATAACCTCCTGCAAGAGCTGGATGGACTTCCGTCACCGGAAGGAAGGCTTTTCAGCGAGATTCGGGATGAGGCTGTCCAAGCAAGTACACGGATGAAGGGGGCATAAAGAATATGAGTGAGCCATTCCCGTTAAAATGGGAGCGCGATGAGAAATATCTGCTAATGGAGCAATTGGAACAGCACTATGACGATTCATTATGTGAAAAAGTTACGAAGCTTTATGAGGAAGCACTGGCCGAACAGCCGGATAACCCCGAATACCTCTACTGGTATGGGAACGTCTTAGGAAAAAAGGCCCGGAAACTATTGAGAAAATCAGCCGAACAATATGAGAAAGCTCTGCATAGCCCGCAGCTTGCAATGTATAACTGGCTTGAGGGAATGCTTCATGGCCACTTGATCCACGTAAGGGCAGGTCTACTGGAGAATCGTAAGTCTATTGAATTTTACAAAGAAAGACTCCAATCTGACCCTGCTGACCCCAAAAACTATTCATTCTTGATTAATTGTTATCTAAAAGCGGATCAAACGAAAGAAGCTCATTTAACCGCAGAAACCGCGCTGAAGCTTTTTCCCAACGCAGCTGTCTTGCATTATTATTCCGGAGAAGTGCTATCCCGTCAGGGGAAGGTGGAAGAGGCTCTGGAAGCTTGGGAGCTGTCCAATGAATTGGATGCCAATCTCATCGATGGCCGATTCAGCCGGGCTTTCCTGTTGAAGCGGGAGGGCAGACTTGAGGAGGCGAAGGAGGAGTGGAAGAAAATCATCCTGTTTTTGAACCGGCATGATTTCGACGACGTCTGGCCGAAAGAGGAACTGGAGAAGCTTGAGGCAGAGATTAGAAAAGGATAAACGAGCTGTTACCCGCCTATCTTTAAGGCGGGTTTAGCTGCTGTCTACTTCACGCGAAACGTGCGATGCCCGTACCTGCGTACCAAAACAAACACGAGTAATAGGTAAACCACTGTTACAGTGAAAATAACCGCTGTCAGGCGGGAACTGGGCACCCGCAAAACAAGGCTGACGCCGCATGCGGACGATACGGCCATGTTTAGTAAGTAGTACAGGGGGTTCTTCACATTCAGCTCCGTCGAATACGGCTGAAACAAGTAATACATACATAAATGATGGACCGTGAAAAAGACAGACAGGGAAACCACACATATCCAAAGCAGGAGCAACTCGCTATTCAGCCACTCTCCTCCGGTCGAAGCCGCGATAGCGGTCAGTGACACTCCAAGAGCGGCTGCAATCGACAGGTTCATGCCCAGCATTTTTCCGAACCGGATACGAAAATGTTCATAAGCCGCGTTTCGGTAATAGCTGTACCGCAGCAGACTGAGATCGCAATTGTAGAACATCGTCTTGCATATCTTTTCGCCTACGGCCATGAAGTACATGACCAAACCCAGAACAGGGAAGATCGCTGCCACTCCCCATCCAAGGCTCTGCACTTGCTCCCGAAACAGAAGCATGAGGATCACGCCAATCACCCCGGCAGCACCGATGATGGCTAACCGTTTGTTCACCGGGCCTCTGATCAGACTGCGGTGCCTGGCGAAGAAAATAGCGTTCAGATAGGCGTAGCCTTTCTTCGACTCCAGCTTGTTCTGCTGCTCCTGCTCCACCTTATAATCGCTGTCCTTGACCCTAACGCTTTTTTTCTCCGCGTCCGACATCATTTTACCCAGGTTCAGCAGCGGGTCATCCCTTTTGGTTGCGGCATCAACCGCTTCTCTGTAACCGGAATAACGGGCCAGCTTTACCGCCGCCCACAATCCCCCCGCCGCAATAAGCAGGCCGGCAGGCCAACTCAGCAGAACCATTTCCGATGGCGGTGCCCGGTTGAACAGCAGCGGCACATACGCAGCGGCATAATCAAGCGCAATGACACTCCAAACGATGGCGGTATGCTTGATCAGCACCATACCAGTTTTCTCAAAGAGCTTAAGGTGAGCGTACTCCGCCACAATCCGCCACAGCGTGATCAAGGCTGCAAGCAGAACTGCCTGTGTAACCGTGGCTCCCATACGTGTTCCAAACAAAAGCAAGGCAGGCATCAGATAGATGAGAAAGGTCACATAACGGTATCCCAGCGAAGCCTTCATGTATCTCGTCGGAGACAATCTCATGAGCTTCACGGCTACATATTTTTCCCGCTTCGGTTCAAGGACCGTTACACTGCTAACGCAAGCTACCACTAAGCTGATCATAGCCAAAATATGAACAAACTGCCGCAGGGTTTGTTCCTCTGTCAACTCCGCCCCTACAGTCACAACAGGCAAAAAGACAAGCATCCCGACATAAGCCAGCCTGGTCATGAATCCCCACAACAGGGTAAGCAGAAACGCAATGACGGAAACGGTTTTTTTGAGTTTCAGATTTGCGTAGGCGGTTTCTTTGATCAGCTTGCCGATCAGGGGCAGCTTCTGAATATAATACATAAGCATATTAACCGTTGTGGATGTGCGGATAGACAACAGCGTGTTAATCGTTCTAAACATGAGCTTCGTCGTCCTTCAGCAGTTGAATGACGGATTGCTCAAACTCGGGGCTCTTCAACAGCTCAGAGGGCACACCGGACAATTTCCCGTTGTTCAATAAGACCAGTTCATCGCACAGATCCGAGGCCAATTGGAGGATATGCGTAGAGAAGATCAGTATGTGGTCCCGCTTCATCTCCCGCAGCATATTCTTCATCTCCAAAGCGACAATCACATCGAAGGAAGTGAGCGGCTCATCCAGCAGAATAACCGGCGGCTTCGTCAACAGGAACAGCAGCATCTGCAGCTTATTCTTCATCCCGTGGGAGTAGTTTTTGATCAGACGGTGCCGGTCCCCGGTGGTCATGCTCATCATATCAAAATAATGATCAATCCCTTGTTCCGTCTGCAGCTTGTCCCGGTTAATATCCATGAAAAACCGGACAAATTCATACCCCGTCAGAAATTCCGGAAGAATCGGAAGGGAATACACATACCCCACATCCTGCTCGCGCAGCTCCCGCCTGTGACCGTTCTCCTCCAGAAGCACCTGACCGCCGTCCGTGGCCATCTCTTGGCTTAAGCAGTTGAACAGCGTCGTTTTGCCCGCTCCATTGCGGCCGAGCAGACCATAAATCTTTCCTTGCTCAAAGCTGAACCCCGCTTCCCGGAGCACCTGCTTATCCTCAAACCGCTTCACGATATCCTCTATGATCAAACGCAAACTGCAACACCTCCGTATGGTCACAAGAAAGAGCTTCTGGTTTATCTACGGCACAAGGAGGGGCGGGGTTTCAACCGGCTTGCGGCCGGCTGTTGGCGGTTGTTTGCAAGATTAATTCTGCTTGATTCATTTAACTCAAACTATCCCTTGATAGAATTGTAAATTTATTGAACAATAAATTTACATCAAACGAAAATTATGTGTCAGGCTAAGTCGGATTGATCGGCTTACAGAGCTTGATCGAGACTTGGAGGTGAAATATGGCCCTTACATTTGGTTATGTACTTGGCGCGCTCCATGCAAGGTCTGTCAAACAGACGGCGATACTTGCATGGAGCATAAGAACCTAATTTCGCCGTAATCGTTTGTCGGCCTTGCATCCTTAAAGATCAATTTTAAGGAGCGGGTAATATGACAAACAAATTAAAAGCGTATAAAAAGGAACTTGAGATTTCCTACACGTCCGGCGCTTATGCGACGTTTGAGTTATTGAAAAAACGGACTAGCGCCGCCAAGTGCGTATACATCCACTCGGATTACCGCGACGACGATGGCCTTAGCGAGCTGTGCAATGCGCTAAACGTGCCTCTAGTGCAGTCTGACAAGGCATTTAGCATTGTAAACCAAAAGGAAAACAGCTATGTAGTCGGTGTATTTCGTAAATATGCGGACGCGCTTGCGGTAGATGAGCCGCATATTGTGCTGGTAAATCCGTCTGATATGGGAAACCTCGGTACCATCATCCGCACAATGGCAGGACTGAATCTTAGAAATCTTGCCGTGATTGAACCGGCGGCGGATGTATGGAATCCCAAAACCGTTCGTGCCAGTATGGGCGCGTTGTTTCACATACGTCAATGCGTTTATTCGAGCTATGACGAGTACCAGACGCAATATCCGCTCCACACCTTATTCCCATTCATGCTTACGGGCTCGATTGCGCCAGAGGACGCACCGCCGTGTCCCCTCTTTACACTGATTTTCGGAAACGAGGCAAGCGGACTATGCGAAGCATTTGCCTATTTGGGTCAAAGCGTCAAAATTCCGTTGTCTACAGATGTGGACTCGTTCAACCTTTCCGTCGCCGCGGGGATAGGAATGTATGCGTTCGCACGGAACAACAATCTAGTGTAAGTGCAAGCACGTTTACGTGTAAACATTTACTCCTAACCGAACCATCACCAAAACTCGTGGCAGTCACTTGGGCGTCCCTTGCCCGTCTTCTGGTTCGAAACCTCCTGATGGAGAGCGGCAACAAAATTGGGGGTGCCTGATCCGAGAGGGACACATTCAACGAATGACTAGGGCGTGTTTGCAAACTCCGAGGGGAGCAGATTGTGCTGAATTTACGTTCCAGGCAAGGCACTTTCGCGAAGGCGTACCGGGGGTACGTCAAGCGGATGTAACGATGCAAGGGACGAAAAGGCAGTAAAAGATGCCCTCAAGCAGGTTTGCAAACACGCCCTAGCAGGGCGTACCACCTTCTAACCGAAAACACCGCCATCAGGCCGAAGCCCGGGGCGGTGTATTTGTTGTAGAGCTTTCGACCCTTCAGCCCATGGCCTCGTCGTCGGAGGGTTGGATGGGCTGACGGGACAAACCGCTAAAAACGTTCGAAGCAATCATAATTTCTTTGTCTATAGATTTTGCCATCCTTGAATTCGAAGAGGCAGCAGAAAAACGCTTTGAGCCGCTGCCCAGTTTTAAACACACCAACATCCGCTCCGACCTCGGCCGTCCAAATCACTTCTGTGATCAGGGTCTCTCCGGCTTCGTAAACCCGCTGAATATCGTACTTCTGTTCTTTCAAAAGCCTTTTTCCATTAGGTATTCGCTGCATGATTACTTCAAAGCTGCTTACAACCACACCGGGAGTAATAAAATTCGGGAATTCGGTTTGTTCGATTTCTGGATGAAGTAAAGGCTTGAAGTCAGACTCGGAGATACTGAAAGTTTCAATCAACTCAAAAAATCGCTTCACTGCCTCCAACTTCATGCGAGCACCTACTTTAACTTTTTTTGTACTGCCAATATTAGTATATCATTCCATCAACATCAGGCTTAAAGAGAAGTATGAACTTTGACCTCTTTTTCAAGCTGTTCAACGAGAACGCCAAAAAAGGCTGCAACAGGTCACTTGCTCCTAACCTGATACAGCCCTCCAACCCGCCTCCCACGCGGCCTTACACTTCGTCTCCCACAGCAATCGGGTTGTCCCCGTGGCTGATCCAGTCGCTCCAGCTGCCCAGATAAAGCTTGGCATCCTCCCGCCCGGCCTCGGCCAAGGCCAGCAGGTTGGGGCAGGCGGTGACGCCGGAGCCGCAATACACGATGATCTCCTGGTCCGGATAGACGCTGTCGAACCGGGCCTTGAGCTCCTCCGGAGACAGCCACAGGCCGTCCGGTCCGAGATTATCCTTCCAGAACCGGTTCTCCGCCCCCGGTATATGGCCTGCCTTTTTGTCGATGGGCTCCTCTTCGCCCCGGTACCGCTTCGGTTCTCTGGAGTCGATGAGCATCGTACCCGGCCATTCCAGCTTCTCCCGCACATCCTCCATCACCACCAGCATCCGGTTCTGCACCCGGGGTCCGAACACCTTGGGCTCCGCCGGCGCGGCAGGCTCCGTTGAAACCGGCAGCCCAGCCTGTACCCAGCCGCTGTAGCCGCCGTCCAGGAGATATACCTTCTCATGGCCCAGAAACCGCAGCAGCCACCAGAACCGTGCCGCCATCGCCCCTCCTTGGTCATCATAGGCAATCACTGTCGTCTCCCGGTCTATCCCCCGCTCCCCCAGCTTGAGGACCAGCACACCCCGGTCA
>JAEWMH010000058.1 GCA_023393235.1 Bacillota bacterium | reverse complement strand
GTTGTCCGCTTTTTCGACATGCGATCCCTCTTCTCGTACAGCATTATCTTTACATGGATATGCAGCCCGTCCCGGAGCTGATGCTATATTTATGAAAATCCGGCGGACAGGCAGGAAATCGGGAAGCTGCGGCGAAATACTTCTTGAAGTAACTTAGAGCCAATTTACTTGAATCCGCGAAGGGCAGGTGCTTAGCCGTTGGGGGATGAAGGACGGGAAGTGGAGCAGGTATTCGCTCCGGATGAAGCGAAGCTGAACGCGATGATCGAGGAGCTGTGCATCAGCAAGGCGAAGGAATTCCAGCAAATTGGCTATGAGCATGTTACGGGGGAGGATATTTGGGATTGTATCAGCGAGAAGTACAAGAAGAACGGCAATCCTGCCTTGCATAAAGTGGTAAACGACATCTTATCGCTTAAGTCCACCCAATTCATGAACTGGATGACGCTGAGTGTATACAGGGGGCCGTTAAAATAGCGGCGCTTTTTTTCTTTGTGGAAAAATGCCGGTGTTACCATGGCCAGTCCCGCCTGTGCCGTTTCTTTCTGCTGTTCAAAACTAGAGGCGGTCCGGGGGCGGCAGGAGGGGTTTTTAGTGCGAATTTCCGTAAATTGACTCGAAGTTTGCAGGTGGTTATAATGGGACTATTGGAGTGAAGAAGGAAGGGGAAAGCATCTCATGAAAGCCAAAAGGTTAGTTGTTTTTTGTGCCATCGTGGTCGTTTGTTTGAGCCTGACGGCAATTTTCAGCCCGAACGTCATCAAGGGGCTGCGGCTGGGATTGGACTTGAAGGGCGGATTTGAAATTCTGTACGTGGCCACCCCCGTGGAGGAAGGCGGCAAGGTAACCAAAGCGGCCCTGATCGAAACCGCGCGCAATCTGCAGAAGCGGATCGATGCCCAGGGTATTGCAGAGCCGGATATCACCACTGAGGGCAATGACCGGATCCGCGTGAAGCTGGCGGGTGTGACGGATGAAGCCAAAGTACGGGAAACTCTCAAAAAACCGGCAAACCTGACCTTCCGTGCGCCGGACGGCACCATTATGCTGAACGGAAGCGATTTCGTGGCAGGCGGCGCCAAGGTGGAATTCGACCAGGCCCATCAGCCGTACGTCGCCATCAAATTGAAGGACGCAGCCAAGTTCGGCGAGGTGACCGGCAAGCTGGTTGGACAAACCCTCTCCATCTATTTGGATGAAGAAATGAAATCCAGCCCGACGGTTAATCAAGTTATCAATTCAGACACCGCCTCCATTACGGGGCGTTACACCTATGATGAAGCCAAAGAAATGGTGGATATCATCAATCTGGGCTCCCTGCCGTTGAACCTGACGGAGAAATACACCCAAAGCGTAGGCGCAACCTTAGGCCAGCAATCCTTAAAGCAGACGGTGGAAGCAGGGCTTATCGGCGCCGTACTGATTCTCGCGTTTATGATCTTTTTCTACCGGTTGCCCGGTATTGTCGCATCCATTACTCTGATTACCTATATGTTTATCGTGCTGGTGATCTTCAACTGGATGAATGCAACCCTGACTCTGCCCGGCATTGCGGCATTAATTCTGGGTCTTGGCATGGCGGTTGACGCCAATATCATCACCTATGAACGGATTAAAGAGGAAATCCGGACAGGCAAGAGCATGTTGTCTGCTTTGAAGGCGGGAGCGAAGCACTCCTTCCGCACCATTCTGGACGCCAACGTGACCAATATCATCTCCTGCGCCGTGCTGTATTACATCGGGAATGGGGCCATCCGCGGCTTTGCCCTGACGCTGATCATCAGTATCCTTGTGAGCATGCTGACCAACGTATTTCTCTCCCGGATTCTGATTGAGCTTCTGGTGAAGGCGAACATTTTCAAAAAGCCGGCATATTACGGTGTAAAGGAGTCGGAAATCCGTGCACTCTAAAATCCATTACGATTTTATCAAGAACCGCAACCTGTTTTTTATCGGCTCCATTCTGATCACCCTTGTGGGTCTGGTGATGCTGATCGTTGCCACCATCTCCCCCAAGGTTGACTTCCTGCATTACGGCGTTGACTTCAAGGCTGGCACCACGATCGATCTGACCATCGGCAAAAGTGTGGAAAAAGCCGAAGTAGAGAAGCTGTTTGAGAACGCGGGCTACAAACCAAGTGTGCTGACCATCGGCGGCAATAATGACCGTGTCTCCGCCCGTTTCGACGAAACGTTGAACGACGACTCCGTCAAGCAGGTCACCGGAGCGTTCACCCAAGCCTACGGCTCCGGCGTCTCCGCCGAGATTAGCGCCGTCAGCCCGGACATGGCAACCGAAATGGGCCGTAAGGCTATTATGGCCGTAGCCATTGCCAGCCTTTGCATCTGCCTGTATGTTACGATCCGGTTTGAATGGCGGTTTGCCGTTTCCGCGATTATTACCATTTTGTACGATGCCTTCTTCGTGCTCTCTATATTCTCCATCTTCCGGTTTGAGGTGGATCTTCCTTTTGTAGCGGCGGTGCTGACCACCATCGGTTACTCCATCAACGACAAAATCGTTATTCTGGACCGGATCCGCGAGAACATGCGCTTTGCCAAAATCAAAACGGAAGAGGATCTGGCAGACGTGGTCAACCACAGTATCTGGCAGACCATGGGACGCTCCATCAACACGGTTATCACTGTTTTGTTTGCGGCAGTAAGCTTGTTCATCTTCGGCAGCGAGGCTATCAAGCTTTTCGCTCTGGCCAAAATTTTCGGTCTGGTGAGCGGCGTGTATTCGTCCATCTGTCTGGCTACGCCGTTGTGGTACCTGCTGCGCAAGCGGAAGATCCATGCACCCCAAAAACCCGTTTTGACCACCAACCCGTAATTGATTTGACCACTTTACAAGCTTGAACAAAGCATTACCGGACGATCCACTTGAAACGGCGGGGACGAATGAGGAAGAAGCGTCTTCGCCCGACGGTGGGTCCTTTCTTTCATAAGACAGGGGAATGACACCATCCGGCCTTCGGTATGGCCCTTGTTATTTCAGGATAAGGAGTGGCGGAATGTCGGAAACACGATTTGGAAAAGCGCAGACGGCCGCGTGGATGGGCATCATCGGGAATTTGACATTAGCCGCCGTCAAGGGGACCATCGGGTTTTTCGCCGGCAGTAAGGCACTGATGGCGGATGCCGTAAGCTCCGCTTCGGATGTTGCCGGTTCGGTGGCTGTGCTGGTAGGGCTGAAAGCCGCAAGAAGACCCGCAGATGCAGACCACCCTTATGGTCATGGCAAGGCTGAGCCCATCGCCGCAATTGTTGTGTCGGTGCTGATGATTGTCATCGGCTTTGAGATCGGCAAGTCCTCCCTGGATTCGCTGCGGAGCGGAGTACAGCAGGCTCCCGAGTGGATCGCGCTTGTGGCGTTGGCCATTTCCATTCTTGTGAAGGAAGCGTTGTTCCGTTATAATTACTCGCTTGGCAAAAAGCTCTCCAGCCAAGCACTGCTGGCCGGGGCTTGGGACCACCGGACAGATGTGTTCGCCTCTCTGGCGGCAGGTGTTGGTGTATTGGGCGCCATGGCAGGGGATCTGTTCGGCCAGCCTAGGCTGTATATGCTGGACCCTCTGGCAGGTATATTCGTTTCACTATTGGTGCTTCGCACCGGCTACAAGATGATCCGGGAGTCGGTCCACAATACCATGGACCATGTTCTACACGAAGAGGATGCCGCCGAGCTGGTCCAAACGGTGCAGCGGATCAATGGGGTCATTACCGTTGACGGCCTGCGGGCCCGCGAGCATGGCCATTATGTCATTGTTGATGTGAAAATCAGCGTCAATCCGAAAATTACGGTAGCGGAAGGCCATGAGATCGCCAAGCTGGCCAAACAGCATCTTATGAAACGGTTTATTCATGTATCGGATGTACTGGTCCATGTTAATCCCTACGACCCGGGTTATCCCTACAAAAACAATGTTGATCCCGAGCAGGATGAAATGCCTACGCTCTTGCATTGACGTGTTGAGGCTGAGGTGAGTCATGCTGGAAGCAAAAGCAAGATGGAGAATATCTGAAGGCAAAGAGGATGAGGCGGAGGAAGCGGCTGGCAGACTGGCTGCGGAGCTATCGCTTCATCCTCTTGTAGCCCGTCTCTTGGCCGTGCGCGGCTGGACACGGGCGGAGGATGCACGGCGTTTTCTGTACGGAGGCGCCGAGCTCTTCCATGATCCCTTTTTGCTCAAAGGAATGGCGGAAGCGGTCAACCGTATCCGCCATTCCCTGCGGGAAGGCGAAAAAATCCGCATTTACGGGGATTATGATGCCGATGGGATCAGCAGCACCACATTGATGATTTTTCTGATGAAACGGCTGGGCGCCTGTTACGATACATATATTCCCCACCGGATTCATGAAGGCTACGGCCTGAACCGGGAAGCGTTGGATCAGGCTGCAGCCGCAGGGGTCAAGCTGATTGTCACTGTAGATACGGGCATCAGCGCCAAGGAAGAAATCGCATATGCTGCCGAGTTGGGAATGGATGTGGTGGTAACCGACCATCATGAACCGCCCCCGGAACTGCCGGATCAGGCGGTTGCTCTGGTTAATCCCAAGCAGCCGGACTGTCCGTATCCGTGCAAGGAGCTGGCGGGAGTGGGCGTGGCCTTCAAGCTGGCCCATGCTCTGTTGGGTGAGCTGCCCCGGGAGCTGCTGGAAATTGCGGCTATCGGTACGG
The DNA here is from genome assembly GCA_023393235.1 of Bacillota bacterium. Lineage (GTDB taxonomy): Bacteria > Bacillota > Bacilli > Paenibacillales > NBRC-103111 > Paenibacillus_AR. Next base: position 8,900 of record JAEWMH010000058.1, on the reverse strand, counting down.
TGGCGGATCTGATGCCCCTGGTGGATGAGAACCGGCTGATCGTCAAGCTGGGTCTGGAGCAGATGCGGCATACGGCCAATCTGGGGCTGAAGGCGCTGCTGGATGTGGCCGGAGTTGAGCGCGGTTCAGTCAACGAGGGGCATATCGGCTTCTCCCTGGCGCCGCGGATTAATGCCAGCGGACGAATGCAGCATGCCAATCTGGCGGTGCGGCTTCTGACCACCGAAAGCGAGCAGGAGGCAAGCCATCTGGCTTATGATCTGGATGTGCTGAACAAGGAACGGCAGAAAACCGTAGAGGACATGATGAAGGAGGCCATGGCCCTGCTGGACGGCCGTGACATGGACAGCCAGCGGGTGATTATCGCCGCCAAGGAAGGCTGGAACGTGGGTGTGGCCGGGATTGTGGCCTCCAAGCTGTTGGAGCGGTTTTACCGTCCGGTCATCGTGTTCGCCATCGACGGGAAAACCGGGCTGGCCAAAGGCTCCGCCCGCTCTATCGCCGGGTTCGATATCCATCATGCGTTAACGGAATGCAGTGATCTGCTGGAGCACTTCGGGGGCCATCAAGCGGCCGCAGGATTGACGCTCCGGGCGGACTTGATTCCCGAGCTGGAGAGCCGTCTCTCCCGGCTGGCGTTGGAGGAGCTGCAGCAGGAGGATCTGACCCCGATTATCCAGGCGGATCTCTCATGCTCCTTGGCTGAGACCACATTGTCCTGCATTGAGCAGCTCAGTGTGCTGGCCCCTTTCGGAAGCGGCAACCCGTCGCCCCGATTCGTGTTCAACAAGCTGCGTATTGCTGGCAAACGGACGATGGGCAAGGACCGGCAGCACCTGAAGCTGACCCTGGAGGAACCCGCTGAAGCGGCGCCCGCCTGCAGCGTAGAAGCTGTTAGCTTTAATTGCGGCACGGCAGCGGAGCGTCTGGCGATGGCTTCCTCCTTGGACCTGGTCGGGGAGCTATCGGTGAATGTGTGGAACGGCTCCCGTAAACCGCAAATCCTGATCCACGATATGCGGGTCAGCGAGCCTCAGGTATTCGACTGGCGGGGGACCGCTGCGAAGAAAGGAATGCGGCTGCCGGAGCTTTCGGAGGGGAGCGGCATCCTGATCTTTTACCGGGACGCGGCAGATGCTTTGCCGGAGGAATGGCGGCATTTCCCGCTGTGGCTGATTGAGGAAGGGATGGAGGAGGACCCCCGTCCCATGAACCGGACAGCCCTGCTGGCCGACGTCCGCGGCCTGCGGGATGTAGTGCTGTATACCCTGCCCTCAGGCAGGGAGTCTCTCGACAAAATTGTCGCATTGCTGGACAAGCTCCGCAGGGTGTATGCTGTATTTGCCGATGCCTCCGGTATGGGAGGAGCCAGGCTGCCGGACAGAGAGGTCTTTAAGCAGTTCTACGCCTTACTCGTCCGGGAAAAGGAGCTTAATGCCGGGGATTCACGTGTATGGCCTGCTCTGAAGAAGCGGTTTGGTTTGGAGGAGCCTGCAGCCCGGATGCTCCTGGCGATATTCGAGGAGTTGGGTTTTGTCAGGAAGGAAGGTTTGCGGTATTACGCGGCGGATACCGTCCAGAAGCGGGAACTGACCCAGTCGGCCCTGTACCGGCGGATGATGAACCAGGACCGCATGGAGCAATTATACATCTACTCCACCGCCGCCGAGCTGCGGGAGCTGATTCTCGTTGCCCGCTCTGGTGGTGAAGAGTCCACTTTAGAAAGCAAACGGAGGATGAACCGATGAACTTTAAAGATTACATCCGGGTGATCCCGGATTTTCCCCAGCCGGGTATCAGCTTCAAGGATATTACCACCCTGCTGCAGGATGGACCGGCCTACAGAGCTTCCATTGAAGCGCTGAAGGCATTGGTTAAGGAGAAGGAAATTGACCTGATTGCCGGACCCGAAGCCAGAGGTTTTGTGGTGGGAGCGCCCCTGGCGTACTCCCTCGGGGTTGGTTTTATCCCCATCCGCAAAAGCGGCAAGCTGCCTGCTGAAACCATTGAAGAGGACTATGCCCTTGAATATGGCAAAGACAAGCTGGCCATGCACGCCGATGCCATCCGTCCCGGCCAGAAGGTGCTGATTGCCGATGATCTCTTGGCTACCGGCGGAACCATCTCTACCTCAGTGAATCTGGTGCGTAAGCTGGGCGGCGAGGTAGTGGGCGCAGCGTTCCTGATCGAGCTGGAGGAGCTGAACGGCCGCGCCAAGCTGGATGGGATTGACGTATTCAGCCTGTTGATGTACTAAAATAGTGTTGGATAAGGAGGCAGCCGGATTCGGCTGCCTCTTTTGTTGAGGTTGTGGGGCTGTAATCGGTTTGGGACAGAGGAGGTCGCCCGGCAGCGAACCTGGTAACGGAACTAAGAAGCTCTTAAAGCAGAAAATCGACTCCGTATGAAACCTAACGGAACTAAGAAACCCTTAGAGGACAAAAAGGCTGCCATCAAGCGCCGAATTTGCGTGTAAGGGCGTCTAAGTTCCGTTAGCTTGCTGGAAACAAATATTTTGGTGGCCAAGCGCTTCTCAGTTCCGTTCCGTTGCACTCGGGAGCGTAAGAGGGGTTGGTTGAACAACAAAAAAGCCCGGGAGGCCCGGGCGTGCTGTCATGTGGTGTGTATGGAATAACTTCTTAGAATGCGTATTGGCGGAACAGCTCTGCAGTCACATTTTCGTCGGAGGCTTCGACCTGGAATCCCTTTTCGCTCCAGCAGGTATGGCTGGCTTCCTCGGTTTCGCAGGAATGGGCGCCTTCACAGGTATAGCAGAAGTGGAGCAGGCTTTGAGTGGTTTTGGTTTCGTGTTGATGCATTACAGCCACGTCCTCTCGAATTGGTATGAGCTTAGCTTACCACAAGAGGGACACTTATATTGTGATTTATTTCACATTTCATTAGAATTATTATTAGCAAATAAAACCAGCCCGGTTCTGCATCCAGAACCGGGCTGTTAAGGGTTGTGCTACATATTCAACTATTCGTTCATCAACTTCAGCTTCTCCAATGCCTTGAAGAACAAGCTCATCACAATGGCGATTACGGTAGCCAAAGCCATACCCTTCATGCTGAAGTTACCAAAGGTTACGCTGGCTCCGCTGATGCCGATAACCAATACAATGGTAGTCAGAATAATATTGGTCGCTTTGGAATAGTCAACCTTCGATTCTACCAGCATCCGGATACCCGAAGAAGCGATGATACCGAACAACAAAAGGGAAACACCACCCATAACCGGATTGGGGATGGATTGGATCAGAGCGGACAGTTTGCCGCAGAAGGACAGGATAATGGCGAAGATGGCCGCGCCTCCGATGACCCAGATGGAGTAAACCTTGGTCAGGGCCATAACACCGATGTTCTCACCGTAGGTTGTGTTGGGTGTGGAGCCGATAAATCCGGACAGGATAGTGGAAATACCGTTTCCGAAAAGGGAACGGTCCAAGCCCGGGTCTTTCGCTAAGTCCTTACCGACAATGTTGCTGGTGACGATTAAATGGCCAACATGCTCAGCTACCACTACCAGTGCGGCAGGGGCAATAATGGCGATGGCGCTCCAGCTCCATTTGGGAGTGAAGTGTTTGGGAAGCTCAAACCAGCCCGCATTTTTCACCGCTGTAAAATCGATCATGTCATAACCCAGCCAGGCTACGAGATATCCTACAATAATACCGATGAGGATAGGTATCATCTTCATGAAGCCGCGAAACATAACATTGCCAATAACGGTAATACCCAACGTAATAATGGCCACGGTGATTGCCGCTGAATCAAAGGGAACATCTTCTGCTTTGATGAATCCAGCCTGACTGGCTGCTACAGGGACCAGCTCTAAACCAATAACAGCTACGATGGCACCCATGGCAGCTGGAGGGAAGACAACGTCGATCCAGCCGGTTCCTGCCAGCCTGATGATCCAGGCAACCAGACAGAAGATTACACCCACAACAATAAAACCGCCCAGCGCATATTGGTACCCCTCGGCGCCTGCATACTTGCCCAGTACTACAAAAACGGGTGATATAAACGCAAAACTGGAGCCCAGATAAGCTGGGATTTTACCACGGCAAATGAAAATGTACAGGAGGGTACCAATGCCGTTCATCAACAAGATAATGGCGGGGTTGACCTGAAAATACATGGGAACCAGCACTGTTGAGCCGAACATGGCGAACAAATGCTGGATACTTAAGGGAATGCTTTCTGCGAGCGACGGGCGCTCGTCAACCTGGATAACATGCTGCACGTTCAAATTCCTCCTGATTCGTGATAAAATAACGTTTCGACAAATCTTTCAGTTTTTCTCCAACGAACATATTAACAGAAATCAATGGCATTGGATATGCCTTTCTTCCGCCATGTCAGGTATTTTTCACAGGGGGCCGGAAATCCTTCCGGATATGAGGTTTTGCCGCTTCGTACCCCAGGAAATGAACCTGCCTCTATAAAGTGCTACAATTAATGATAATTTTACAAAATGCATCAGGTTTATGTCAGGTATTCTTGACGGGCGGTAGGTTTCAAGGGCATAATGAATTAAATCGACATAAAAGGAAAGGATCTCTCGCGAATGAGCATCGAGCAGCTCCTGGAGAAAGCCTCTGCATACATGAAAGAAAGCGACCTCAAGCGAATCAGGGAAGCTTATGATTTTGCTGAGCGTGCCCATTCCGGGCAGCTGCGCAAATCGGGAGAGCCTTATATCCTTCATCCCCTTGCGGTAGCAGACATTCTGATCGGCATGAATATGGACACCACCTCGATTATCGCCGCCCTTCTGCATGATGTGGTGGAGGACACAACCGTGTCCTTGGACGTGGTGGAGCAGCAGTTCGGTCATACCTGCGCCATGCTGGTGGATGGTCTGACCAAGCTGGAGCGGATCAAGTTCAAAACCAAGGAAGAGCAGCAGAATGAGAACTACCGGAAGATGTTCGTGGCCATGGCCCAGGACATCCGCGTGATTCTGATTAAGCTGGCCGACCGCCTTCATAATATGAGGACTCTGAAATTCCAGTCGGAGGAGAGCCAGCGCCGGATCGCTGACGAAACGCTGGAGATTTTCTGTCCCATTGCCCATCGGCTCGGTATCTCCGCCATCAAGTGGGAAATGGAGGATATCGCCCTTCGGTACCTGAACCCCCAGCAGTATTACCGCATCGTCAATCTGATGCAGAAGAAACGCGCGGAGCGGGAGCAATATATCGCTGATGTTATCCAGAAGATTAATGAAAAGGTAAGCGAGATGGGGATCGACAGCGATATCTCCGGACGCCCCAAGCATATTTACAGCATCTATAATAAGATGACCGTCAAGAGCAAGCAGTTTAGCGAAATCTACGACCTGCTTGCCATCCGTGTCATTGTGGACAATATCAAGGACTGCTATGCCGTTCTCGGCATTATCCATACCTTATACAAGCCGATGCCAGGCCGGTTTAAGGACTATATCGCCATGCCCAAGGCCAACATGTACCAGTCTCTGCATACCACGGTGATCGGACCTACGGGCGAACCCCTGGAGGTGCAGATCCGCACCTGGGAAATGCACAAAACCGCGGAATTCGGGATTGCCGCCCACTGGGCCTATAAGGAAAACGGCTCCCAGCCGGTCACCGCAAGCTTCGGCACCGGGAACAAGATGAACATGTTCACGGATATCCTGGAGCTGCAGCAGGAAGCCAGAGATGCGTCGGAATTTATGGAATCCCTGAAGGTGGATTTTTTCTCTGACCTGGTTTTCGTGTTTACTCCCAAGGGGGAAGTTATCGAGCTGCCGGCAGGATCGGTTCCTCTGGATTTTGCCTACCGGATTCATACGGAGGTGGGCAACCGGACTATCGGCGCCAAGGTTAACGGGCGGATTGTGCCCTTGGACCACCGGCTCAAAACCGGGGATATTGTGGAGATACTCACCTCCAAACACTCCTACGGTCCCAGCCAGGACTGGCTGAAGCTGGCTCAATCGTCCCATACCAAAAGCAAGATCAAGCAGTTCTTCAAAAAAGAGAAGCGGGAAGAAAATGTGGAGAAGGGACGGGATGCCATCGAGCGGGAAATCCGCCGCATCGGCTTCGAACCCTCCCAGGTGATGACCGACGACAAGCTTATGGAGGTTGCTGGCAAGTTCAACTTCCATGATATTGACGATATGATGTCCGCCGTAGGCTTCGGCGGGATTACGGCTGCACAGATCTGCACCCGATTGACGGAGAAGCTGCGCAAGGAGAAGGAGCAGGAGGAGACCCAGCGCCAGCTGGAAGAGGCGGCCAAGGAGGTCAAAACCGCTCCTGCCGAGAAGAAGGGCCGTCCTACCCACGGCGTCCGGGTTATCGGCGTGGACAATGTCCTGGTCCGTTTCGCCCGCTGCTGCAATCCGGTCCCGGGTGACAGCATCATCGGCTACATTACCCGCGGCAGAGGGGTTTCCGTACACCGCAGCGACTGCCCCAATATTCCCACGGGAGACGGGGATGAGGGTAACCGGGTCATCGAGGTGGAATGGGTGGATTCGGTGGAGGCCAATTACAGCGTGGACATCGAAATCACCGGCCATGACCGCCGCGGCCTGCTGAATGAGGTGCTGCAGGTGGTATCCGAAAGCAAAACCATCATTTCCGCCGTGTCCGGCCGTTCTGACAAGAACAAGATGGCGTTGATCCAGATGACCATTCTGATCCGGAACATCGACCATTTGCAATCTGTGGTGGATAAAATCAAACGACTGAAGGATGTATACTCCGTCCAGCGGATTATGCAGTCATAAAAGTCCCCCAAAAGTGAAGTGAAGCTCTGAAGTTGAATCCGGGTACTTTTGGGGAAGCCGCGTTGAAAACATTTCAAAATAATGGCTGTCCGGTTGTAACGGTGATGTGCCGTGGGCCGGGCGGCTTTTCCATTTTTTCATGAAAGGAAGCGGGAAATTGTGAGAGTTGTGGTGCAAAGATGCAAGGAAGCGTCTGTGACGGTGGAGGAGCGGGTTACAGGGGCTATTGGGCCTGGGCTGATGCTTCTGGTGGGGATCACCCATGAGGATACCGAGGAGGACGCACGGTTTGCGGCGGAGAAAATCGCCAACCTGCGGATATTTGAGGATGAGGACGGGAAAATGAACTTGTCCGTGCTGGAAACAGGGGGAGCCATATTGTCGGTTTCCCAATTTACTTTGTACGGGGACTGCCGGAAGGGCAGACGCCCTAACTTTATGGCAGCCGCCCGGCCGGAGCAGGCAGAGCCGCTGTATGAGCGCTTCAATGCCTTTCTTCGGGAGCAGGGGCTTCAAGTGGAAACAGGTATTTTCGGAGCTATGATGGACGTCAGCCTGGTGAATGACGGTCCGGTAACATTAATCGTCGAAACCAGGTAAGGGAGCTCCAAAGAATGAAGGAGCGGCTTTCTGGCAAAACTGTGGATGAAGGTAAGAAACTTGAAAGCCAAAGGACCGACATCCATGAGACAATCCATGAAAGCGGCGGCTATCCTGGGTATGCAGGCGGAAGCAGCCTTCGGGCAGACGGAAGCGGCATCCCTGATGCTGGCGGACGGCAGGCAGGAAGAGCCGGCGGGTAACACCGGCGGCCCGCGGCAGCAGCCGTGGCTGAAGCCCGGGAGATGACAGTGTGATCAGACAAAAAGCAGACGGCGTTTCCTCTTGGTGGGAGGAACGCCGTCTGTTTTGTTATGTGCCGGTCTCGCCTTAGACCATACCGCCGTTCACATAAATGGTTTGTCCGTTAATCCAGCGCCCCGGTCCTGCCAAGAAGGTGATCACCTCGGCAATATCCTCCGGCACGCCCAGGCGCCCCATGGAATTCAAACCGGCCATCCGGCGGATGGTCTCTTCATCCTTTCCCTCGAGAAAAAGCTCGGTAGCTGTGGGTCCCGGGGCTACCGCGTTTACGGTGATGTTCCGACCGCGGAGCTCCTTGGCCAGGACAGGGCTGATGGCGTCCACAGCGCCTTTGCTGGCAGAATAGGCGGCATAGGTAGGCAGCGCCAGCTTGGTGACGGAGGTGGACAGGTTGATGATGGCGCCGCCGTCACGCACGCGACGGGCCGCCTGCTGGTTCACCACAAAGGTGCCGCGGATATTGGTGCGGTGCATACGGTCCAGCTTATCCAAATCAAATTCCGCAACCGTATCCAGAACCATCAGTCCGGCGGAATGAACGACTACATCCACACCTCCGAAGGCCTGCTCCGCCCGGGTGAAGGCTGCCGCTACCGCTTCCGGCTCCGCCACATCGGCTTGCACTGCCACAGCACATCCCCCTGTGGCTTCTATTTCGGCTACGGCGGCGTCCGCCTCTGCATGGTTGTTGGCATAAACAATCACAACCGCCTGCCCCTCCCGGGCGAGTCTTACGGCTGCCTGTCTGCCGATGCCTCTGGAGCCTCCGGTAATCATGGCTACTCTGGATGGATTGGTTTGGGTCATACTGCATTCCTCCTGTAGGTTCGTGTTACCTTCAGCATAAATCAGACCGGCCGCCGGGCGGTAGACCGATCCTCGCCGGTTCTTGTCTAAAACTCCAGGTTACGCTAAGATGCTACTAAAAGCACCGGTGAACTTAATAACAGCCCCAGGGAGATGAGAAGGATGCGGACGACATACGCGGAAACGGATTATTTGCCGGGCCGGAGGCAGGAGCTGCTGGAGCTGGCGGACAAACATACAGTGGGCAGCGGCATTCAAGCTACAGCGGTCCCGGCTCTTTTTCTGATCCGGGAGACGGAGGTGTCCCAGCCTTTGTCCACCGTATACGAGCCTTCCTTATGTCTTGTGCTTCAGGGGGCCAAAACCGTCGCCCTGGAGAAGGAGCAGTACCGGTACGACGCTTCCTCCTTTTTGATCGTATCCGTCCATTTACCCACCAAGGGGGAGATTGTGGAGGCGG
>JAEWMH010000208.1 GCA_023393235.1 Bacillota bacterium | reverse complement strand
GTCCAAAAGCCTCCAGCCCCATTTGACCGACCAAGCCCAAGCTATACTGAAAGCTGTTCACAGCTTTTTCCCACTGGGCCGCTGGAGATTTCATCATGCCTTCGAATGCCTGCTCCGTCATATTGCGTTTGTTCAACAGTTCATCCATGCCCTTAATGAATCCATCGATGTCCCCTGCCTTACCTGCTTTAAGTGCAGCGCTGGCTTCCACCGAGGATTCGCCCATACCGAAATCGTCAACCATGGAAGACGATTCCCCTTTAAAAAGATCCATCATGGAAGAAGCTGCACCATCCAGGCCTTTTTCAGGATTCATCTGTGCCAACCGCATCGCCAGCTTGTTCATTTCGGCAATTTTGCTAGGGTCCATCGTAGTATTGGTGAAAGATAAGGCACTAGACAAGGCGTCCTCAGGCTTTTGTCCATATTGAAGGGCCTGTTTGGCAACCTTATCATAAATGGCACCGCCAAGTTGAGCATTGCCAGCACGGGCAATAAAAGCACCTTTGGTTTGCTGCTGCTTCATACCGGCACCCATAGTTGAAGATATAACGGACTTCGCATTATCCAAGTTCATAAATCCGGGCATTTTAAGCTTGTTGCTACTATTCTTTTGCCAGGACTCTTTCATACTGCTTCCAAACCTTGATAGAATACCAGGTTTATCATTGGGATTTGACTTGCTGCTAAACTTACTTCCTGTTGCCTTTTTACGTTTAGACTGGCTGCCTTTATTTTTTTCCGAATTTAACCTTTTACTTGCGTTACTTTCAGATCCCATTTTAAAGTTTGAAAAAGCATTCTTAATCTTTGGCGGAACTATTTTGCTTATTGTATCGCTGATTTTTAGTTTTCCAAGGCTTTTATTCAACTGTTCTTGTAGTTCCCAAATGGGAAACGTAAGTTTGATGAAACTAGCATCCAGCGCACTCTTTAGTTTCTCACCAATGCTTGGGGCTGATTTTTTTCCCCGAGAGTTTCGGCCATTTTTGCCACCCTTGGACTTATCAGCTTTTCCGTTCTTTTTTTCTGTTACTTGCTCCAACAAACGGTCAGGAACTTTCAAATCCTTAAGCTCACCGGATAACTTAAGCTTCAGGAGTTTATCTGGCGTACTTAATTCAGTTAACTCACCGGTCAGCTCCAGCTTCAATAGATCTTCTGCGATTTTCAGTTCGGTCAGTTCACCGATCATTTTGAGCTTTAGGAATTCTTCCGGCACTTTGAGCTTCGTTAGCTCACCAGTCAACTCAAGCTTCGTGATCCGGTTGAGAGCTTTAGTGACTTGGTCAAACCGCTTGGTCAGCTTCTCAAACATCTTAACGGCCTTGGCTGTGGTATTCAGGACATTCACCGCCTTTCTTCAGAAAATCAAAGACACTTCCGGTATGGAAGTGTCTTTGGGTTATTTTCTCTTCATCCGCGCCGCTTCCTTCTTCTCCTGCTTGACGCGGATGTCGATCATGGCGTAGATGGCGGCTCGCTCCCGCCGGGACATGGCCATAAGCTCATGGGGCAGGATGCGCAGCTTGTGGAGGGCATAATAGGCGTAGTTGGTTTCGCCATCGCCCTCCTCGATCAGTTTTTTACTTCTTCCACCAATTCGTTCATGTCGGCGTCAAAGCCGTTCAGCTCCTGAACCTTCTGCACCAGATTGGCATATTCGCCGGGAAGCAGCATCTTGTGCAGCAGGGCCTCCGCCCCCATCACCCCATAGGATTTCTGGAGCTCGGCATTCTTCAAATCCGGGAAGGTGACACTGGCGGTGACCAGCTTGGCCAGATATTCGGCAGAGTCCGTCTCCATGGAATATTGGCCGTTTCTCCCCTTCACCCGGCGGGTGGCAGCCTTGCGGATGGACTCATTCTCCTCCTCGGTCATGCTGCTGACCACCCATGGAATGGGCTTGCCGCTTTTGTTCAGAAACCGTGGGGATACCACGATCTCTTCGGTCACAGAAGCAGTAACATTCTGGGCGTAAAATGCACTCAAATCACTCATTCAATTATTCCTCCTTAATTTCCGCCTGTAAGCTTACTGAAGTGTTGCGAGATTTCATAATCGTTGAAGGTGAACGGCATTTCTTCTTCCATCATATCGTCGCTGCTGGCGTCAAACTGGGCGGCGCTGATGCTGTCCAGGTTACATCCCTTCAAAACCGTGGTTTGGCTGCCGGCAGAAGAATCGGGCTGCGCATTGACCACCATCAGGTCGAACCAGAAGTCCTTGCCGGTCTTCACATATTCCCGCATGAGCTGGCGGAATCTGCTGGTTACATAGTAAACGGTGAGGGTGCCGGAGCCGGACCAGCCGGCGGAGCGTTTGGGGGTATTGGTTTTGCCGAGAACAGGCACGTCCACCTTGTTCTTTTCAATGGTAGCCTCCAGGCTTTTGGCGTAGAACAGTTCCTCCTGCTGGCCGTCAATGGTGATGAAGGCTTTGGCTTGTTTGCCGCTGATGGCATCGGTTTCCTTAAAATAAGCCATATGGTCTCATTCCTTTCGAATTAGGATACGGTAATGGTGAGATAGAGTTTTTCCATGCTGTCCACCGGCTGCACATACAGCTCGGAGACAACAGCGTCCAGGTCGGCGCCTTCGCTGACGGTCAGGTCCTTTTGGGCATCGAAATTCTGGATGGCTTCGATACCCTGCAGGGTTTCCAAATAGGTGGAATACTCGTTCTTCAGCAGATTGCGGCCGTCCGCATTGTTGCTGATCTTCCCGGTGTAGAAGTCGGCGAAAATCTGCCGGAAGTCGTTGTTGATGCCGTCCAGTACACGGAGCACCCGGTTTTTGGCAAAGGCCTTGCCCTTCTCCGGACTAAAGGTATGCAGGGTGTTAATGTCCTGCTCCACTACAGCCTTGCCGCCGGAGCCTGTAAACACCAGCTCGCCTGCCTGCAGCGCCGCAATAATCTGGCTGTTGGTATATTTGGGCGTCACATCCACCGCATCATCATAAGCCGCGTAAGTCAGGGACTGGTTCATTTGCGCCCCGGCAGTTGCGCCGGCTACCCATGCCACAGCCTGGGCGGCGGTCAGCACAGTGCGGTCGGTGAGGATAACGCCGTTTTTAACGGAGATAACCCCTTCATAGTCCGCCGCCGGGTAATTTTCCACCACCACCTGAATCTTCTTGCCCTCGTCTTCACGGAGACGTTTGACGAAGGAGACGAATACCGCCTTGGTGGCCGCATCCGTAGCAGGCAAGCCGATGGTGTTCACCTCCAGCACCTCAATGGCGCTGAGATAGTCCAGATATTCCTGGGCGGTTACGGTGCCGTTGGCACCGCCGATCAGAGGAGCGCCGGCAGTGGCCGCCAAAGCGCCAGTACCTGTCCAGACCACCCACTCGTTAGCCTTCAGCGCGCCGATGTTGGCTACGGTTTGCTTGTCCATTTCCACTCCTGCCAAAAGGGTAGTAACATCGAACAGGGTGGCGTTATCCACGTTCACCGCAATGCGCACAGTAAGGTCATTGCCCCGGACACCGCCATACTTGGCTGTTGCAGTCAGGTTGCCGCTTACCACGGAGGCCTTGGTGCCGGTGTTCAAGCGGTACAGCAGCAGGGTTTTGGCCCGCTTCAGGGATTCCCTTACCAGCAGCAGGGACGGGTCCGAAAGGGGATACCCCAGCTTCACGCTGACATCCTCACCGGCTTCCACGGTGATAACCTGCTTAGCGGGACCCCAGGACAGGATCAGGGGCAGACTGACAATGCCGCGGTCTCCGGCAGCCCCCAAAGCCTGGGCCGCGCTTTTGATATTGATATATGCGCCGGGGCGCACCTTATTTTGGGTCGTCCATGTTCCTCCAGCCATCTATTCCACGCTCCTCTTCACATATTCCTCAATCTCGGTTCTGGCTTGAGCCAGCGTATACTCCTGCCCGTCGGCCAGAAGCGCCTGCAGCACGTCCTTCTCCAGGGCGGTAAAACCCTTGGACGACAAAATCTGCTCCTTGCTGAAGGCCAGCGTCTCACTCTGTGTTTTGGCTTCCTTGCTCATTTGATCCCCTCCACATGGTCCAGCTTCTGCATCACCGGGTCCTCCGGCATTTGCAGTGCGGCCACAAATTGGTACGTTACGTAAAACAACAGTGTGCCCTCCGCAAGCTCAAAGCGTATGTCCCGCCCCGCGACAGGTCTTCCGGACAGGCTTATCTGGTACAGCTCCAGTGCCAGCTGCTCGGCTATGGCGTACATGTCTGCGTTTGGTGAGCTGCCGCTTGGTTTGTACCGGACGGCAACGGAAATGCCGCGCCGGAACCGCCGTCCCATTTCCTGCGTATGGGTTCCCCCCGGTAAAGTGACGTACAAGTGGGGCGGAATCTCCGGCTGCTCCGGCTCCTCTCCCGTCACCGGAATATCCGGAAAAACAGCCTGGAGGGTTTGCATCACTGCGTTGCGCACATCCAAAAATGTCCCCTGCATCCTCATCACTTCCTGCTATCTGGTTCAAGCTGTGCCCCGCGCGAGGGGCAGGGATGGTTCCCGTCTCCTGACCACCGGTCCGCAGCAGCAGGATCCGGTTATCTGCTTCCAGCGTTCCAAGCCGCTGCCGCAGTATCAGATTGTCCGTATGCAATTCTTCAAGCTGTTGCATCAGCGTTTGTTGGCATCTGGTTATATGGTCCAGGCCGGTTTTCAGTTGTTTTTTCGCTTGCGCCAGCTTGTTGTACTGCAGCTTCGGAACAAAATACTGCGGCAGCGCCTTGCCCGCCTTGCCGATGACCGCATCCGCTTGGGTGTCATTCAAGCCTTGCTCTTGCAATAAAACACGAAGCCATTTCATACCTGCTTCAGCCTCCATAGATGGTTATAGCTGCTCTCCAGCTGCGGGAGCGGGCCGTGATGCTCCGGCCAACGAGCGTGGGCGTCAAGGTTAAGGAAGTATCTGTCCCTTGATCACCTTGCCATTTTCATTCATTCCTTCTAATCTCTGGCATGATATAACTATAACACCGATTTTTTCCCCGTGGACTACAACATGCATTTCTGCTGGGCCACCTCGTACAAAAAACGTCTCCGCCAACGCCGATAGGTCTCCGGACTGGCATCCATAGGACAGGTTTCATCCATGGTAATGGCCATCACTCCCTTCCGGTATTCCGCCGGAATGGCCGCCAGGGCCTGCTCAATGGCATCGCAGCGCTGCTGCAGCGCCTCCCGGCGGATGGCCTTGTTCACCGTGGAATCGCTGATCCCCGAACCGCGGGGCATGCCATCCGGCGCACCGGGAGAAGAATGGAGAATATCCCGCATCTCCTCCTTCAAGCGGTCATAGTCGCGCACGGCATACAAACATTGCATATATACATTATGAGGCAGCTGGTAGGGGTTCTTTTTCTTGGGCTGGTAGTTGCGCATCAGGAATCTCTCCTTTGTTCGGGTGTAAAAGATAAGGAAGTTTTTGTGGTTTCTTATATGAAACCACTATGTAAAAAAATGCGCCTCTACAGGCGGTCGATCCACTCATTACGGAGTTTTGTTGCAAAACAAAAGCTCAATTAAAGGAATGACTTGTCCATACTTGTGAGTAGACATATCGATAGTTTCTTTTTAGAAACCTATATTCCTATTTTACGCCCAGAGGGTTTCTTTGTCAATAACATTACTGGCTTCACGGTTGCGAATTTGAAACCTTTATTGTATAGTTTTGAAGTATAGGACAGTCTGTCCGCAACCCGCGGCGCTATAGCCGGAGGCTGGAAGAGTGAGGGAGAATACGATGAAAACCACGGGGAACATCATTAGAGAGCTGCGGCTCAAAAAAGGGCTGTCGCAGGAGGAACTGGCCGAGGGGCTAAATCACCGGTTTGGCTCCAGTGTCAATAAGGGAATGGTCTCCAAGTGGGAAAATGAGATCAGCGAACCCCGTCTGGATGCCGTGCGGCAACTGTCCGAGTTTTTCCATGTGTCCGTGGATTATCTCATCGGTTCCCTGGAGCAGCCGTCCCCGGACCAAACGCCCGACATTTCCGAGGACCAAATCCTGACCATCGCCGCCCATCAGGTGGGCCATGAGGGGCCTCTAACCCCCGAGCAGATGGACAAAATCAAACTTGCCATGCGGATTGCACTGGCCAAGGAAGAGAAGTGACGACCGATTGGCGCCTTACGACTCTTTAAAGAAGGAATCGCCTGTTTATATCGATGACCAATCCGACCTGCCCGAGGGCATTAAGGGTTTATATATTGAAACCGGCCATACCCAAATGATTCTCCTGAACAAAAACCTCCCCGTCCAAGCGGAGAAACGCTGTATTCTCGCTGAGGAGCTGGGCCACTACTACACCACCTTCGGCAACATTACCGACCAGACGGATGTCCGCAACCGCAAACATGAAAAACGGGCTCGGAATTGGGCCTACGAAAAGCTCGTCCCTCTGGACAAGCTGGTAACAGCCTCCCGGCTGGGCATCCGCAACCGCTACGAGCTGGCGGAGTATTTGGAGATCACGGAGCCTTTTTTGGAGGAGGCCCTTTTGCATTTTAGGGAAAAATATGGATTATACGCCGCTTTCGAGAACTATTTCATATATTTTGATCCGCTGGGTGTGTTGGAGAGGTTTGAGTGAGAAAGCAGCGTAATGGAATCTCTTTCCGCGCCATAGCCACTCTTATATTCTATAAGCCCTTTTCCCATCTCCCAAGTAAATGACTCATAATAGCCAGTAGAAACTTGATTGTTGAATGAATGATATTCTCGCTTTTCACCATTCACGTCTAGGTAACTATGTAACCCGAGTGATTCCTTTCCAAGTACATCTTTTATTTCATCATATTGACATACAATAGTACTTCCGATGGGCGGCTCTTCAATCGTATTTAAGTCAAGTTGCTTCTCTTGATTCGGTGTTAAGCGATATATTTTATCTTGGCGAACATAAAAGTAACCTAAATGGAGCCTCTCACCAGGTATACCCGTTACAGGATCAAACCTCAATTCGTACAATATCCCCGACTTAAGTGCTGCCACCTCTTTAATGTTTAGATTTATATTCTTTTCTATTAGATCATTGAATAAAAATACCCCTTTATAATTCAACTTTGTCTCTTTGGTATTAAAGAAAAAAGGGTTATGCACTTCTTTCATATTAGCTTTAGTAGGTGCATCGCTGTTTTGGGGTATAGTTGTGTTTTGAGGTATATCCGTTTTGATTGGCGTAACAATACCTGGCATTATTGAATTATTATTTATATTATTGTTTGAATGATCGGCGTTTTTTGTGCAACCGGAAGATATCAAACAGCCTAACATTATGCCTAATACTATAATTCTCCTCGCTAATCTCAACCCCATTTTGAAACCACTCCCAAGTGCGATGAATTCCATTCCAATAACTCATGAGTAGTTTTTATAAACAGTCTTTCAGGACGCTATGTGCGTCCACAAAGGCAACATGCTATTCTCCTTGATAAAGGGCCTTCTATTTTTCCCATGATTTTATTCCTTTTAGAGCAGGCTTGTTATCCTCATCAAAACCTCCTATATATATCCATGAATATTTTTTATTAACCCACTCTTCATTTCCAGGATACTTAATACTGATTTCTTCCTTAACATATATTTCAAATTCTAAAGTATTTATATTTTTTATATCCTCAATACTATAATTTACAAGTTTTTCTTTAATATTTCTATTATACAAATCTGCAATTAGCTTTTTTTGTGCTTTATATAGTTCACTATCCTTTACTAAATATTTTTCAACACGTGAAAAATCGTTATCAGTTATAGCCTCAATGATCATCCTTTCATAACCTGAAAGTAGGGCTTCTACATAAAATGAATCAGCTTTAGGATAGTCTAATTCATTATTTTCCACATATGTATTTTCCGTCCTTATAGGTGTTTCATCCGGCTTTGTAGGTTTATTTTCTTGAAGCATTATGCTAGATTCAGGCTTTGCCGAAATAGACATAACTGGTAACTGACTATTGCTGGTTTCTCTGACCGAAGGGGCAGACGAATCCTCAGTGCAGGCGGTAATAATAAAAAATAGCAATAAACAATTGATGCCTAGTATTGGTTTTATCATTATTTAACTCCCCGCATAGCTCTAGTTATTAGTTCACTCTGATGCGAATGCCTTGCCATAAAAATCTTGAGAGTCGAGGAAAGAATTTTTCGCCTATATCGGTGATTATAACGCTTGGTAAGAAAAAAAGCTCTATCCCATTACAGGAACAGAGCAGCACTGTCTTCTTGCAGACGTTTTACTTCGGAGTGATCATTATTTTAATAGGAAGATTCTCTTGTTTCTTACGTTCACTACCCAATTGTCCTTTTTCATTGCTGCCCCAAGCCCAAACTTGGCCATTCATGTCTAATGCTAATGTATGTGAATCCCCACCTGAGACTGCTATAATCGCATCTGGTAACACCACTTTATGAGGAACTTCGAGATTACTATTAGCAGCACTTCCGTTACCCAATTGACCGTTTCGATTGTTCCCCCAACTCCATAACGTACCTGCACTGTCTATCGCCAGGGAATGAGAGTGCCCTTGGGCAATGAGTTGAATCATTTCCATCCCTTGTACACGTTCTGGCTTGTCTACATTCCCCCACTGCCATACTGTTCCATCTTCTTTCAAAGCGAGAAGCGTTGCTGGTGCCGCGACAATCGCTTTAATATTGTTTATACCCGGAACCATAACTGGCTTGTCTACATAACCATCGACACCCAGGGATACTTCCAGCCCCCATCCCCATACCCATACAGTGCCATCATTCTTCAACGCCATGCTGAACGTACCGCCACTGGATATATCAATGATATTATTCAGGCCGGGCACACGCTCCGGTATTTCATTATTCTCCCGATCACTCCCTAGTTGCCCATAGAGGTTGTCCCCCCAAGACCAGACTGTCCCATCAGCTAATAACGCCATGCTATGGAAGGATTCGGCATCTACTTTAGTTGCATATCCCAACGATACCTGGACAGGACTCCAACGCGAAATTTTTGTTCCGTCCCCAAGCTGTCCTCTGTCATTGCCGCCCCAAGACCACACAGTTCCATCTGTCTTTAACGCAAGGGTATGTCCTGTTCCCGCAACTATTTGGGCGACATCCTGAATATCTTCCCATTTATGCGGTAAAGTAGTAGTTTTGCTTTCTGTACCCCACATCCATAGGTCACCTGTATTAGTAATTGCATACACTGAATTATTTCCCGCCTCTACACTCAAAAATCCTTGTGTTTTAGCTTTTGGTGTTAAATTATCTACCTTTTTTTGTTCAGATGGTGACACCATTGGACTTGGAGAAATCATAGCAGTTTGTACCTGTGTCTCTACAGTCGCTGAAACATTATTAATTGTTTCAGTCGTTAGGGATTTATCACTGGCACAGCCCATCAACATGAATATCAGCAGCAAGCTGGGATAGCAAAAAATCTTAAGAATGGACATTGGAAGAGAGCCTCATTTCTTAAAAGTAAGGATTTGCGAAGCCTAACTTTACTTCCCTTTCCCGCCTCTTTTTTTGTTAATTCTTTGTGAGTGATTATAAAAGGGCGGGGAAGGTGATTTAATTCGGTTTTCTCCTACTACCTTAAATTATTGATATTTAAGTAGACACTCATTTTTATTTAATTATCTTTTTGAAGCGGAGACCGGTTCTGCCGAAATAGCATCTGGCATATTATTATAAACCGGTATCCTGAAGACAAATGGAGCCTCAATTCCACCTAATCCATTTGAAAACTTATCAGCCTTATTATAGGCATCCTTTATATGAGTAGCATACTGATGAGTGACTTTATTATTGTTTAGGTATCCTTGGTAATTCCACTTCATACTGTACAAAGTATCTTGGCCACTCTGTACATAATTCTCATATATCCATTGGCCTCCACCTATTATCGCCGCATCCTGCGAATTCCAATCCTTACTTTGAGCCATCTTGGCACCATTCACTGCAGCATTCCCATCTGTTGCATTTATTCCATAAACATTATGCCATCCTTCATATCCTTTCACAGTACCAATCGCTAACGTAGATCGTCCCCCTCCCGATTCTATCATTGCCTTTGCTGCTAAAAATACAGCACTTGTATTGGTTCCTCCACCATCTAAAAATGCCTGCGGGTTCATAGATGATGATCCCAATACATCCTGTACTGCTTTTAGATTCTGAGTACTCTCATCATACTTTGCAGAAAAGAATTGAAAAATCTTCTTGTCATTTACGTGATTTCTTGGATCCATAAAATAGGCAACCGCTTCTCTTGAAGCCGAATTATAGCCAGCGTCCCAGGATCTAAAACTAGGATCTCTCCAGGCAGGATTATACCCATATTTCGACAGTACTGCCCCTGATTCCATAAGTCATTTGTTGATTTGAATTGGTTTATTGCATAAAGGGTATCATCATCAAATATACCGTTGTTGCTTAAGGACCTACCATTCTGCCCCACATAACCCAACTCATTTAGGCGTGACTGCATGGTTGAAACATAGTCCCCGGAAGATTGGTAAGATAACGTCATCCCGATACCTTTTGCATGGAAAGCACTATTCGAAAAAAGAGTGAGCCACGTTGTCAAGAATATCAAACTGGTTAATGAAGCGGATATTGCTGATACTTCCAATTGGGCAAACATTGCCAATCTGAAAGACAAGGAATATCCGGGCAAGATCGGTATAATAACCGGTTACGAGTATGCCCTGTTGGGCAACCGGGTGAAGGAAGTCGCTTCACGCGCCTATGCTTTTACCGAATCTGATTCCGTAAACCGGGAGCTTCATACGGTTACGTTCAGCTACGATGCGCTTAACCGACTGCTGGCCTTGACCCGCAAGCATGAAGGAGCTGATGTTCAGATCATTTATGGTTACGATGAAGAGGGCAACCGGAGCTGGACACGGAACGAGCGGGGAGATACTACTCAGTTTTCGTACGATGGGGTGAATCGGTTAATCTCTATGACAGATGCGGAAGGTGGTACGTTTTCCTATACCTATGATTTGGCAGGCAATATGCACATATATGGATTGTTTGACCGTATGTATGGCTCCCTCAGCCAAGGCCATGTTTTCAGCCAAAGCTGTATTTTCGGCAAAAATCGTATTCACACTGGAATAAACTGCATCACCCACGGTAACCGCAATTTCATATTTACCTCTACTCAAGGAGAGCTCCCACTGGTCTCCTCCCCGTGTACGGATGTAGCTATCTTTTCCATTGTAAGTATCCTTAGTAACGGTTTGATCCTCCATGGCATGATTCCAACCAAACTCAATGCCGTCCCGCTGACTGAATACTCCCCCTGAATCCACCACCGGCATCCCTTCAGGAATGCTGGCATCCGCACTTTGAAAACGAAAATTCCAGGCTCCTTGCTCACCATTGGTTGATGCATGGGCAGTGAAATTACCCGGCATTCCTCCGGAAAGTACGAGGGCCCAAACAAGCAGCATGGCGCATGTACGCCTGCAACGCATCCATCTTGACGCTTGTATTTTAGAAAGTTGCGATTTTTCAGTGATCTGCAAGCACAAAAAAACAAGCCCTATCCGGCGGCCCGGCTGCCATACCAGTTGCATGTGAAACGGCTCATGCAGTGGCTCAGGCCCGTGGCTTTGCGTCCCCAACTTTCGTACGGGTTTGCCTTTTTCAGTTAAAGCTTGTTTTTCTACACAGGGAATCAATTGTGTCTGTCGCAGAATCATGCTTAACTTGATATCATTCCCATGGAATTTTATCCATTTCAAACAACATATTTCTGTTAACCCACCTCTTACTCCTGCAAGGTTGCACGTTATTTGTTACAATTTTGTGTATAAAGTCGAAATTTGGCAGTGCTTTTGGGGATTCCCCTACTTTCCTGCTCCTTCCTTGTGCCCCGTCCGCGCTTATGGTACGCTGAAAACAAAATAAACCCCGAATAAAAATGCGGATGCTTTTGCCCGAATGAAAGGTGAATCGCTTGAACCTGAAGGCCCGACTCCACTTGTATGAAGCCGACAACCCGCGCCATAAGCATTGGATTCACCGCTTTCTGGGAATTTACGGGCTTGTGATCGCTTTGCACTTTTTCGCTCAATTAGGGGCATTTCTGTTTATCCCCGCCTATGAGATCGGGACCCGCGAATTTCTCCTTCGCATCCTGTTGTTTCCGCATCTGTTCATGGGTGCCTTCACCATAATTGCCTATGCCATCTGCCGGTTCAGGCCCCGATTATCCTTCCACGCCTTGTCCGTTTGCGGAACTATTATCTCCACAGAGATTATTCACTTAAACGGCGATATCCGGATTATTTCCGCCGCGATGCTTCTTCCGATTATGGCCTCCGCCATCTTTTTCCGGCCGGATGTGACCTGGTTTACCGCAGGACTTCAGGGAGTGGCGCTGCTGTTCCTGTACAGCTCGGATTTCGGGTTCCGGCAGTTCCTGAATCCCTTTGACCTGATCGCCATCCCCCTGTTTCTTTTGATGGGTACGCTGGTAATGAGGATTATTATCCAGAACGGCCGGGGCATTGCGGAGAATCTGGAGACGACCACCCTGGATAAGCAGGAGCTTTTGGTAGAAAATGTGCTGATGACGACGATGGCCAAAACCGATGCGCTGACCGGGCTGTACAACCATATGTCCTTCCATGAGTTCTATGACAAAGCCATTGATTTTGGTGCCCAGGGGTATCCCTTCCATCTGGCGCTTCTGGATATTGACCACTTCAAGTTGGTCAACGATAAATTCGGCCACCGCACCGGCGACATTGTGCTGGCCCGGGTGGCGCAAGTGATTCGGGAAGCCATTGAGCCGACAGATATTGCCTCTCGCTACGGAGGAGAGGAATTCGCCGTTCTGCTATTCGAGAAAAGCTTCAAGCAAGCCTTCGCCGTTATGGAAACCATCCGGGAACGGCTGGCGGAGCTTCACCATGAAGAGCTGCACCGCAAGGCGGTAACCATCAGCATCGGACTGCGGAGCTTCAGCCGCTTCGATACCAAGGAAGCCATGTTCGAGGCCGCAGACGATCTGCTGTACCAGGCCAAACGGGCGGGCCGCAACCGGACGGTGGCGGCGGTTTCCGCCAAGGGCAACAGATAACTCCGTCATCTACAAAAAAAGACTGCACCTTCTTATGAGAAGGCAGCAGTCTCTTTCGCATTTGTATATTTGAATATTGAATGCATATCTGCAGAGCGGTACGGCAGCACTTAATCGATCAACCGGTGGGCATACCACTTGGTTCCCCGGTAGCGCCACAGGAAGATGGCTCCCCGTACGCCCCATTCGCAGTTCATCGCCAGCCATACGCCGATGATGCCGTAGCCAAGCATAATGCCGAGAACATATCCCAGCACCACCCGGAACAGCCACATGGTGAGCATGGCGATGACCGAGGTAAATTTGGAATCCCCGGCTGCCCGCAGCGCCGCAGGGGTGATGAAGCTGATGGACCACAGCGGCACCTGAAATACAAAGTTGATCACCGTCAGAATAAAGAGATCATGCAAAATTTCATCCGGCGGATTGAAGAGGCTGACCAGCGGATAGAACAAAGGAAGCAGGATCAAGGCCATCAGCAGCAGGGACAAGGAGGACAAAAGGATAAAGGATTTAATAAACTTGCGCGCATCCTGTACATCCCGCCGCCCCATACATTGGCCTACGACGGTCACGATAGTCAGGGACAAGGCCCCGGATGGAATTTGGGCCAAACCTGCAATGGTATTGCCGATGGCATTGGTGGCGATGGCATACGTTCCAAGGCTTACGATGAAGATCTGAGTCAGCAACTTGCCGCCGTTGAAGAACATTTGCTCCGCGGCGAAGGGCAGTCCGATAAACATAATTTTCTTCAGCATGGAGATCTGCAGCCGGAAAAAATCCGCAAGCCGCAGGCCCAGCGTAGTCTCCATCCGCAACAGATAAAAGATAGCGCAGGCCGCCCCGAGATACCGGGCGATGTTCACGGCAATGGTCATACCGGTGACACCCATACCCAGCATATGAATAAACACACCGTTCAACGCCACATAGGAGATGTTGGTAATCAGGGACAGAGCCAAGGACGCCCGGGTTTTGCCTGTCCCCCGGAGTACGCCGCAGACGGCCTGGACAATACCTGCGCCGCCGAAGGAAATGCCGCTGCCGATGAGATAGGTCCGGGCATTGTCCATCACATCGGGTTCGGCGGTACCAAAGAGCAAATGAAGGATCGGGTTGTGGAAGGCCACCACAATAGCGCCTATCACCAGGGCCACCAGGGAAACGACGGTTACAGAGGAGGCACCCGATCTGGATACCATCGCATCATTGCCGCTGCCCTTGTATTGGGCCACCACCACGGTGCCGCCCGTTGCCAGTGCGATAAACACCTGCATCAGGAAGATATTCAGGGAATCCACCATATTCACCGCACTGATGGCGGCGACGCCGTAGGAGCTAACCATGGCGGTGTTGACCAGATTCAGCCCGATGACGAATAATTGGTCAATCAGGATCGGAATGAATAAGGATATAATCTGCCGGTAATCCATGGATTCCCCGGTAAAATATTTATCCAGGAGACCGGGCTTTTTGCCGGGTAACGCTTGCTGTCCCATGTCATCACATTCTTTTCTGCTTATAATGGTGAATTGGTCCTAATAAAGGAAAAAACTCTTCTCTAGTAAAGAAGAGCAGCGCCGGTTCAACGGGTAAACGGTAAACACCAGCCCAACTGCCGCGGACAATCGGCCGGTTAGGGCATACCTGATTGAGGATACACCGGTTCTACAGGTCTGTCAACGGAACTTTCAGGGAAAGTCCAAGCGGCCTGGGATAATTCCGCCGTCGAATTGCCAATACTATGGAACGATAGTAAGATGAGGATGACTCTAAATAAGTTAAGGGAGCTGTGAATATGGCTATCAATCCTTATATCAACTTCAACGGGAATTGCCGGGAAGCCGTCGAATTCTATGCGGATGTTTTCGAGTCGGACAAGCCGGTATTTATGGCCTTCGGTGACGCCCCGGGGGATCCTTCCCACCCGATTCCGGAGGAAGCCAAACATCTGATTATGCACACCCAATTTTCCATTCACGGCACCCCGGTGATGTGCTCAGATGTGTTTCCCGGCCACCCCTACGTGCAGGGCAATAACATCAGCATTACGGTCGTAAGCAAGGAAACAGCGGAAGTAAAACGTTATTTCGACAAGCTGAAGGTGGGCGGCACTGTTCATATGGAGCTGCAGGAAACCTTCTGGAGCAAGGCTTATGCCAATCTCACGGACAGATTCGGCATCGGCTGGCAGCTGAGCCAGGAGCAGCAGCACTAGAACCTCCCGCGTATAGCCTCAACAAAAAAAGCACACGGACGCCTGGAAGAAGCGTCGTGTGCTTTTTAAATTTCGCGTTCCCACATCTTCCTATCTATATCTACCCTTGCGGGAGCTTGCCGAAACCAGAAGAAGGATTGCCGTGACCAGATGCAGCAGCCAGCCCAGGAAGGGAATCCACGCCAGCACGGATGTGATGATACCCATCACAGACCCGTATACCGGTTCCGATTCGTCCCTGGACATAATCAGGGTGAGAATATGCAGCACCAGCATAATCCCCAATGCCACATACACCGTCGACAGAACGATCAATCCTCCCAAAAAGGGAATGGCCAAAAGCAGTTCCAGTCCGCCTGAAACCCACCGCATCACCCGGGCATTCGACATATACAAGCCCCTCCATTCGTCAGCCTTTCATCCAATTTTTATCATATCATGCTGACAAGCTTGTTTGATATCCTGAAATATCACTTCCAGGAAATCTCCAGCGGGTTCCGGTCCACCAGGCGGGAATACCGGTACTTGGGATAACCGGCCATAATGGCACCTGCCAGATTCCTGCCCTCCGGCAACTCCAGCTCCCGGAGCAGCGGCTCATACCCGCTGAAGGCACAATGCTGGACGAAGCCGCCCCAGCAGGTGCCGAGTCCGAGGCTGGGAGCGTACAGCTCGGCATAAGCCAGCACAAATTCGGCATTGCTTCTGCCCGTGTGCTGGGTCATTTTTGCCGGGGCCAAGGCCAAAATCAGGTGGGGCGCACCGCGCAGAATGGTATCCTTCCCCCGGCGGGCGGCCGCAATATGCAGCTTCAGATAGCTGAAGCCTCTTCCCCCGGATGCCTCCACCTGCTCCTCCATCCAGGCAATCACCGCCTGCCAGATCCGGTTCAGCCGCTCCGGACCGCTGATCACCTGAAACGTAATCCCCTGGGTGTTGCTGGCAGTTGGCGCATACCGGGCAACATCGAGAAGCTCCGTCAGCTCCTCCCGCTTCACCGGCTCCTGCCGGTACACCCGCACGGAACGCCGGGAGCGAAGAAACTGCCTGGCCCCTTCCGCGTTCCACTGGAGCTCCTTGCGTACAGGGGTCTGCGCCGCCAATGGCGTAAGACTGTTATCCAGCGCCTCCGACGGGCAGGCTGCCACACAATGCCCGCAGGCAATGCAGCGTCCACCCTCAGCCTCCTGCGGCCCTTCATCATTCATGAGAATATAGTTCGCGGGACAAACCTCCTCGCAAACCCCACATATCATACATTTCTCCGCATCAACCGTAAGAACGCTCACCGTTATCCGCTTCCTCTCATTCCCATCTCTATATTTAACCTACCTTACCTACTCTTTCACAACAGCTCCGCAGCACTTTTTATGCTTTTTACCGCTGCCGCAAGGACAAGGGTCATTGCGTCCCACCTTGGGCGCTGCCGCATTCCGGGCAAAATCCGGCTTAACCATGGTCCCCATGGGGCGGGCAGCCAATGAAGCTGCCGGAGGGGTAAACAAGTTCCTCATTTCCACCGGAGTATACCCGCGGTTTGTCCAGAGCCTTGTATGATTGCGCAGCTCCACCAGAAGCGGAAGCAGGCCATCAATCTGCTGCTCGCTGAGCTCAATATCCAAATAAAGAAACTCGTCCAACAGCTCATCCAGCGGCGCCTCCATACTGCTCGCCAACCGGATATTGTCTGTGACAGTCTCCGCAAGCTCCCGGTCACGCACAATATGCCGGGATACATAGGTCTTCAGCTTTTCAAACTGAAGCGTGTTGGGGGTGTACAAGTTGTCGGCATAACGCAAAAACTCCGTTTTCGGAGGGATATAATAAGGTTTGTTCCGGCTTAGCTCCAGCAGCTCCGCCAGTTCTTCCCTGGTATCGTCATCTTCAAAATAATTGCTGATCCAATAGTCTTCATAAATCAGATACTCCCGGTGCGGGTACATAAGCTTGAGTCCGGCCAAGGTCACTTCGTCATCAGTGGCGGCTTCTTTGTTCTGATTATTAAATATCTCCAGCAGCTTGCTCCGTTCACAAGCCCCATACAGGTTTGCGGCAGCTGCGATATAATCCACAATCAGGTTCTGGCGCTCCCATTTTGTCCAAAATTCCCGTAAATCCAAGCCCTCATAAACCTGACGGATTTCCTCCGGCAGCACAAGCGCAAGCTTATCCTCATGCCAGAAGGTATAGATCAAGCCTCCATCCTGCAGAAGCGTGTATTGCGAAGGATAAAACTCATTGCTCTCCAGAACAGGCTGCTTCAGAAGACGCTCCAACAGCTCCCGCTCTGAACGGTTTAAGACATCCAAGGTTCTAAGAAGAGCCTTTGGCTCCAGCAGCGCCTGGCTTAAAGCGGCGGCCAGCTCCTCCTTGTTCATGCGGGATCGGCCGGCGACCTCCAGATCGGAGGCCAGCTGGGACAGCATCGTTTTCTTTTGAAGCGCCAGACATTCCGCCAGCGACGTCCGCGGCTCCCCCGGAACAGCGCATTGTTTATTCAGTTTATCGACGAATTTTTGATCAGTGGACTTCATCATTTCACTCCATCTATCTCTATTTTGATTACCTCTATCTTAAACCATCGTCCCCCACATTGGTATGAAAAATGAATTTTCCGGCCTGGGACTGGTCCCGAAGCCCGACTTTGGTCGGGATAAACAACACATCCCGGGATGGTTTTGCTCCAGCCGTTCCCCCTGTATGCTTGAACTACAGAAACCATTATGAACGGGCAGGGGATACCAATGAATAAGGAAGAAAGGCAAGTGTATGTGTTATTAACCGACTCGGGTACGGTGCTGGGACGGATGATCAAGTGGTACACCAAGCAGCCGCTCTCCCACGCGTCGCTGGTGCTGGACCAGGAGCTGCAGGAGATCTACAGCTTCGGCCGCAAAAAACCAAGCAATCCGTTTATCGGTGGATTTGTCCGGGAGAGCTTAAAGAGCAGCCTTCTTCTGGATGCCTCCTGCGCGTTATACCGCTGCCCGGTGAGCTCCTCCGTGTATACGCGGCTGCAGCGCCACGTGGATGAGATGCGCCAACGGCAGGACCAATACAAATACAGCGTGTGGGGATTGGTGGGCGTGGCCATGAACCGGGCGTGGAGCCGGGAAAATGCCTTTTTTTGCTCTCAATTCGTCGCCACGGTGCTCCAGGAAAACGGTGCGGTCCGTCTGGAAAAGCCGCCGGCGTTGACCACACCGGGAGACCTGGCGGCTCTGGAGGAGCTGGCCCCCATCTTCCGCGGCTCCGTGCGGGAGCTGCTGGAGCAATGGCATGAGGCCGCCAGCCAGCAGCCTACCTACGCCGGTCCTCAGTGGGCTGCGGGACGCAGCCGTCATGAGCTGGCGGTAACCAGCCCGGCTGCCGCCCTCACTACCGCCGGATGAATCCGGCTTTACGGATAAACGCATACCAAAGGTAAACTAGCCGGATCACCGGGCTTCTCCTATAATAGATGCGAACAATCCCGAAATCAAAGGAGCTCGACATATGAACGGCAAATGGACGGATAAAGCCTGGGCCACCCTGGGCGACAGCATCACGGCGGCCAATGGCTACCAACCCCTGGTACAGGAAGCGCTGGGCTTCTCCACCGTACAAAACCTGGGCAAAGGCGGATGCCCCATGACCGCCGGAGGAGACCGGGATTATGGGGCAACCACGCATATGGGCAAGGCAATTGAGGGCGCCCCGGAATGCATCACCATCTTCGCCGGCACCAACGACTTCCGGCTGGATATGCCCCTCGGAACCATTGAAACACGGAGTATATACACCTTCTACGGTGCGTACACCGCCCTGGTAGAGGAAATTCTCACCGCCCATCCCGCTGCACGCCTGAATCTGTGGACGCCGCTGATGCGGGACAAGGACG
Source organism: Bacillota bacterium (assembly GCA_023393235.1). Taxonomy (GTDB): domain Bacteria; phylum Bacillota; class Bacilli; order Paenibacillales; family NBRC-103111; genus Paenibacillus_AR. Next base: position 3,102 of record JAEWMH010000208.1, on the reverse strand, counting down.
GCTGGAATATCTTCTACGTCAACGGAGCGGGCTACCGGTTGTCCGACTATGTGGAAGCCGTGCGGGAGATCGGGCGGCGGTACGCCCTGCCGGTGCTGGACTTGTACGGGCAAAGCGGCATCAACCTGCTGACACTGGCCCACTTCACCTCCGACCGGCTGCATCCCAACGAGGCGGGACACCGGCGGATCGCCGATATGGCGGTGTCCTTCCTGAACAGCCTGTGAACCCGGTTCCGGCGATGAAGGCTCTCCGTTAGCGCAGAGCCTTCACCGCCGCGGCATTGGTGACTCCGAAAGGAACGTGGGCCGAGGGGGAAATACCGGCCACACCTTCGATGTGGCCGATCTGGTCGTCGAAGAAGATATGCGGCTTAAACACCCGCAGCACCCTCCCCTTGTCGATGCCGCCCAGAAAAAAAGCCTCGTCCACCCGGATGCCCAAGCTCCGCAGGGTAGTCACCACCCTTTCGTGGGCCGGGGCATTCCGCGCGGTAACGATAGCAATGCGGATCCGCGGCTGATACGCTTCATCCTGCCGCTTCCATTCCCATTCCCGCTGCTGGAGGCGGGCAATTTCCCCGAAAAACTTGAACAACGGTCCGGGCGGCAGCAGCTCCCGGGCCTTTTGCCGTTCATTCTCATGGAACTGCAGCATGCCCAGCTCCTGATAAATCCCCTCCGCCGAATCATCGGCAATAATGCCGTCGAAGTCAAAAGCGATCCGCAGCTCCGTCCCGTCCTCCTCATCCACGTATTTGGAGGGGAACACCTGGGCCGCAGGCAGGCCGTTAGCCACTGCCTCCCGTACATCCTCCAGGTTAGCCGAGAGAAACAGGGAGGCGTTGAAGGCCTCCATATAGATGAAGGGATTGGCCCCTGCCACAAACGCCGCCCGGGATATGGACAGGCCGTAATGCTCCATGGACTTAAACACCCGCAGCCCCGTATCCGGATCATTCCGCGATAACAGCACCACTTCTACAGGCTGGTCCTCCAGGTCCGCCCCGTTCAGATTCAGCAGCCGTTTGATCAGCGGGAAGGCTACGCCCGGCTGTAGCACCGTTTGCTCATGCTCCCGCTGATAGGTGCGGTACTCCTCCTCCCCTTTTTCCCGGAACACCTGATCCGCCTCATCCAGTTGGAATAAGGCGCTGGAGGCTACCGCCACAACAAATTTTTGTTCAATGGGATAAGGCATTATCTTCCCTTCTTCCTGATAGTCGTTATGATAGCCCCCGCCCAGAGAACGCCCGCGGCGATACATACACGAACCGCTCACCTCTGGCCATCACATGGCATTTCTGCTCGGGCGTACGCTCATACAGCTCTTGAAGGAAATAACCGGGTTTTTCGCTGTTGTTGGCGAACACATCATAGTGCAGCGGGATGACAGTCTCCATCCCTGTTTCTGCGGCATGCTCCGCTGCCTCCCGGATGTTCATATTGCCGACAATGCCCCGGCTATTGCGGAAATAATCCCTGCCGTTAATAGGCAGCATACCCACATCAATCCGCTCCTTGCGGAGGAAGTCCGGCAACCCGGGATAAACCACCGTGTCCCCGGCATGGTACAGAACAACACCGTTTATGTCCACCAAATACCCGACGAACCGGTGCTCTCTCTCGCCTCCGGTGATCTCCAGGGACTCATGAGCCGCCGGTACCGGCTGGATGCGGACCCGCTCCCCTTCCCGTCCCTCCAGCTCCATCCACTGGCCGGTAAGGGCATCCATAATCCGCTCCGGGGCAATCCCGCATTGCTGCTCCAGAATGGGACGGCAGCAGGCGGGAGCGAGAAAACGCATTTGCGGACATTGGGCGGCCAGAGCCGGCAGGGTTTTGATGTCCAGGTGATCGTCATGCTCATGCGTAATCAGACACAGGTCGCCGTAATCCGCATCTTCGGGCCGGAGAAGCGACGGATACGTCCGTTTTAAGCCGTGAAGCTGCTCCAAATGATCGGAAAAGAACGGGTCGAAATAAATGACGGTATGCCGTCCTTTCGCTACGACACTCTCTTGCCCAAAGAACCAAAGTGCCAAACAGCCCTCCGGCGGGGCCGTATCCTTGATTTCGGCCATTAACACCTGCGGAGTACGGGGTAGTGTGGATGATGGTTGATTCATTATGCTGCCTCCATTCATGAATTCGCTATATCCTCATTCTAGCAAGTCCGCCTTATAACAGTAAAGAAGCTGCCCGGATATACCTGACAGCTTGGAGTCGTTCAAAACCCGCTTGACTGCGCCCCGGGGTCACACTCTAAGATGAGGACAGAGGTGAGCGAAATGCGTTATTCCATCGGCCAGTTTGCGGGCGTACACCACGTTTCCAAAAAAACACTCCGGTATTACAAGGATATCGGCCTTCTTGAACCAGCCGGCTTTGATCCGACGAACGGATACGCTTTTTATGAGGAAGAACAGCATCTGCGGATGCTGCATATCCAGTACCTGCGCAGGCTGCGTTTCAGTTTAGAGCAAATCGGCCTGCTTCTTTGTTCCCAACCGGGGCAGTGGACGGACCTAATTAAGGGGCAGCTTGCGGTAATGCGGTCGGAGGCGAGGCTTTTAGCGGGCATTGAGCAGGAACTGCTTTCCCTTCAAGTCCGGATTGACGGAGGTCAGGAGCCCTTCCGGATTCCGGCAGCAGCCACAGAATATCAGGTGGATACCTTCCGATTGTATGCTCCTGTCTCCATTATCGGCCGGGGGGAGCGTGTGCCGTATAACCGCCGGGTGGATAAGGAAGCCCGGATCAATCATCTGATCAGCCACTTTTTCGGCAATGATGAGGCCTCCGCCATACCCAATCAGGCTTTCCCGCCTGTTTCCTTCGGCCTTGTATGTGAATGTGAGGAGGATATGAGCGAAGGCACGTATCTGCTGGGAATGCAGGTGGTGAGCTTGGATGCGGTTCCGGAAGAGTTGCGGAGCTTTGTTTTGCCTGCCGGTGTGTACGTGCGGGTGGCTTTCCAGGCTGTTGACCGGGAGACTCTGACCAACCGCGCCCTGGATGGTGCCTATTCCCTGCTGTACAATGAATGGCTGCCTCAGTCTGGATATCTCCGCCCGCCTATGCTGGCTGTTGAGGTGTACAG
>JAEWMH010000205.1 GCA_023393235.1 Bacillota bacterium | reverse complement strand
GGATGAATCAAGTGAAGATTTTTGACACGACACTGCGGGATGGAACCCAAGGGGAAGGCATCAGTTTGACCGTAGAGGATAAGCTGAAAATCGCACGCAAGCTCGATGAACTCGGTGTCCATTATATAGAAGGTGGATGGCCGGGCAGCAACTACAAGGACATCGAATTCTTCGACCGGGTGAAGGAGCTCCCTCTGCAGCACGCCAAAATCAGCGCCTTTGGCAGCACCCGCCGGAAGGGGATTGCCGCCAAGGAGGATACCAATCTTAACCGGATTCTGGAAACAGGCGTCTCCGTGGCCTCGATCTTCGGAAAGTCCTGGGACTTCCACGTGGAAACCGCCATTCAGACCACCCTGGAGGAAAATCTGGCCATGATCGCCGATTCCGTCTCTTATCTGAAGAGCCACGGTCTTGAGGTGATCTATCTGGCTGAGCATTTTTTTGACGGGTTCAAGCATAATGAAGCCTACGCATTAAATACAGTGAAGGCTGCCGCTGCCGCAGGGGCGGATTGTGTGGTCCTCTGTGATACCAACGGCGGCACACTGCCGGAGGGAATCGCCTCTGCTGTCAGCCGCGTCTGCTCGGAGCTGAGCATTCCCGTGGGGATCCATGCCCATAATGACTGCGAACTTGGCGTAGCCAATACGCTGGCAGCAGTGCAGGCCGGTGCCCGGCATGTACAGGGCACCTTCAACGGACTGGGCGAACGGTGCGGCAATGCTAATCTGTGCTCCGTTATTCCCAACTTACAGCTGAAGATGCAGTACCGCTGCGTCTCTGACGAGCAGTTGGCCGGTCTCACCAAAACAGCACGGTATATCAGCGAAATTGCCAATATCCATGTTTCTCCCAACCAGCCGTTTGTGGGCGCCTCCGCTTTTGCCCATAAGGGCGGCATCCATGTTTCCGCGATTCTGAAAGCCTCCAGCACCTATGAGCACATCTCTCCGGAGCTGGTAGGCAATAAGCAGCGGGTGCTGGTCTCGGAGCTGGCCGGGCAGAGCAATCTATTGGCCAAGGCCCAGGATTTGAACCTGGACGTGACCCGCCAAACGGAGAAAACCAAGGCCGTTATCGAGCAAATCAAAACTTTGGAGCATCAGGGCTACCAGTTTGAGGGAGCGGATGCTTCCCTGGAGCTGCTCTTAAGAGAAGCCTTCGGGGAGCTGGAGCATATTTTCACTCTGGAATCCTTCAAGCTTCTCGTTGAAAAGTCCGGCGACAACCCCTTTTCATCCGAGGCCTTCGTCAAGGTAAGGGTCCACGGGGAATCCATCTTTACCGCGGCAGAGGGCAACGGACCCGTTAACGCATTGGACAATGCTCTGCGGAAGGCGCTGGTGAAATATTACCCGGATATCGCCCATATGCATCTGGCGGATTACAAGGTTCGGGTCATCGACGAGAAGGATGCTACCGCGGCCAAGGTGCGGGTGCTCATCGAATCCACCGATTATAAGAACAGCTGGAACACTGTAGGCGTATCCGACAATATTATTGAGGCCAGCTGGCAGGCGCTGGTGGACAGTATCCGGTACGCCCTCATCGGCAAGGAGCGCTCCGCGATTGCGGAGGATGCTCCCTTCGGCAAAGCAGGGCTGATTAATCACTAAATTGTGCGTAACGAGTGCACTGTAATGTTATATGCTTACACAAAAACACCGGTACTCCTCCATGAAGGATACCGGTGTTTTTTCATGCTATTTTCTAGATCCCAATCAACTTCTGCAGCTTCTTCTCCAGCTCCTCGAAAGTGAGCAGGTTAATCACATCCACAATGTTGCCGTTTGTATCAATGAGGAAGCTGGTGGGAATCACTTGAAACCGGTATTTTTTCGCAGCCTCCAGCTTGTAGTCCAGAAGAACCGGAAAGTGAAACTTGAACCGGTTGGTAAAGGCCTTCACGTGGTCAAAATCATCATTTTCCGTCAAATTTACAGCATACAGATCCAGCTTGTCCTTATACTTGTCGTACAAGCTGGCCAAAGCAGGCGCCTCTTCTTCGCAGGGACTGCACCAGGACGCCCAAAAATTCAACAGCAGCGGCTTTTCCCGCGGGCCTCCTACCTGGTAGGTCGCCCCATCCAAAGCTGTCAGCTGGAAGGAAGGCGCAGCCATGTTCAGCCGCGGTGCTGCTTCTGCCGGAAGCACGGCCTCGGCCTGTCCGCGTGACCCGTAATGGTAGAGCAATGTTCCCGTAAGCAACAGGCCTGCGGCCAGTGCCACGATCCGGTTGCGGTTCATGATGTGGCCTCCCGTCACATTTTCTAGATCATTAAAATGATTCTAACATGATTGCCGACAACCAAGCCAATTATACCACGCTTCTCCAGCATGACCGGAAACCCGTTGGGACAGATTAGGGATATCCCCCACGAGAAGAGGCTGAAACATAATGGAGAAGACGAAGCAAAAGCCCTTGGAGGTTGTGTTTGAAAGCCTGATTAAGGACGACGGTGAGGAGACGGCCGATAAAAAGGAGCCCAAATCCAAGTCCAAGTCCAAAAAAGCGGAAAAAGGCCATGGTTGGGAGTTCGCGGCCATTGCAACCGTCCCCCTGGTCCTGGTGCTTGGCAATTCCATGCTGATCCCGATTCTGCCGGACATGGTGCAGGAAATGCAGATTTCCGATTTCCAGTCCAGTCTGGTCATTACCTTGTTTTCCGTTACGGCAGGTTTATTTATTCCCGTCAGCGGATTTCTGTCGGACCGTTATTCCCGGAAAGCCGTTATGATCCCTTCTCTTATCGTGTACGGCTCGGCAGGGATTCTGGCCGGCTTCGGAGCTATCTGGGGCTCTTACCCGGTTCTCATTGGCGCACGGGCCTTGCAGGGTTTGGGTGCAGCGGGGACGGCGCCCATTGCCATGGCGTTGGCGGGGGATCTTTTTAGCGGCGCAACAGAGAGCAAGGCTCTGGGCTTGACCGAAGCCTCCAACGGCACAGGCAAGGTGGTCAGTCCCATATTGGGGGCGGCGCTGGCGCTGATTGTCTGGTATCTGGCCTTTTTCGCCCTCCCGGTATTCTGCGCCATCTCCCTTCTGGCTGTGATTTTCCTGCTGAAGGAGCCAGGCCGGGACGGCCCTCCCATGAAGCTGGGGGAGTATACCCATACCACACTGAAGATCATTAAAGAAAAAGCCAAATGGCTTCTGACCAGTTATCTGGCAGGAGCATTGGCCTTGTTCGTCCTGTTCGGTGTATTATTTTATCTGTCTCAGATTTTGGAGAAACCGCCCTATTCCATCGACGGGGTTGTGAAGGGACTTGTGCTGGCCATCCCTCTGCTGGGCATGGTCATTACCTCATACACCACAGGCGCCGTGATCAAAAAGAACGGTATCCTCATGCGCAAGCTGATGCTGATCGGCCTGGCTGTAATGACCGCCTGCTTAACCGCAGCGATCTTCCTGAACGGCAACATCTATTGGCTCATCGGCCTGCTTACGGCCAGCAGTGTCGGCACCGGCCTGCTGCTGCCCTGCCTCAATACCATGATTACCGGCTCGGTGGAAAAAGAGCAGCGCGGCATGATCACCTCCCTCTACAGCAGCTTGCGCTTCCTGGGGGTGGCAGCAGGTCCTCCCTTATTCGAGCTGATGATGAACCGTTCGGATATGCTGGTGTTTATCACGGTATCGATTTTGGCACTGATCGCCTTGACCCTGATCTTTTTCCTGGTCAAGCCGGAGGCGGAGGTGGCGTAAAGCCGCTTTCGGCTCCTTTTTTCCGTTCAGACGGCACTGTTTTGATATGGGCGGCGAAATAGTAATGAAGATAAGCTGCCACCACCAGGATAAATAGACGCAGGAACAGCAGGTCCGTAAGGATAAAAGCCACCGCCAGCATGGTGGTAGCAAAGCTCAATATGTACACCTTGGTCCTGCGGGGCATGGAACGGGACTGAATAAAGGACTCCAAGTGCTTTTTGTACAGACCGGTGGATAGAAACCAACGGTTAAACCGTTCGGACCCTCTGGCAAAAAAGAATGCAGCCAGCAGCAAAAAGGGTGTGGTGGGAAGGACCGGCACTACCGTTCCGATTGCACCCAGCCCAAAAAAGAAAAAACCCAAAAGCAAATACAAAATCTTCATGACCACCATCCTACCGAAATTGGAGTATCCTCATTATACTATAAGCTAGGGCGTATCTGACACGCCCTAAAAACCCCATTCGGAGGAAGACATGGATATTTTCTTCAAACCGGAGCTGTTCCGGGACCATCACCGTCCGGATAGCCTGGCCGCTGCCTGCCGCTCGGCCCTCCCCCGGGAATGCTGCGGTATTCTGACGGGGTTTCGCCGGGAAGGCTCCTTGTATGTGGAAGGATTCCACCCCTTGTGCAACGCGGCAGCGAACCCGGAAACCACCTTTGCTTTTGAGCCGGTGGAATGGGTGGAAACGGTCTACCGTTATGCCCAGACGGCCACGGAACCGTCCCTTGTGGGCCTGTTTCATTCCCATCCCAATGCCCCTGCCATCCCTTCTGCCGCGGATATGGACAGCTTATGGGAGACGGCGCTGCATCTGATTATTTCCCTCCAAAATAACAATACGCCCGAGCTCCGCTGCTACCTTCCCCGGGGAGGCCGTTCCTGGGAGGAACAGGCCTTCAGGTACCGTAGTGACTGAGATGGGCGTATAAGTCGCCGAGGTTTGTGATCTCCTTGGCTGCAATATCCTTTAACATTTTGGCCCACAAATGGGCGGTCATTATGGAGTCCTCCAGCGCATGATGGCGGTGCAGAACCTCCACGTCGTACAGATTCAGCATCGAATCCAAGTCGAAGTGGCTTCGTTTAGGGTGGAGCCACATGCCGATCATCATGGTATCCAGCAGCCGATGGGACAGGTTTACCTTGGAGGTTTTCCATAATGCTGAATTTAAGAAATGCTTGTCATGTCCGCTGCCATGGGCGATAAGCACCCGGTTGCTGACAAATTCCAGAAAGCCCTTTAGCCCGTCGATAAGATCCGGGGCTCGGCCCGCCATTTCATTGGTGATCCCGGTTAAAGCCACAATCTCATCCGGCACCTGGCGTTTGGGATTGACCAAGGTATAGAAGGTTTCCTCACATACCTGATCCCCTTTTACCAGAATGGCCCCGATGGATAGAATCTCATCCCCGTTATACGGGGAGAATCCCGTGGTTTCCAAGTCAAAAACCACCGCTTCCAGCGTATCCAGCTGCACATCATACAGAGAATTTTTGCGCTGCTCCTTCATGACGGACCGGATAAAGGCCATTTGCTGCGCATTCCGTGAATCGAACATGGAGGTGATGGCAGGCGTCAGTCCACCCATCTTATACAGCTGCCACATTCGGCCTGCAGGTCCCGGATCCTTCATCCGTATCCCTTCTTCCCGTTTAAACTTTTCCCCACACATTAAACAACCTTGCCGAACCTCTTATATCTCCTCGTCTTGCATCTCTTTTTCTACATATTTATGAAGCTTCTGGCCAACCTTTAGGGCATATTTCAATTCGTTCTTCCGTTCCTTGGTCAGCTTGGACCCGGGCAGGATACCACCGGACTGGTAGAAGCCGTCTTCCAGCTTGGAGGTGGTTAACGAACGGAGCTTGAGCACTGTTAAAACCGCCTGGCGCCATTGATGGATCGCTTCTGCGTCCTCTGCCTTTTGCTTTTCCATCGCGGCTATCCTTTCCAACGTATTGGAGAGGGAGATGCCGTGGCTGATGGCAAGCAGCCGGATACCGTTCACCAGCGGAATATAAGCACCGTACTTAATATCAATCCCGCCCATATCCTCCCCGAACCGTTCGGGAATGAGATTCCCCAGGACCCCCAAGGAAACCTTACGCCTAAGAGTATTGCGGAGCATATGCACCAGAAGTCTGCGGTCGGAAGCCACCCGGTCCAGAAGCAATCGCTTCAGGCTTTCGCCGAGCCTCTCGTCTCCGCTGATGCAGCGGGAATCGGCAATGATGAGGGTATACCGGATATTCTCCCAGTTAGGTTCATCCAGCCAAGCATTGATAGTCTCATACCAGCGGTCGGCGCTTTGTGTCCAGGACGGATTGCTGCACATCACATCCCCTTCGCAGGGAGGATAGCCCAACTGAAACAGTACCTTTACAATTTCCGACCCCAGCCGTTTAAAAAAAGCATCAGCCGCTTCCTTCATAGCTGCTTCCGGCTCCTCATAAATGAGGCCGCTGTCCTGGTCGCTCCACAGTGTCTGCTCACGGCGGCCTCCGCTGCCGAACAACAACATGGCGTAGGGAAGCGGCGGGGCTCCGAACCCTGCCTGCAGGAGGTTGTCCTCCGCTTTTTTTACAGCAAATTGAATCAGGGCGTCATGCAGTGTATTGATCCAATCGTTCCAATCCCCGGGAAACGCGTCAAGGGGCTGCGCCAGGAGCTTCTCATGGATTTGGTCTCGCAATCCGCGCAATGTATCCGGGTCCGAGCTTCGCGCAATGGTCTTACGAATCTCCTCCAGATGGAGTTCCATAGGCATTGTCCCCTTCCGTCTTTAGCCCTAAAACAGAATCAGAAGGTAACGGCTCCGGTTGGAAGCCACCTCCTGATTCCATTTTAACATAGATGATACGCCTCTTGCGGGCCTAAGCTTTTATAGCTGGCTCAGGCTCGATTAGCCTGCAACGTTGTAGCCGGAGCCGGCTTTCTTCATTTGTTCCGGATAACCGTAGGAGCCGTGTTCGCTCAAGTCCAGACCGATCACTTCTTCCTCTTCGGTTACGCGGAGGCCGATGGCTTTCTTGATTAGCCACAGGGCCGCGAAGGATACTACGAATGCGAACACACCGGAGGTGAGCACGCCATAAAGCTGAACCAGCAATTGGTCAAAGCCGCCGCCGTAGAGCAAACCTGCTTTACCCACGTTTACCTTGGCTGCCAATTCTTCTGTAGCGAAGAAGCCGGTAGAGATGGTGCCGATGATACCGGCAACGCCGTGAACGGAGAGAACGCCAACCGGATCGTCAATTTTCACCTTATCGAAGAACTTCATGGTGAAGTACATCAGACCGCCGGCAACCAAACCGATGACAACCGCCGCCCAAGGCTCAACGAAGGCACAGGATGCGGTGATCGCTACTAGACCTGCCAAGGCGCCATTCAACATAGTCGGGATATCTGCCTTGCCCAGGAAAATCCAGGATACAATCAAAGCGGCTACTGCGCCTGCACCTGCAGCCAGCTGGGTATTAAATGCAACATAACCGAAGAAACCATCGCCTACAGCAACCGTGGAGCCGGCGTTAAAGCCGAACCAGCCTACCCACAGAAGGAGTACGGATACAGTGGAAAATACTTGGTTGTGTCCTTGAATAGCGTTCACAGTGCCGTCCTTGTTGTACTTGCCGATACGGGGCTTGAGCAGGATAGTAGCTGCCAGAGCCGCTGCCGCGCCGGTTAAGTGAACAACCGTGGAGCCTGCAAAGTCTTGTTTGCCGTGGGAAGCCAACCAGCCGCCGCCCCAGATCCAGTGTGCAATAACCGGGTAGATGACAACGCCGAAGATAACGGTGAAGATCAGGTACACAGACAGCTTGGCGCGTTCTGCGAAGCCGCCCCATGCGATGGAGAGAGAAACTGCGGCAAATGCCAATTGGAAGAGGAAGAAGATGGAGGTGCCGGCGATGCCGCCTTCTACAATCTTGCTGGGGTTAAAGAAGGCTTCGGACAAACCGCCCAGAAGGGAGGTGCCTTCGGTAAATATCAGACTGTAACCCACTGCCCAGAAGACCAGGGTGCAAAGGCCTGTTGCAAAGATGGTTTTGCCAGCTACGTGACCGGCGTTCTTCATGCGGGTGGAACCTACTTCGAGAAGAATAAATCCCCCTTGCATGAGCAGAACCAGAACCGCTGCAACCATTACCCACAAGCTGTCCAGCGAGAGGCTCACGGTAGCCACCGGATCATCTGCCGCAAAAGCCAAGGTTGGGAATAATAAGCTCATGATACCCGTTGCATAAAGCATTTTCTTTACCATACTAACCAACACCCTTTCTTTAATGTCATGTTTTTTAACATCTTATGAAATTCTTAATGTCATTATATACGGGTATGTTGCGTTTGACAACAACTAATTTTTCAAAAAACGAAAAATTAACGTATCAATTCTGATAATAATTCGTGTTTTCTTAACATATGGAATGTTAGAGTACATGCATTGTACTATTTACCATATGTTAGGACGCGCAGAACATTCCACCCCGGATAAACCTAACATGGGATCACGAATATTCCCTAATTAAGATTATCCGCTTTATTCATGTCAGGTTTTCGCTTATAATTAGATTTTCAACCTTGTTTACCGATATATAATTAGTCCGATCCAAAAGCATAACGTTTTACTGTACGGTTTTTGTGGTGTACAATAGAAGATGGAGGTGATCCCAATGGAAGAACGGACTCTCTACCGGGTAGGGGAATTGGCGAAGCTGACCGGTGTCAGTCAGAGGACTATCGATTATTACACGCATTTGGGATTAATTCATCCCATCAAACGGGCCGATAATAATTACCGCTACTATAATGATGAAACCATCCACCGTTTGAAGCGTATTGAATCGATGAAGCAGGAAAAGCTTACCCTGGAGGAAATCAAGGCAAGCCTGGATCGTTTGGACCGGATTACCGGGGAAGCAAGTGTGGCAGATAAACTGACAGATCTTCAGCTCCACATGCAGCAGCTTCTTAAGGAAGTCAAGGAAATCGAGCCGATCCTGGAGCAACTGAAGCCCAACCAGGCTAAGAACTTTTTCAAGCTGATTACACCTGCCGGAATCGCCTGCTTGGAAGCCCTACTTGTCCTCTTCGGCAAAGATCCCTTTTAGGGCAGTATGCACAACCCTAGCATGGCTTACCGCTAACCAAATTTACCGGAAACCAAAAAGGAGTGAGGCACGATGCTGTTTACCCCATGGACGCCCCTGATACTGCTGGCTTTTGGCCTCAGCATATGGGCGCAGTTCCGAGTCAAAGGCACATTCGCCCGGTTTGGCCAGGTTCCCGTCAGCACGGGCATGACCGGCTACGAGGCAGCAAGACGGATGCTGGATGATGCGGGTTTGTACAACATCCCGATCGAACCCGTACCGGGTCAGCTGTCCGACCATTATGACCCAATCGCCAAAACCGTACGCCTCTCCGAGGCGGTATACTACGGAAACTCTATCTCTTCCGTGAGCGTCGCCTGCCATGAAGTGGGCCACGCTATCCAAGACAAAGTCCGTTACCCGATGCTGGTGGCGCGCCACCGGATGTTCCCGGTTGTCAACTTCGCCAGCGGCATTGCACCTCTCCTGCTCATCGGAGGTTTCCTCTTCAAGTTCAGTGGCCTGATTTTCCTTGGTATCATCCTGTTCAGCGCCGCCGTCCTGTTTCAAGTCGTCACCCTGCCCGTTGAGTTTAACGCCTCTACCCGGGCCAGAGACAACATGGTGGCACTTGGCTTCATCCGCAACGACGAAGAAGGCTTCGCCGCCAAGGTACTGAACGCAGCAGCCCTGACCTATGTCGCGGCAGCCGTCATGAGCATCCTGCAGCTCCTGGAGTACATCTGGATCTTCAACCGCTCGGATGATTGATTCGCGCTCGTTGGAGCTTATTCGGTGGACAGTGATGAAATAACGGAAACGCGTTTCCGCTATCTCCCCCAAAACCTAACAAAAAGAGCATTAGCGGAAACAGTTTTCCGTTAATGCTCTTTTTTATTGCGTGAGGCAGAATAAAATCTTGCAATAACGGAAATCTCCTTCCGTTATTCACCCAATGGATAAGGAAAACTCTCTTTAGCGGAAAATAGCTTCCGCTATTATGTCAGGCGTACATTTCACCTCAGATATTTGGATAATCTCTCATCTTTATTCACCTTATACCTGCGGACCCGATGGTTGCCTGACAAGGGTACCAGCAACCCTTTGGTTACCAAGGATTTCAACCATTTTCTTGCCGTCCGTTCACTAATTTCCAGTTCTTCCGCAACCTTGCCGGGAACAAGCTCCTCTTGCAGAATGGCAATATGAAGAATAAACCGCTCCAAGTCAGCTAATCGATATTTTTGATCATACCCTCCAAACCACTTTCCCTGAACCTGCTGCAGCGTCCGCTCACACAACCTTGGCCGGTCCTTCACACCATCATAAGAGAACCGGATGACAATCCAATCATCCAGCACCAAATCATTCTGCCGCTGTATTTGATCGGCATACTGCCACCTGCTGACATCCCGCTGATGCGGCCCATACCCATCGATCTCAATGCAGATCCGGTATGGGCTTCTCACCCAGGCAAAATCCAGAAAGCGGCTGCCTCCCTTAAAATCCGTCACCTGATACTCCGGAATCAAATCATCAAACTGCCCAAAGGCCGGCCACCACACCTGCTCCAGAAACAATCGTTCCGCATGGCCATGTCCTTCATCCAAACGCCGTAAATCCTCGCCACTCCTTCCTTTTCTGTGTTTGCTCATAAAGGCTTCATACGCTTCCCGAAAAGCCATGTGACTCTCCCCTTCCGGCAAAAATAAAGCCGCTGCATCCCCTTTTTATGAAAAGGAGACCAGCGGCGTGTGCTTCACGACCATATATGGTTAACAAGCCTATTTTACCTTGAAAAAACATGGCCTGCAACAGCATCCGGCAAGGAGTCACATATTTAGGATCGGTAGCGGATATACCCCTCACCCCAGCTTGAAGTAGTTCATAAGGAAGCTGCGGAAAAGCTCCGCCACCGGTGTCAGCTTTTCTTCCTTACGCCGGACCAGGCCGATGGTGCGCGTCACCTTGGGTTCACTGATTCGGATTTTGGCCGGCTCCAGCGGGCTGATCTCCGTCAGCGCCATCTCCGGCAGCAGGCCTACTCCCAACCCCGCGGCTACCAGTCCGCGGATGGTGTCCGTCTCCTCCCCCTCGAAGCCGATCTGCGGCACAAAACCTGCGGCGCGGCAGCCATCCAGCACAATGGACCGCAGCGAATACGCGTCACTGAACATTACGAAGGGGTCACCGCTGAGCTCGTCCAGCCGGATCTCCTCCCGTTCTGCCAGCGGATGGTTTACCGGCACCACCGCATACAGCTCCTCCGTAAGCAGCAACTCCCCGGTAACCTGGTCGTGGGATTCGGGAAACGGGGAAACGAAGGACAAATCAATCTCCCCGCTGATCACATCCCGCAGAAGGCTGGAATACGTCCCCTGCCGCAGGCGGAACTTCACGCCGGGATGCTCCTTGCGGAATTGGGCCACCACCGTGGGCAGCAGGCTAATTCCCATACTGTGGGGGAACCCGATACGCACCTCGCCCAGCTCCGGATCGAGAAACTCCCGCACCTCCCGAACCGCCCGCTCCAGGTCAGTAAATATATTTTCCACCCGGTCCAAAAAAAGCTTGCCCACCGGGGTCAATTGCAGATTACGCCCCTTCTGCACAAACAAGGACACCCCCAGCTCCTGCTCCAGCTGATGAATCTGGCGGCTGACGGCGGATTGGGCCACATGAAGCTCCTCGGAAGCCTGGGTCACATGCTGCTTTTGCGCAACCTTGATAAAGTAGTGCAATTGTCGAAGCTCCACGGCAGCGATCCTTTCAAAAAAAGTTTTTGTCGAACTGTGACATTTATCATTTCTTAATTGGACAAGTCCGTCTTAGCCATATTATAATGAAAAAAACGTTTTTTTGATACAGGAGGAAGAAACTTATGGCACAGGCTACCTTTAAAGGAAATCCCCTTACTCTCGCAGGCAATACGGTGAAGGTGGGCGACAAAGCCCCTGATTTCACATTGAACAAGGATCTGGTTACCGAGGTCTCCCTAAAGGACTACGCAGGAAAAATCAAGCTGATCAGTGTTGTCCCTTCCCTGGACACAGGAGTATGCGACGCCCAAACACGCCGCTTCAATGAAGAAGCTGTAAAGCTGGGTGACCAGGTTGTGATTCTGACCGTCAGCGTGGACCTGCCCTTTGCTCAAGCCCGCTGGTGCGGTGCTGCAGGCATTGAGAATGTCGTTACCCTGTCTGACTACAAGAAACACTCCTTCGGCAAAGCCTACGGCGTGCTGATCGAGGAATTCCACCTGCTCATGCGCTCCATCTTTGTGGTCGACGCCAACGATACCGTACAATACGTAGAGTATCTGGGTGAAATGACCGATCACCCCAACTACGAAGCAGCTGTGGAAGCCGTTCGCAAGCTCATCTAATTGTCCGTGTGTGCCAACAGGCAAACCGGTTTATAAGGACACAGAAAAACAGCGGGGAATTTCGATTCTTCCGCTGTTTTTGTTGTGGAGAAGGCCGGCCTAGGCCGTGTTTGCAAACCCGCTTGAGGGCATCTTTCACCGCCTTTTCGTCCCTTGCATCGTTACTTCCGCTTGACGTACCCCCGGTACGCCTTCACGTAAGTGCCTTGCCTGGAACGAAAATTCGGCCAAATCTGCTCCCCTCGGAGTTTGCAAACACACCCTAGCAGCTGTATCCGCTTTATATTTTGTATGGAGCCAGCTTCCGGTCAAGCTCCCTGTAAATTTCCAGAATTGTGCGATAATTGGAACCGAGATCTCCCATCGAACCACGCGAAGCGGAATAAATATCCACCGCTGATTTACTGGGTCCCAGATCAAATACAGTAAGCGTAATATCCTGCGTCCGGCCTGTAATGGTTCTGCGCTCCAACACAATCTCGCCCACATTGGGAACCTCATGGAGTAGCTTATACCCGTTCATTTTCTTTAGAGTCGATACGACTTCATCCCATGCCTTGGCTTTCGGCAGCTTGTAGTGTTTGGTTTTCAAGGCCGGGTCCTTGGCCTTCTCTCCGGTCAGCTCATGACTGCGGATGATGCCGATCAAGGTTCTCTTAAGCAAAACGCGAATCCCCCTTTTGGTAAATCGGAATGAAGCAATTTCCTGGAGTTCTGACCTTTCTATATTACCACTCTTTTGGGCACAGCAAAAGAGGTGATTGAAAATGCTTATGAAAACCTGTGTTAGGACAAAGGTTCAATCCGGATTTCACCCAGCAGCGCTCTCATATCGTTCAGATTAACGCCGCCCGCCTCTTCAGTGAGGGCATTGGCCGCTCCTGTCGCCGCCGCCATCCGGATGATTTCCTCCACCGGTGTTCTCCGGTAATATCCTGCGCACATAGCCCCCACAAACGCATCCCCGCAGCCCACTACATTCACTGCCTTCAGAACCGGCACATTCACCCGGAACAGCTGCCCATCAATACCCACAACAGCGCCCCGTTCGCCCAGAGTAGCCGCCACACAGGATATTCCTTTGTCCACTAGACGCTGGACAGCTTCATACACATCCTCATCACCCTCGGGGCTTCTGCCCAGAACGGCGGCCAGCTCGTCCTCATTGGGCTTCACACAAGTGGGACGTGCCTCAATTCCCGCCAAGAGGGCCTCGCCGCTTGCATCCAGAATAGAGACAATCCCTTCCTGATGGGCCATCTCAATAAAATCGGCATATAGGGTCACAGGCGTTCCTTCCGGCATACTGCCGCAAATCGCCAGCACAGAGGAGGAAGCCACTGACGACCTCACCTTGTCCCGGATCGCCAAAACATCATCCGCCTCAATCTGGGGACCGCGTTCCAGAATCTCCGTGGTTTTGCCCGTAAACCGGTCAATAATATTGAGACTCACTCTGGATTCTCCATCTATGCGTACAAAATCGTGAAGGAGCCCCCGTCTGGAAAGCTCCGTCTCAATAAAAGATCCGTTAAAGCCGGCTACAAATCCTGTTGTCAGAACAGGGCAGCCCAAATCATGGGCCACCCGTGCCGCGTTGATGCCTTTGCCGCCGGGAAAACACCGCATGTCAGGAACCCGGTTAACCATCCCGATCTGGAGATCTCCGACAAAGCAGGTTTTATCCATTGTGGCATTCAATGTAACTGTGGTAATCATAGGATTGCCTAACCTTTAAGGAAATGCTTCATTTCCCGGTTCAGCTGGGATTCCTCTTGAAGAGGAAGCTCTACTGTGCGGAAAAGATTCCAGGTTTCGGTGTGAGCGGTGGTTTGCCCGGGAGCAAGCTGCACCAGCGGGCCCAAGCTCTCCAATTCCAAGAAATGATCGTTTACATAGGCCTCGAATGAAACCCCGAAATCTGGATAAGCCGCCTCAGGCTGATGCTTGTAATACTTCACAAACAGGTTGCCTTCATTATAATAAGCCGCCCAGCCGTTTTCATTGTTGGTACCAATCTTAAACGGAGTCGGACCGTCTGCCTGGCGGATAAGGGTATAATCCTCTCCCCAGGTAACGCGCGGATCATTCATCCGGCTATACGGCCACAGAGCCAAAATCCGGTTGCCCAGCAGACCGGTCTCCCGTTTGACCTGGGGAATGACCGCCGTGCCACCCTTGGCCATAACGGAGAGCGCCCATGGGGCCAGCTCCACCGTCCATGCTCCGGTATTGGCAATCCGGTGATGGACTGTCACTTCTCCACTGTCGTCCATGGAGATTTCCATTTCCTTCTGCAGATGATTCCACTTTTCAGCGGGAGGCGTCAATACCACGCCTGTTTCTGTCGCCCGCCAGGCCACCGGCTCATTGTCCGGATAATAGCTGCGCGGATGGGCTTCCGGGCTGGTCCACAAACGGTGTCCGCCGTAAATAAACCAGGTATCCTCGGCTCCTTCGTACTGCACCGGATTGGAGATGGAGCGCTCAATGTCTTCCTTGAACAGATTTGCCTGCCCCTTAAAGCCGTACCGGATAATGCGGGGGCCCAGGTCCACAGTCGCGACCACATCTACAATGCCGTTGGATATCTCAACGCAGTTGCCCCATCCGCCGTAAGTGATTGTCTTCACCGTAATTGCCATTTTTTCTTGTCTCCTTTTAAGCGAAAGAGAATTACACCCTGCGAAAGCCCATATGCTCCATAAACCGGTCATAAGCGGCCATTCCCGCTTCCGTACGCTTGTAGACACCGGCATCAGCCAGCACCGCGGCGAACTTCAGTCCCACCTCACGCTGCATGGCGGCCGTTGCTTCCTGGGCGGTCAGAGAGGAGCCGTAACGGTTGATCAGCTCACCGATCCACTCGGCATGTTTCGACAAAGGATGCTCATTCTTATTCCATTCGCCATCGGCACCCCATTCTCCTTTTAAAATTCCAGCAATTTCATCAAGCTCTTGAAGCAGCCGTCCCGGGAGAACGGCAAGCCCCATCACCTCGATCAAGCCGATGTTCTCCTTCTTGATGTGATGCAGGTTGGCATGGGGGTGAAAAATACCCATGGGATGCTCCTCGGAGGTCCGGTTGTTGCGGAGGACCAGGTCCAGCTCGAATTCTCCGTCACTGTTGCGGCGGGCAATCGGCGTGATGGTGTTATGGGGCACAGACGCCCCGTTCTCTCCCGCGGATTCCGCCAGAATTCCTGCCGCCGCGTCGGTAAAGCCCCGCCAGGCATCCAGCAAGGAACTGGCCAGTTCAACCAGCTGCTCCTTGTTTTGGCCGGAAATCCGGACCACGGACATAGGCCACTTCACACGTCCGATTTTGACACCCGGGTACGCTTCCGCTTGGTAGGCTTGCTCAACAGGAGCTTTTTCCATGGGGAATACGTGCCGTCCGCCTTGGAAGTGATCATGGCTTAGGATCGAGCCGCCCACAATGGGCAGATCCGCATTGGAGCCGATAAAATAATGGCCGAATTGGCCAATAAAGTCCAGGAGCCGCACGAAGGTCCGCTCCGAGATTTGCATGGGCGTGTGTTCGGCGTTGAAAATGATGCAGTGCTCATTGTAATACACATAGGGCGAATATTGGAAATACCAGGGTTTGCCTTCCAGCTTCAGCGGGATCACCCGGTGGTTCTGGCGTGCAGGGTGGTTCAAACGCCCGGCATAACCCACATTCTCCACACAAAGCAGACACTTGGGGTATTTGCTCTGGGGGAGTGCGCGCTCTGCGGCAATTTCCTTGGGGTCCTTCTCCGGCTTGGAGAGGTTGATGGTTATCTCCAGGTCACCGTATTCCGTCGGCGCAGGCCAATAGCCGTTTTTGCGGATGCGGTCCATACGGATGTAGTTGGAATCGATGGACAGCTTGTAGAAACGATCAGTCGCTTCCTCCACCGTACGGCTGCCGGCGGTTTCCCAGAACTCCCGGGCCACCTCGGATTGGCGGGGCATCAACAGCCCCATAATCCGGGCATCCAACAAATCCCGGTAACCGGTTGTATTATCCGGCAGAATCCCCTTGTCAGCGGCATAGTCCAGAATCCGGCCGAGAATAACCGGACTCTCTTCCCGTACTTCAGGCAGCGGCCCCTCATACGGCTCCGCCACCATGAGCAGATCTAAAAGGCTGTTGACGGCCACAATATCGTCGCCTTCACCCAGCATGCCGTTTTCAACTCCGAAACGGACCAATAACGCGATATCCTGCGCAATGTTGTGGGACATGGATGCTCTCTCCTTATTTAGCGTATCCGTTCGGATGGGCTTCATGCCATTTCCATGCGGTTCCGATGATGTATTCCAGATTATCGAACTTCGGTGTCCAACCCAGCACATCCTTGGCCTTTTGGGAGGAGGCGATCAGCACTGCAGGATCTCCCGCGCGGCGGCCCTCCACCTTCACGGGAATGGGGTGTCCGGTTGCCTTGCGAGCAGCCTCGATTACCGCACTGACGGAATAACCGGTGCCGCTGCCTAGATTGAACACATTGCTTTCGCCGCCGTTGCGCAGGTAATTAACCGCCTTCAGATGAGCATCCGCCAGGTCTGTGACATGCAGGTAATCCCGGATGCATGTGCCGTCCTCTGTCAGATAGTCATCGCCATAAACAGAGATGAACGGGCGTTTTCCCAGAGGAACCTCGAGAATCAGCGGGATCAGATGGGTTTCCGGATTGTGGTCCTCGCCGATTTTGCCGCTTTCATGGGCGCCGCAGGCATTGAAGTAACGCAGGGACACATATTTTACATTATGGGCGATATCGAACCATTTCATCATTTTTTCCATCGCCAGCTTGGTTTCACCGTAGGTATTCGTAGGGAAGGTGCGGTCGGATTCCAGGATCGGCACATTCTCCGGCTCGCCATAAGTGGCTGCAGTGGAGGAAAAGACAATTTTGCTTACACCGTATTCATTCATTTTTTCCAAAAGGCAAAGGGTACCGTACACGTTGTTGTGGTAGTATTTAGCAGGGGCCTTCATGCTCTCGCCCACCAGGGAATTGGCGGCAAAGTGAACTACTGCGTCGATGGTGTTTTCCTTAAATACCGTATCCAAAAAATCCTTGTCCCGGATGTCGCCTACATACAGCTTGCCGCCCAGCACCGCATCCTTATGCCCTTGGTACAAATTATCGACGATGACTACCTCTTCGCCTGCGGTGATCAATTCTGCCACTGTATGGGAACCGATATAGCCGGCTCCTCCCGTTACCAATACTGCCATGTGGAAACACTCCTTTTTTTCTATATAAATGGGTTGTACATGCAATGAATGTTTTTCCGGGGGCTCCCCCGAAAGTAATCGGTATAAGCTTCAAAGCTTCGCTTCACTTTTGGGGGACTAGTTTTGGGGGTTAAACTCGCTTGCGCCGTCCCCGATATCCGCCACGTAGAAGTCCGCCTTGTAGTCGGTCCGTTCGCTGTAGGCCTTGCCCACCTTCTCGATGAACTCCTCCACCTTATCCTCGCGGACCAGGGAAACCGTACAGCCGCCGAAGCCGGCGCCGGTCATCCGGGAGCCCAGCACACCTTCAATCTTGAGCGCTTCCTCTACCATAACGTCCAGCTCCTTGCAGGTCACCTCATACAGCTCCCTCAAGGAAACGCCGGATGCTGTCATCAGTTCGCCGAAACGGACCAGATTATTGGCCTTCAACGCTTCCACGGATTTCAGCACCCGGTCGATTTCCTCCACCACGTGGCGGGCGCGCATCAGCACAATCACATCCTTGATGAGATGGGCATTGGCTTCGAATTGCTCCAGGGTAAGCTCACCCAGCAGCTTCAGGTCGGGGAAGGCAGCCTGCAGGTCGATCACCGCTTGCTCACATTGGGCCCGGCGGGTATTGTATTCAGAGTCTACCAGCCCGCGGCGTTTGTTGGTGTTGCCGACGACAATTTTGTAGCCCTTGGCCTGGAAAGGCACCAGCTGATATTCCAGGGTGCTGCACATCAGAAGCACTGCATGGTCCTTCTTGCCGTTAGCAATGACGAACTGGTCCATAATGCCGCATTGGACACCCATAAACTGATTTTCTGCCTCTTGGGCCGCCAGCGCCAGCTGCACCCGGTCGATAGGATGGCCTTCCATGGTCATAAAGCCGATAGCCGTTGCCAAATGGATGGATGCAGAGGAGGAAAGCCCTGCCCCGTTGGGGATTTCGCCATGGTACAGCACGTCGTAGCCGCCGAAGGTGAAGCCCCGCTTGGCCAGATGAACCAGAATGGATTTAGGGTAATTGCCCCAGTCATGGGCTTCCTCATATACGGCATCCTTCAGCTTAAAATCTACCTGCAGCTCAAAGTTGGTGGAAGCCAGACGAATGACATCGTCCTCCCGCTTGCGGATCAGCATGAAGGTGCCGAAGGTCAGGGCAGCCGGAAAAACATATCCGCCGTTATAGTCCGTATGCTCGCCGATGAGGTTAACCCGACCGGGGGCGAAGAACACCCGGATGTCTGCCGCGCTTCCGCCATGCAGCTCCACAAAACGCTGCTTCAATTGCTCCACATTTGCCATGGATGATCATCCTTTTTATTAAGTATTGTATTGATTGGGATTGCTGAATACACTGCGCAGAATCAGGGTGGCAGCACCGATAATGCCGCAATCGTCCCCCAGCCCCGCCGGACCGATATAGATATGCTCGATATTATGCTGCATGGACCGGTTGGCAACTTCCTCCTTGATGCCTTGGAAAATAAAGTCCCCGCCGTTGGCAACTCCACCGCCGATCAGCACCATCTCGGGATTCAGCAGATTAATCACCAAGGACAGTGCGCCGCCGATATGCCGGCCCGCCTGATCCAGCAAACCGATGGAGAACTCATCACCCTGCAGGGCTGCCTGATGGATCAGCTCACCCGTAATGGCATCAGGCTCACCGTTGCTGAGCTGCGCCAGCAAAGGCGCCTGACCTCTCGCCGCAGCGGTCCGGGCAATTTCCTCCAGCGCGGGTCCGGAGGCTGCAGTAGAAAGACAGTCCGTCTTGCCGCAGAAGCAGGGCTTTTCCTGATGGCTGGCAATACGGATATGCCCAATTTCACCTGCCCCGAAGTGTGCCCCCTTCAGGAGCTCCCCGTTGAGATAAATGCCGGACCCTATACCGGTGCCGATATTGAGGAAGAAAAAGTTGGAGACAGACTGGGCCTTGCCGAACCATTTCTCTCCCAACGCCATGGCACGTGCATCATTGTCGATGGAGACGGGAAGCCCGAACTGCTCGCTGAACAGCTGGGCGACCTGGACATTCTTCCATTGAAAGGCCGGGGCAAAAAGCGAAATCCCCCGATCCGGATCCACCAGCCCATGAATACCCATACCGATTCCGAGAATCCGCTCGGCGGCAATTTCCGCAGCCTCCAGCACGTTACGGATAGCTTGCCCGATGATGCCCATAATCTCTTCCGGCTCCGCAGCTCCTCCAAAAGGAAGTGTGCTTTTGCACCGGATATGCCCTTCCAAATCCGTAATGCCTACAGCGACGTCGGTGGTTCCCATATCCACACCGACCACATAATACGCCTCGGGATTCAGTTCCAACAGAAGGGGCTTCCGCCCGCCGCTGGAAACACCGATCCCTGTCTCCCTCACCAGCCCCAGTTCCATGAGCCCTGCCGTATTGCTGGATACGGTGGCGGGGTTAAGCCCCGTAAGCTTGGAGATTTCCGCCCGGGAAATGGGCCCCTTGGTACGGACAATCTGGAGAATGGTCGAGGTATTCATATCCTTGATCAGACTTTTGTTGGCGGTATTAAATGTTTCCATAGACACCTACTTTCTTTATTTACTAAATAAAGTATCTGTTGAATCCATTTTAGCAGTCCGGCAGGGATTATACAATAGGTTTTGCAGAGCGCTCACCAAAAAGTTTTCCGCCAAAAATCTAAGTTTATTCATTTAACAAACTATGTTATAATGAAGCTCAAATCATCATTTTTACAAGGAGCACGATACGATGAATTATTTCTTGGGCATTGATCTCGGCACTTCTGCCGTCAAGTGCATTCTGGTGGCTGAGGACGGCTCCGTTGCCGGCAGCCACAGTGAAGAATACCCGCTCCTGCAGCCGCATCCCGGCTGGGCGGAGCAGCATCCTGAGGACTGGTGGAACCAGTCTGCCGCTTGCATCCGCGGCCTCTTGGCCAAAACCGGAATTCCCGCAGCACAAGTGGCGGGGGTCGGTTTGTCCGGGCAAATGCACGGCTCTGTTTTCTTAGATGAGGAGTTGAAGGTGGTTCGTCCCGCTCTGCTGTGGTGCGACCAGCGTACGGAAGCCGAATGTACCTGGATCGAAGACACCATCGGCAAGCAAAAGCTTGGCGAGCTGACCGGCAACAAAGCGCTGACCGGCTTTACGGCGCCGAAGGCGGTTTGGTTGAAGCGGAATGAACCCGAGCTGTTCGAACGCACCCGTCATCTGATTTTGCCCAAGGATTATGTAAGACTTCAGCTCACCGGCAAGCTGGGTATGGACGTAGCGGATGCCAGCGGCACCCTCCTGCTGAATGTGGCCAAGCGGGCCTGGTCCCAGGAAGTGGCCGACGCTCTGGGTATCCCCTTCCAATGGCTGCCGCCTCTATACGAAAGTAATGACGTTGCCGGCCATCTGCTGCCTGAAGCCGCTGAAGCTACAGGGCTGGCTGCCGGTACTCCCGTAGTTGCCGGTGGCGGAGACCAAGCCTGCGGCGCTGTGGGGGTAGGCGTGGTGAAAAAGGGAATTGCATCCGTTGCCTTGGGCACCTCCGGTGTGGTTTTCGTCCATGACGAGGAATGCCATATGGACAGCGAATTCCGCCTCCACTCCTTCTGCCATGGTGTGCCCGGCAAGTGGCACCGGATGGGGGTTATGCTCTCCGCCGGCGGCTCCTTCCAATGGTGGCGCAACCAGTTCGGCTACGAGGAGCTAGAGAAAGCCGCAAAGGAAGGCCGCGATTCTTATGAATATCTGACCGCCCTGGCGGAAACTGCGCCTTTGGGCAGCGAAGGTTTGTTGTTCCTGCCGTACCTCACCGGCGAACGCACACCTCACCCCGATCCGCGGGCACGCGGCGCTTTTGTGGGCTTGAACCTGCGGCACACCAAGGCCCATCTGACCCGTGCGGTGCTGGAGGGTATCACCTTCGGTCTGCGGGACTCGCTGGAGCTGATGAAGGAATCCTCCGTGGAAATCAGCGAGCTTCGGGTAAATGGCGGCGGCGCAAGAAGCCCCTTCTGGCGGCAGATGATCGCCGACATCTTCGGTTACCCGGTGGTAACAGTGAACTCCACCGACGGCCCGGCTTACGGCGCAGCTGTTATGGCCGCTTCCGGTGTGCTTAACCGTGACATCTCCACCTTGTGTGAGGAGTGGATCCGTGTAGAGCACAGAACCGAGCCCAATCCGGACAATAGCGCCCGCTATGAGGCATATTACAAGCTTTACCGCAGCATGTACCCGACCCTGCGCGACTCCTTCCACCAGTTGAGCGCGTTGGCCGTGCAGCAATAATCCGCAGAAGCCCGGCTTTTCCCGTATGGGAGGCCAGGCTTTTTTCTCTTGGCCCCGGAATCCTTACGCCACTTTCTCTGCTTGCAGTCTGAGCCTCGCCCCTTCGCCGCTTCCCCTTTCCTCGCAGCTTAGTGGTACTAACACTAACGGACCGAGGTGCCTCTATTTCGCCGAAAATGTCTTTTTCTACATCCTTACGGACTCAGCTTCCGCTATTCCAGGCAAAACGGCATTTTAGGCAACCTACATACCCAAATAACGTCTCCTGAGTCCGCAAGCAGCGTGACAATGACTATTTTGTACAAATAGAGGATCTACGGTCCGCAAGAACACAACCTCCGGCATCAAGGCGGCGGCTCACTTCGTCACTATTAACATCCCATATGCCCTCCCTTCAATCACCATTCCTCCCCATCCCGTACTACCTATTCCCCCCGCACATGCAACCTCTTGGTTCTGCCCCACCCACCAGCAGTGTCCCATTAAAAACCAAAAACTCCTTCCGAAGAAGGAGTTTTTGGGTACCCGCCTATGCCGTCCGGTCCTCTATGCTTCAAACCCGCTCTCGCAGGTGGGTGACCGCAGCCGCGCTTTTGAAGTCCCCCGCATCAGGGGGGCAGGTCAGCCGCACGACAATCTTGATCTCCCTAGAAACATTCATTGGTTCAAAACAATGGAGGACTAATACGCACATCGCAGGAATGTGTCTTTATTATAATCTTCACTGAAGCAAAAGTAAAAAGAATATACCTAAAGTTTGAGCGGTATCACCTACAGCTTGGTCGGAGCGTTCAGCTCGTCCTCTTCCGCTTCTTCCAGCTCTCCGGCCTTTTCCTTGGCCTTCTCGGCCTTGTCCTGCAGCCGCTGGAACCCGCGGTAGAAATACCAGAAGGTCACGAAGGCGCTGACGCTGCCCATGAAGAAGGGAATCAAGAACGTGTACCGGGTACTGATATACACAATCACCGCATTGGTAGCCAGGATTCCGATGGAGGTGAACGGCTGTCCCATAGTCATTATAAACGCATTCTTCACCAGTTGAAGCAGCTTCATATGAAAATGGACCATCAACGAAAAGAAATTCAACAATGCGCCGACATACACGACGCCAAAGGAGATAAACAGAAACGACAGCCAGCGCAAGGCATTGGTCTGGGAGGAATAAAACCGGATACAGACAATCAGCAGAACGCCGATGACCAAAAACAGCAGACCGCCCAGCATGGCTTGTTTGTAGTTTTCTTTATAACAGCGGAAATAGGTTTTAAACAAAGGAACATCCGTATCCCCCATCACCCACTTGCGGGCAACACCATACATCGCCACTGTGGCGGGGATCAATGTAAACGGACACAAAATTGCGATTATCCATAAAGAAGAAAGCATAACATCCACAGTCATTTCCGGTGATGCCAACATGGTCAGCAGCATAAAAAAGACCGGGATGGAACAAATCACCCACAAAAGATTGATGGCGCTCAACCGCATTATCCATTCCGATATACGGTAGAACCCGCCCATAATGCCCCGCATTTCCAAAAGAAGCTCCTCCTTAACATAGTGCCAGAATCACATCATGCATATATTATAGCCTATTTCCAGCAAAATCGGTAGCGGCTCCCCCGCCTCCATTACTTGGTCCATGCCGAAGGCCGGATAAGTAATGAAGGCCTCGAAATGGGCAGGGCCCATTTGAGGGAACGCTATCGATCTTCCTCCATTACTTGGTCCACGCCGAAGGCCGGGTAGGGGCGGAGGAGGAGCACTTAGTCTGCCACAATACCACGCGGCTCCTTATACAGCTCGGATATTTCCAGGAAGCGGTGCTGGCATTTCAGGAACACCTCGATAATATCCGGGTCAAAATGGACTCCCGCTTCCCTCGCAATATGCTCCACCGCCTGCTCATGGCCGAAGGCATCCTTATACACCCGTTTGCTGGTTAACGCATCATACACATCCGCCACTGCCATCAGCCGCGCCGACAAAGGGATATCCTCCCCTGCCAACCCGTCGGGATAGCCGGTACCATTCCATTTCTCGTGGTGGGAGTACACAATTTCCTTGGCGTAATGAAGGAAAGTCTCCGTTTCGTCCATAACCCGCTCCGCCCTGTCTATCGCTTCTCTGCCCAATACAGTATGAGTTTTCATAATATCAAATTCCTCGGGCGTCAAGCGGCCGGGCTTCAGCAGAATATGATCGGGAATCCCCACCTTCCCGATGTCATGAAGCGGAGCGGAGGTAACGATCAGATCAATGTTTTCCTGATTGAGCTGTTTACTGTATTTGCTTGTTTTGGACAGCCATGTGGCCAATTCCTGTATGTATAGCTTCGTGCGCTGGATATGGTTACCCGTATCCGTATCCCGGATTTCCGCCAAGGCGGCCATTGACATAATGGTGGCCTCCTGGATGCGGGAAATCTCCTTGATCCGCCGCGAGATCTCCAGCTCGAGAAATTCATTTTGGTTCTTCAGAACATCCTTGGTCTGCTTCAGCTCCAGATGGGTTTTTACCCGGGAGAGGAGGATGGCGGAGCTGATGGGTTTAATAATGTAATCCACCGCCCCGCAGGCAAATCCCTTGTTTTCATCCTCCGTATCACTCTTCGCCGTCAGGAAAATCACGGGAATATCCGCTAATGCCTCGTCCTCCTTAAAATGCCGGCAGGTTTCGTAGCCGTCCATGACCGGCATCATGACATCCAGCAGCAGCAGATCGGGAGGGGAGGCTTTGGCAATCTGCAGAGCTTTGCTGCCGGAGGTAGCCACCTTTACCTTATAATGCTCCTTCAACAAACCGCTTAATAGGGATAAATTATCGGGTGTATCGTCAACTACCAGAATAACGGGCTTACTATTCATCGGCAGTCATGGCTCCTTTCCTTCATAGCCGGATGGCGGGCAAGAACGGCCTCAATAACAGTGGCCGCCTCTTCCAACTCATAAGATTTAAGGTAATGTCCCAGGTGACTTTCTTCATCCGGCAAAAGAAGCGTGGCCAGCTCATGCTTAATGGCTTCATAATAGTCAACAGCCTCACTATCGCTGTCCTGAAGCATACCCAACAGCTTCTGCAAGGCTTGAACGGTAGGCTCTGCGCGGAATTTCACCTCAGCCTTGGCATCCGGATCCGCCGGAATCCGTTCCTTAATCTCCCAGGCAACCCGCCGGAGCAGCTGCTCCAACTCCTCGGCTTCCCTGTTGATATCCTGTTCCTCTCCATCCTGCGGCAGCTTCCGCTCAATCCGGTCACATAAGCCGCTGACAACCCAAATGCCCAGATTAGCCGTAACCCCCTTCAGGTTGTGGACCAGGCGCTGGACCGTCTCCAGATCCCCTTGCCTGAGCGCATAACGGACAGGGACGGCAGTATCCGCCTGGTTATCCGCGAAGCTGAGCAGGAGCCTCCGGTACAGCTCCGCGTTATGCCCCACCCGGCGGAGACCGTCCTCCAGGTCGATGCCGTGGATGCTCGGAGGCCATTGCCCCTGCTGTCCTTCCGGCCCCGCCGCCGCGGGATCTCCAGGATGGTTGTTGCCGGCGGCAACCGCCACCTCCGGAAGAGCAGTCAGAGCAATCCTCCGGATGGCAGCAAACAGATTGTCCGGATCTATGGGCTTCGCCACATGATCGTTCATCCCCGCAGCCAGGCACATCTCCTGCTCCTCCGGCAATGTCCGGGCCGTCATGGCGATAATAGGCAGCGTATGCCCCATGGCTCTAATCCGGTAGGCCGCTTCAAAGCCGTCCATCTCCGGCATCTGCAAATCCATCAATATAAGATGATACGGGTCCGCGGATGAGGCCTGATTCTTCATTTTCTCCACGGCAATAGCTCCGTTGCCGGCGATATCCACCCGCAAGCCCCGGCTGGTCAAGAGCTCCACAGCAATCTGCTGGTTGATCTCATGATCCTCCACCAGCAGCACATAACCCTCCATATCGGCACCGGCCGGCTGAGCTTCGCGGCCCTCCGGCAGAGCCGCCGGCGGGGAGAATATACGCACCAAAGCATCAAACAGCATGGATTCGCTCACCGGCTTCACCAGATAATCATTCACCATCGCCTCCTCCGCCTGTTTCTTCAGGCTGTCCTCACCGAAGGCGGTAACGAGAATGATGGCCGGCTGATGCCGGATGGACGGATCGTTCCGGATCTGAGTAGAAGTTTCCAAACCGCAGATCCCCTCCATTTTCCAATCCAGGAGAATCAGATCAAAGGGCTGGTTCTGATCTGCACCGGCTACGGCGCGCAGGGCCTCCTCGCCGGATTCGGCTGTTTCCACACGGCAGCGCATTTGCCCCAGATACTCCGACAGAATTTCCCGGGCGGTATAATTATCATCGACCACCAGAACCCGGAGGCCGTCCAGCCGTTCCGGGACGATCCGGCTATGGGTATGAGCCGACTCGGGAATCTCAAACCAAGCCTTAAAGCTGAATACACTGCCTTCCCCTTCCACACTCTCCACCCAGATGGAGCCGTCCATCATTTCCACCAGCTCCTTGCTGATGGCCAGTCCCAATCCCGTCCCGCCGTACTTGCGGGTTGTGGAATTGTCCGCTTGCATAAAGGCTTGGAACATCCGGGCCTTCGCCTCCGCAGACATGCCGATGCCCGTATCGGAGACGGAAAACTGCAGCTCCAGCTTATTCCGGTGTCCGGAAACCCGCTCGATCTGAATCTCCACCTGGCCCTCCCTGGTGAATTTCACGGCATTGCTCAGAAGATTCATCAGAATCTGCCCCAGCCGCAAGGGGTCCCCCTTCAGATTCCGGGGAATGCCCGGGCCCAGGCGGGACAGAAGCTCCAGCCCCTTGTCATGGGCCTGCTGGCTGACAAGACCGATGGTTTGGCCAATGACATCCTCCAGCACAAAATCCACCTGCTCCATTTGAAGCTTCCCGGATTCGATTTTAGAGATATCAAGAACATCGTTTAAAACTCCCAATAGGGATTTTCCTGCATTATGTATTTTGGAGACATAGTCCTTTTGCTTGCCGGTCAGCTCTGTACGGAGCGCCAGGTAAGCCAGCCCGATAATGGCATTCATGGGGGTCCGGATTTCGTGGCTCATATTCGCCAGGAACTGGGACTTGGCCTGAGTGGCTTCCTCCGCCAGCCGCAAAGCCTCCTCCAGCTGCTTTTCCTTCTGCTTCAGATCGGTAATGTCCTCGGAAATGCCCAGCAGATAGCTTTGATTACCGTACGCATCCACCATGGGCAGCTTGGTGGTATGAATATATCTGC
This sequence comes from Bacillota bacterium, assembly GCA_023393235.1. Taxonomy (GTDB): domain Bacteria; phylum Bacillota; class Bacilli; order Paenibacillales; family NBRC-103111; genus Paenibacillus_AR. Next base: position 27,189 of record JAEWMH010000205.1, on the reverse strand, counting down.
TGCTTTTGCCCGGTGTTTGGACCACCTCGATCTCACTGACGGGTTTGCCCCCCCTCAGTACCCGGGTATCCGTTTCATCCAACGCCTTGGCCACATTCACCGGAAAAATATCCAGATTGGTCAAGCCGTTCATGGCCAGGGGAGAAAGTCCGAAGAAATCACCGCAAGCCCGGTTAACCTTATCGAAGCTCAGAGTATCCGCATTCTTCACATAAAGCATCAACGGCAGGCTGTCGATAATCGTATCTAGAAAATGATTGGTGTTCAGCAGTTCCTTTTCCTTTTGCTTCAGGTCGCTAATGTCGGTCATGATTCCCAAATACCCGCCGGTGCTGCCGTCGGACAGCCGGTATGTCGATACCGTGTAGAGGATATCCCGCTCCAGCCGGTCGGCGAAAATGCGCTTCATCAGAATACTCACCGGCCTGCCCGTATCCTGCACCTGCTGCCGGGCGCAGCTGAATTCCTCGTAACTTTTGGCGGAGACATGGGCGAATTCACGGAGCTTCAGTCCCCGGAGCTGGCTGCGGTTAATCCGGAAGGCGTCCTCGTATGCCCGGTTGCAGCCGACGAACCGTTCATCCCTGTCCACATAGAAGAGAGGATTGGGCAAGGTGTCGATGAGCTGATTAATGAAATAAAGCTGATTGGACAGCTCCTTGCGGATTCGTTTGTACTCGGAGATATCCTCCTTAATGCCGACGAAATGGGTAATCTTGTCCTGGGCATTCTTAATGGGCGAGATAATGACGGCTTCCTCATATTCCTCGCCGCCCTTCTTCCGGTTGACAAACTCGCCTTTCCAAATGTCGCCCTTCAGGATCGTCTCCCACATGTCCTCATACACATCCGCAGGCGTTTTGCCTGTGCGCAGAATCCGGGGGTTTTTGCCCAGTGCCTGTTCCTTGGGATACCCGGTGACCTTGGAGAAAAAAGGGTTGGTGTATTCGATATTGCCGTCCGTATCGGTAATCAGGATGGACAAGGGGGATTGCTCAATCACATTCAGATACAGCTGCAGACTCTCCGTATATTGGCGCTCCGAATCCAGCAGCATCTTCGTCACACGGATCTGCTTGGCATAAAGCCTCACTAGGAAGTAGGACATGATGACGATGGAAAAGTAAAGCAGCACATTAGTGGAAACTCCCTTCATGAAGAGCACCAAAAGGGGGTAAGCCACGAACAGGATGCCCGCTTTCAGGGAACGGTCCCCCAGCATCAGCCAGCTCCACCGGGAGCCGCTGGAGGGCTGGCGCATAGGCCAGTGATAAGCCAATATCCCTGCCGCCATCAGAAGAGTCCCCGCTTTGTAAATAATGTCCACCAGGGACCCGGTGAACACGCGGAAATGCAGGGTTTGAACCAGGTCGGTGCAGGTTGACATGCCGACGCCCAGCAGTAGAAGAACAAATCCGGTAGTGCGGGATTTTTTGTCAGCGTACAGTGAAATCAGCAGAATGAGAGACAGGATAGACAGGGATAGAACCGTATAGACCAGTGCAATGGACGCTTTTACATCAAGTCCGGAAATTCGAAAAGGGTTATCCTGGAGATAAATGAACCAGACTGTGCCGACGACACATTCCAGAATGGTGATCCAGTCCCAGAGCAGCTCCATCCGGGTATGGCCGCTCATAAATTTGCGGGCATAACCGATCAGATACAGCAGAAAGCACAGCCTGGGAAAAAGATAGATCAGCAGCTTGACTGCGGTAAAGGCGAAGCTGCCGGCATCACCGGGGGCGAAAAATGAAGCTCCGGCAACTGCAAACAGATCGCCGGCCAGATGGAAAAGAAACGCAGCCTCCAGCAGCCTCCTGTACTTCCCTTGCTCCGGCCGGAACCGGGAATAGAAACGGCAGGCCAGGAACGCCAGCAGCGGGGGGATCGGCATGGCAGCATCGAGAGCGGCCGGATTCCGGATGAGGAGCAGGATCGCATACAGCGCCGCATAAACGGCCAAAGCCGCCCACATCCATGTTGGGGAATAACGTCGTGGAATGTCACCGCTTGATGATGTCATAATTTCGACAACCTTCTATGGTTTTACTACACATTTTACCATGATTCGAGCTTTTTTTCAGCAATAAAAATAGAGGCCTCAGCCTCTATTTTGGTATGCTCTTAATGGGCATTTATCGTATCCACAATCGATAGATGATGGATCTGCCGGGCCGGTCCCCGAACTGCAAGAAAAGAGGTGGCCAGTACAAGCAGAATGATGACGGCCAGAGGGCCAACAGGAATCTGCCACACCTCTCCCCAACGGCTCGTGATCATCTGCCGGTACAAGAGCCGGTGCAGAGGCAGACCGAGGGCACAACCTGCAATGCTCCCGCATACAGCATAAACAGCTGCTTCCGCCGCAACCATTTTGACAAGCTGGCTGCTGCACATCCCGATGGCCCTCATGGCGCCATACTGCTGAATACGGGAACGTACGCTCATGGCAATGTTATTGACAATATGGAAAACGGTAATTAGGGCGATCACCGCCAAAAATCCGTAGACAAACAGAGCAAAGGAGAAATAGCTGCCTCTCGCTTCACTGTTGGCGGTTCGCCGGTCGGAGAAGAGTGCATCCTTTCCGGCCAGGTCTTGGATTTCCTTGACCACTTCATCCGCAGCTCCTCTAGAGAGCTGGATATCAATCACCGTATAACCGGCTTGGCCGGTCAACCTCCGAAACAGCTCCTCGGAACAAATCACTGTTCTCACACCCGGCTTGCTGTCAAACGGGCTAGTGGAGAGGATGCCCGCCACCGTCACCTGACTTGTCCCTTGACCGGTCTGGAGCTGAAGGAGATCCCCAATCCGAAGGGGGTTGGACTCCTCATATACAACCAGCACTCCGTTTTCGGTCTTCAGGATAGACTCGGTAGAGCCGTCCAGCAAGCTATCCGCCGCCCAATCCAGTTGATGCTTTTCATAGGAAATCAAATCTGCCGTCCCATACGCTCCTGCGTGTTCCACAGGAATCCCATATGCAAACATCCGGCCATATACCCGCTTCACCTGGGACATCCCCTCCAGCCGGCCAATCAAGACGGGGTCCAGGGACGGGGTTTTGTCGGCGCTGGCAAAGGAATAATCCGGTGTCCACGGCTTCAGCGGCCGGATGGCATGCTGCATGAAATCCACCGTAGTGGAAAAGCAGAGGTACAGCACGATGCTAAGAGAGAAGGAGCCGACCACCATCATAAAGTTCTTTTTGCTGGCTACCGCATGATGGATGCCCAGGGCAGTTTCCACCTTGAGGAAACCGGTGCTGGCCGCGGAACGGACCGGCTGCAGAGCGTGGGCGTTACCGGTGGAAGCAGCCAAGGGCGAAACCCGGGAAGCCCTTCGGGCAGGAGAATGGGCTGCCAGAAGAACCGTAAGCAGACCGACACCCGTCCCCGCTGCAAGGCCGATCCAGCTCACGGCAAAAACAGGCAGCTCCGCAAATACGCCGGGGTTGGCCACTTTCAAAACCGCACATAATGCCCAAACTACGGAAATCCCAGCACCGATCCCCCACGGGATAGCGGTTTTGCACCACTGCAGTGCCTCCCGGCGCACAAACCGCATAACCTGCTGCCGGGTTGCACCCAAACAACGCATCATTCCGAAAAACTCCGTCCTACGCAACACATGGCTGTTGAGGCTGCTTGCGATCATGAGCACTCCCGCCAACACAATAATACCGGAGAGGACGGCGGCACTTGCATAGAGCTGCATAACATAGCTGTTCTTGCTTTGGCCCATCGCCGCCAGCAGATTCCCGTTTTGCTGGATCTGGTCATTGCGCAGCTGAAATTGCCCGGCCATGTCCGCAATCACCTTCTGCATATTGCTGAACCGGGACAGCTTCATAAGCAGGCTGCTGTCATACTTCTCCCCCGGAACGGTATGGCGGAACCCCTCCTCCGAGAACACCAGGACATAGGTTCCCCTGCTCATCATGGAGGACGTCCCCTCCACAATTCCGGAGACAGTGAGCTGCACAGACCCGTTTCCCGGCCGCTCCAGCATGAGCGTATCCCCCACTCCTGCGCCCAGGCTGAACATGGCATTTTCGCTCAAGCCTACCTCCGTATCCTTAACGGGATAGGTGCCTTGCTTCATTTGGATGGGGAACATGTCCCCGAAGGTTTCCTTATCCAAGCCGGCGAGATGCACAGCTTTTCCTGAAACCGTAAAGCCCTGCCCGCTGCCTAGAAATGAATACCATCCTGCAGAGGTAACCTCCGGTCTGGCTTTCAGCATAGCTTGGGTTTCCGCGTTGGCTCCCGTAACCAGAACATGCCAGCTGCCGGAGCTTTGGATAACCTGCAGCTTTTGCCCGCGGATTGCCATATCCGCCATTCCGAAAACCGCCGTCACCAAAAAAACGGCCAGCACGATGCAGGTAAGCGTCATCCGGTTCTGCTTTTGATGAACTTTGGCAAAAATCGGAATCAGGTCCAAATAGCTTTTCATTCCCGTATTCCCCCCAAGTCGGCAAGGACACCGTCCGTTACCTGGAACACCCGGTCCACGGAGGCGGTCAAGTGTACATTGTGGGTGATCATGAGCACTGTCTGCTGGTAACGCCGGGAGGCTTGAACCAGCAAATCAAGGACATCCCGGCTGTTCCGGGTATCCAGATTGCCGGTAGGCTCATCAGCCAATATCAGCATAGGCTTGGCAATCAGCGCCCGTCCGATGGCAACACGCTGCTGCTGGCCCCCGGAAAGCTGGCTGGGCAAATGCTTGCGCCGGGAGGTGAGGCTGAGCAGCTCCAACAGCTCATCAACCGCTTTTTGCTCCGGCTTGCGGTAATCCAGAAGCAGCGGAAACATGATATTCTGCTCCACCGTTAATTCCGGAACCAACTGAAAGGACTGGAAAATAAACCCGATATTCTGGCGCCGGAAAACCGTTCGTTTCGATTCCTTCAGGGAAAAAAGGTCACACCCGTCCAAATACACCTTCCCCGAGGTGGGATTGTCCAACCCTCCGATGCAGTTCAACAGTGTGCTTTTCCCCGAACCGGATTCCCCCACCACCGCCGCAAACTCTCCCTTTTCCATGGCAAAGGACACATCCCTTAGAGCCTGTATGCGCGTTTCTCCCTTGCCGTATTGCTTGTTCAGATGTTCCACAGTCAACAGCTTCATACACTGTCCCTCCTTTCCTTGAAGGTTACCAGATAGAGCTTACAATCCGGTGAAAGGAAGCTTACGGATTTGTAAGGAAGCTGATCGTGAAGACGGTTCCCTGCTTCTGGGCGCTTTGGACGCTGATAATCCCCCCTTGCCCTTCAATAATGGCTTTTGCCAGAGGCAAACCCAGTCCCAGCCCTTGGCTGCCTGTTGCATGCGGACTCCGGTAAAACCGCTTGAAAATATGATGGATATCCTCCAGGGCAATACCGGCTCCATGATCCTCTACGGTCAGGCGCACCATGCCGGGATGATGCTCCCAACGGATCAAGATATCCCCACCCATACCGGAATGCTCAACCGCATTTTGGATGATATTCCCCACTGCCTCCCGTGTCCAATGCAAATCGCAGCGGATTTGTACCCCCGGGTCACCGCTGACTTTCAGACGGCGATCCCCCTTAGCTTCCGGAGCCCCGCATTCCACCGATTGGGCGACGAGCTCCGAAACAAAACAGGGCTTCGCGTCGAAGGTGATGCTTCCCGCATCAAGCCGCGCCATCTTCAGAAGCGCCCGGATCAGCTGCTCCATTCTTCTGATGGCTGCGCCCGTTTTTTCCGAGAACATGGTTACCGTTCCGGGTTGATCCGGTTCGCCGGCGATGATTTCGTTATACATATGAAGAGCAGCAAGAGGTGTTTTCAACTGATGGGAGATATCCGATATGATTTGCTTCAAAAATTCTCTGGCCTGGTATTGGGCTTCCCCCTTGGACTGCAGAGCCGTGGCCATGTTATTTACGGCGCTGAACAGCTTGTACAGCGTCCCTTCGCCGTCCCGCGGCAATCGCTCGGAGAAATCATCCTCCGTAAAACGGGAGATGATGCCGGAGGCGCGAGTATAGAGTGTTTCCCGCCGTTTCAGATAGTGAATGCATGCAACTGCCAGCAACACGGTAAAAAGAATCCAGCCGGATGCCGTATACACAGCTGTTTGAGCCGCAACACCTCTGGCCAGGGGAATAAAGCGGATACCCGCCCCCTCCGTAAGCCCAAGCTGCGCAAGCAATGCCTCACCTGCTCCGTCATCCGCCGGCCCTGTGATGGCCCCGGCTATAATTCCTGCCGGTATTCCCTCCCGCAGAAGGGCGCCCGCCACATTGGCATTTTGCTGCAGCAGCATGTGTTTGGCGGAACGGGACTGCTCCAGCACCAATACGCCTCCATAAACCAGCAACAACGCGCACAACAGCATGACCGTCCGGAAAAAATGGCGGGATTCCCGGTCTCTCCAAAAGCTCATGGACGCACCTCGTTCCATTGGTATCCGAAGCCGCGCACCGTAACAAGCCGCTCCGGATGGGACGGGGATTGCTCCAGCTTTTCCCGTAAACGGCGGATATACACGGAGAGGGTATTATCATCCACAAAGTCTCCCGTACCATCCCACAAGCTGTCCAGGATCAGATTCCGGGACACCACCCTTCCCGTATTCCGCACCAGAAAACATAACAGGCGGTACTCCATACCGGTTAATTCCACCGGGTTTCCATGCAGCGTAATTCGGCTGCCCAACAAATCAATCCGCAGCCCGCCGGATTCCAGAACCGTATCGGAGTCATCCAGCTTGGGCATACCGGACCGGCGGAGCAGCGCTCTGATGCGGGAGCAGAGCTCCCCCAGCTTAAAGGGCTTCGTAATATAATCATCCCCACCCATGTCCAACCCGCGGATTACATTCACTTCTTCATCCGATGCAGTCAGGAAAATAATGGGGACAGCATTGCCCTTCTGCCTGACCCGTCCGCACACCTCAAAGCCGTTTCCGTCAGGCAACGCCACATCAAGCAGCAATAAATCGCAGGTCTGGTCCGAAAGAAAGCTTTCCGCTTCAGCAACGGTACGCGCCACTTCTACAGTGAAGCCGTTTTTCGTGAGCGCATACTGCAGGCCGTCAATAAGGCTCCGGTCATCTTCCACAAGTAAAATGGTAGGATTCATGCCTGTTCCCCTTGTTCGTTTTTATTACTTCCGCATAAAAAAAAGCATACACCATCTTCCCGGATTCGGGAATCGGTGTATGCTTGAAGATTTTCTTAACGGTTGGCGAAATCGCCCTCACGGTTGGAGCCGGAGGAACCTTGCGGACGGTCGCCGCGGTCGCTGCGGTTGCCTCTGTAGCCTTCGCCGCTTCTGTTGCTGTTGTAGGAACGGCCTTCATAACCGCCCTTGCCTTGGGAGGAGGAACGGTAGCCGCCGGGACGGTCACCTTGTCTTCCGCCGCTGCGGTTGCCTCCGTTGTAATATCCGCTGCCGGTGCCGGGACGGCGTCCTTGGGAACGGATGTCTCCGCCTTGACGGCGCTTTACGCGGATCGGATCCTCCGGTGTCAGCTCGATAGGTACTTCCTTGCGTTCGCCGGCCATCAGCTTCAGAGCTGCGCCGAGAAGAGCTACGGAATCATATTGCTCCAGCAATTGGATCGCCACTGCCTTAAATTCATGGCTGTCGCCGTTCTCCACAACCTCCAGCACCTGTTGGGCCAGAATCCGCTGTTTGCCTTCCATAGCCTCGGCAATGGTGGGCAGCTGGCGCTTGGTGATGCGGTGGCGGGTAATCCGCTCGATCAGGTGCAGGTGATCGATTTCACGGGGAGTAACGAAGGTATAGGATGTGCCTTCCTTGCCTGCACGGCCGGTACGGCCGATCCGGTGCACATAGCTTTCCGGGTCCTGCGGAAGGTCGAAGTTGATAACGTGGGTAACACCGGACACGTCCAGGCCCCGTGCGGCTACGTCGGTGGCAACCAGAATGTCAATGCTGCCGTCACGGAACTTGCGCATCACGTTATCACGTTGGTTTTGGGACAGGTCGCCATGAAGTCCTTCTGCGGTATATCCGCGCTTCTGGAGAGCCTCGGAAAGCTCATCCACGCGGCGCTTGGTGCGTCCGAAGATAATGGCCAGCTCAGGAGCTTCCATATCCACCAGGCGGCAGAGTGCGTCGAACTTGGCTTTTTCCTGAACCTCGATATAGCTTTGTTGGATCAGAGGCGCGCTAACTTGCTTCGGAATAACGGAAACATGCTCCGGGTTCTTCAGGAACTGCTGGGCAAGCTTCTGAATGTTGGGCGGCATGGTTGCGGAGAACAGCATAGTGTGGCGGGTTTCCGGAACCAGGGACAGGATGCTTTGGATATCCTCCATAAAGCCCATGTCCAGCATTTCGTCAGCCTCGTCCAGAATGACGGTTTGCACATCATCCAGCTTGATGGTTTTGCGGTTGATATGGTCCAAAAGACGTCCCGGTGTGCCGATAATGATTTGTGGGCGCTTCTTCAGGGCGCGGATCTGCTTCACAATATCCTGGCCGCCGTAAATCGGCAGAGAGCGGATACCCTTGAACCGGCCCAGCTTGCTGATTTCTTCCGCTACCTGGATGGCCAATTCGCGGGTGGGACACATAATAAGGGCAACAATGCGGTCTTCGCTGACATCGATCTTGTGGATCAGCGGCAGGCCGAATGCTGCGGTTTTACCGGTACCGGTTTGCGCCTGGCCGATCAGGTCGCGGCCTTCCATAGCCAGGGGAATTGCTTTTTCCTGGATCGGGGTGGCTTCCTCGAAGCCCATCTCCGTAACGGCGCGTACAATTTTTGGCTCCAAGCCAAATTCATTAAAAGTTTTCAATACGTTCGATCTCCTTTTTTGCGTGCCGCTTCAACGCTTTCGTTCGTTCAAAGCTCACGTCTTGGTGATTTACCCTTAAGCGCGACTTAGTATAATAATGAAGCAATGGTTTCAATCATGCTTCTTTGGGCAGCGGGGCACATCCCCTCCAAAGCAGCGCATGCAATCAATGCCGGTGAAACAGAGGATACACGGGAAGTATTCCCCCATCTAGGCAGATCTATATGGACTGTTGTCGATGTTATGCCACGGTACGGCACATCCTGGAAACCAAGGAAAATACAGCCGAACTTAAGAATATCTCTAATATTGTAGCATATGTCCGTTCCATTTCGCTACTTTTATGAAAGTCATCATCAATTATTTTCATTTTCGAAACCGGCGCCGCTTTGCCGCGTATAAGGGAGCATCGGAGTGAAACGAAATTATAATGAGGAGCGCTGACCTTTCATGTCCATATTCAAACGGATCGGTTCTATTATGCGTAGCAATAAAGAAGTACCCGCAGCCCCAAGCCGCAACCCGTATGAAGATTCACAGGTGGGGGACATTGTCAATGTAGATCTTGAGCAATACGTTGTTACCGGTAAGGTTATTTATTTTGACCGGGGCTACGCCCCCCACCGCTTCGCCTATTATATCCAGAGTGGACGCAAAATTTCCTGTCTGCTCGTGGAGAAAGGCCGCAGCTATGAATGCTTCTTGTGTGACTTCCTGGAAGGTTCCTTGAGCGATCCCCAGGATGTGCCCAACCGTTTGGATATCGACGGCGATTCAGAATTCCAGTTGGACCACCAGCGTACGGATCTGACCCGTGTGGAGGGCAATACAGACTTCCGCAGCGGGGACGACCTGATGTTCTGGCGGTATTACGGCATCAGCGGAAACGCGGACGAATACTTTTTCCTGCAGTGGCAGGACGGGCGCTTTATCGCCATGCGGGGCGAGCATACATCAGCCGCACAAGTCAAATTCATGAGCAGCCGTTAATGATAGCATGATAATCGGGGTTCCGGCAAGCCGCAGATGCGGATTTGCCGGATTTTTTTATACCCATTTTGCGTATGCCTCTCCAATCCACTATACTGGCAGTAGTATCCACCCATGCAGCGGTTCCCGCCGCATCAGATTTTGAGGAGGCATTCGCATTTGACACGCAGCTTTTGGATCAAGAATATTTCGGATGTGATGGTTTCGGTGGCCGGAGCGGCTTTGGTGGCTGCTGGCTTCAATTTGTTCCTCATTCCCCACGGTTTGCTCAGCGGGGGAATCTCCGGCATTGCCATGATCGTCGGTTATGTGACCTCATGGAATATCAGCCTGCTCTACCTTTTGTTTAATTTGCCTGTGATCCTATGGGGCATGATGGTCTTGGGGAAACGTTTCATTACTCTAAGCGTCATCAGTGTTGCGGGCACCGTCTGGTTTATGCAGCTGATCCCGGAGCTATCCGTTACCCAGGACCCGATAATTGCAGCAATTTTCGGCGGGGTTGTGGTAGCAGCAGGAACGGGAATCTGCCTGCGCATCGGCGGATCAACTGGGGGCTTCGACATCGTCGGCTCCATTATCACCATGAAAAGCGACTTCCCTCTGGGTATGCTCCTTTTTGCCCTGAATGGCTTTGTTATTATTGCGTTGGCCTATGTACAGGGAGAATGGACTGCCGCCCTGCGCTCTATGCTGTGCATCTACATAACAGGCAAGGTCGTGGATACCATCCATATCCGCCACGTGAAAGTCACTCTGTTTATTATCACCAAAAACAAGGATGCTCTTCTGGAGAAAATGCTCCGGCATCCCCGCGGCGTTACCCTGATGAAGGTGGAAGGCGCCTTTTCCCATCATGAAAGCGACATGCTGATGACGGTCACCACCCGCTATGAACTGGGCGAGCTGCGCAAGCTGATCCGGGAAACCGATCCCCACGCCTTCGTCAATATTGTGGAAACAGTTGGTGTGCTGGGTCAATTCCGGCGGGGCAAGGATGCCTGACAGCCTTCCTACATGTATATAAACGTATGGAAATCCACGAGAAACGGATGTACAATCCCGCCTCTTGTGGTATAATGGTTTGTAATTTCATATCTGTTCTGGTATTACGAGAGTGATCGTGCAGCTTCTATTCCTGTCGCAATTACAACGATAAGGGAGGATGATTCACGTGGAAACCGTCAAATTATCCAGGATCGTAATGAAATTAACGCCCGAGCTCCATACCTTTCTTAAACCGGGTGAACTGGATTCCGACATCGTGCTGATGCATGGAATCGACGCGCTTTTGGAAGAAGACGCCATTGAAATTATTCAGTTCAGCATATCCGAGCATCAGAAGAACACCTATCTACAATAGATTTAACATAAAAGCCCCGTGCAATTGGGGGCTTTTGTTGTTTTTTGACAGCAGCAACCGGCAGATTTCCACAAATTCCGTCCATTTGCCCTGTACGGCTTTTGAACCCTTGGCTTATAATAAGGCTACAAAGAAAAGAGACAGGGAGAGGTTCAAAATGGAATTGCTTATTGCCGCCATGCTGATGCTATGGGGAAATGTGACGGATGGAAATCCGGGAGTGACCCTTGACCAGATCGCCCAGATCGCGGAGCTTCCACCGGCCGCTATTGTAGTGCAGCCAGATGGAACCAAGTCTGTCGACCCGCTGGTTCCCGCGGGCAAAGCCGATCCGCAGGCGGGAAGCGCCCCCACCGTTAAAGGCGTTTATGCCACGGCTCACAGTGCAGGCGGAGCAAGACTCGAAACGCTCTTGAAGCTAATGGATGAAACCGAGCTGAATGCTCTGGTGGTGGATGTGAAGGATGACTTCGGTTATATCACCTACAAAACGGGGAATGCCGAGCTGGAAGCCATGGAAACTACCAAGAAGATCATCACCGACATGCCGGCCTTGATGAACAAGCTGAATGAGCATCAGGTTTATCCCATCGCCCGGATTGTGGTGTTCAAGGATACGGTGCTGGCCAAAAAGAAGCCGGAGCTGTCCTTCCTGAATCCGGACGGCACTCTGTGGAACAACGGCAAGGCTTCGGCGGACAGCTTCGTGAATCCCTACAGCAAAGAAGTATGGGATTACAACATTGCAGTCGCCAAGGAAGCGGTAAAGGCGGGTTTTAAGGAAATCCAGTTCGATTATGTCCGCTTCCCTGAAGGCTTCGAAACCCGGGCGGATAAGCTGCAGTATACCAAGGATGAACGGTCCCGGGTGGATGCGGTCACGTCCTTCGTGAAATATGCCCGCGAGCAGCTTGCTCCCTTAGGGGTCAGAACCTCCGTGGACATCTTCGGTTATGCGGCGTCGGTTCCGGCAGCGGAGGGCATCGGCCAGGATTTCATGAAGATCGCCCAGAATACCGATGTGCTCAGCCCCATGATTTACCCCAGCCACTACAGCACAGGCTGGTTCGGCCAGAAGGTGCCCGATGCGGCTCCGTATGCCACTATCAACGGGGCTTCCGTAGACACCAACAAGAAGCTTGAACCACTTGAGACGCTCAAGCCGATAATCCGGCCGTGGATTCAGGACTTCACCGCTTCCTGGGTGCAAGGGTATATCAAGTACGGCAAGCATGAGGTGGAGGAGCAGATCCGGGCCCTGAAGGACAACGGCGTTGAAGAATTCCTGCTCTGGAATGCAGTCAATACCTATACCGCGGGAGTGGCGTATTAACATAACACGGCACCGCAAAGAAAAAGCCCGGGAGATGCAGATTCCGCATCCCTGGGCTTTTTGGCGCACGTGCACCGTTCACTTTCGCAGCTGTTCAGCCAGCTGCAGAAAATAATCCGTCGCCTGGCTGATTCTCGCCCGGACCCGCGGCTCCGTAAAATCCCCTGCCGGGTCCGTTTCCCGTTCTGAACTGCCAATGGAAATCCATTCCGGCGAGTTGATGCCATGCAGGTTCCTTACAATTGCTTGCAGCTGATTCAAGGCGCCGAAGGCCGCCACTCCACCGGAACAGGCTGCGGACAGGACAGGCTTGCCGTCAACATGCTCATGAACCAAATAATCCAGAGCATTCTTCAGCGCGCCCGAGATGGTGCCGTGATACTCCGGACTGACCAATACAATGCCGCGGGCCAGGTATGCGCCATCCACCAGTTCCTCCACCGCCTGATGCCCGCTGTAATCTTCATCAGGATTGAACATGGGCAGCGGCTTCGCATACAAGTCGAACAGGGACACCTCATGCCCCTTTTCTGTGATCCGCCCGGCAATCGCCTTGGCAAGCATCCTGCTGGAGCCGGTCTTGCGGTTGCTGCCGGCCAACACAAGGATTTTCATAGCCTCTCTCCTCTTCCCGTGAAGGTGGGCAATCTAGAATTCCCCGGTCTCAATCACATAGCCGCTGCCCTTTTCCACCCGTTTTTTCTCCACAATGACGGTTTCCAAAACCTCCGGTTTTTTGATAAAATGCCGGACCAAATGGCCCTCCGCATAACCGAAAGCCGCCTCATCGGAGTCTGCCAGGACAATCAGGCATACATTCATATCCGTTAATTTGATTTCAAGCTTATACAGAAACATCGGTTATTTCCCGCCTTTCGGGGTAAAAATTCAGATAGCATTAGCATCTCGGATGCTTTATCCGGGTAAACTTGAGTTTTATCTTACCAGAAATCGCGTTATGATGAAAAGAAAAGGGGGAATTCGCTTTGAAAATCATCGTTTATGCGCCAAAGAATGCGGACACCCTGCTGGCACTCCTGGAAGAAGGCCTTCCCGAAGGGCTTACCCTTGTCCACTGCCGGAGCCGGGAGGACGTTGCAGCCCTGGCTGCGGATGCCGTAGGTTTTATTGCCGCGGGGGGCGGTATGCCGGATTCCTCTATGCTGGAGGACCTGCCGCGGCTGGCCTGGGTGCAAATTCTGTCCGCCGGTGCGGACAAGCTGCCCCTGGAGGAGCTGCACCGGCGGGGAATCCGCCTGACCAACGCCAAGGGTGTGCACCAGATTCAGATGAGCGAGTTTGCCCTGCTGCAGATGCTCCAATGGGCCAGACGGGCGGATCTGCATTTCTCCAACCAGCTGGACAAAAGATGGGGCCGGCGGGTCCCCTCAGGAGAGCTTCACGGCCAAACCGTCGGTATTCTGGGCACCGGCAGTATCGGCCAGGCTATTGCCGCCAAGGCACAGGCCTTTGGCATGCGTACCCTGGGATACAATACCAGCGGCCGTCCCGAGCTTCATTTTGACGGAGTGTTTCATGGAGCGGACGGGCTGTTAGCGGTGCTTGGGGAAAGCGACTATGTGGTGGTAATTGTCCCTTCCACCCCGGATACCCAGGGGCTGATTGGACAAGAGCAGCTGCACGCCATGAAACCCTCCGCATGCCTGATTAACCTGGCCAGAGGGACAGTGGTCTCCGAGACGGAGTTGATTGCCGCCCTCCAAAACGGTATCATCGCCGGAGCGGCGCTGGATGTGTTCGAGGAGGAGCCCCTTCCTCCGGAATCGCCCTTGTGGGAGCTGCCCAATGTGCTGATCACTCCCCACGTGGCCGGAGCCAGCCCTCACTACAACGAACGGGCAGCAGGAATCGTCCGGGAAAATCTGCGGCGGCTGGCAGCGGACCCGGATGGGCCGTTGCACAATGAAGTGGATTTGAGCCAGGGGTACTAAGTGGCCTGGCCTTTATTCAAGAGGTTAGGTTGGGCTCGTTGGGCTCGTTGGGCGGCTGCGTAACGGAACTCAGCGACGCTTAAAGGCTATAAATCGGCCGTTTAGAATTCTAACGGAACTGGCGGAGCCTTAGCGGGATGGTGGGCAGCGATAAAGCCGCTTTTTCCCCTCTAAGTGTCTCTCCGTTCCGTTACGCCGGAAAAAACGCTTAATTTTGCCTCTAAGCGTCCTGAAGTTCCGTTAGAGCCTGTAACAGTTAATAGCGTAAGTAAAAACCCCTGCCGACGCAATAAATCCGGAACGCTGCCCAGCACGGGACAGCGTTTTTGGGCATAAAAAAACCCCGGTCATCCGGAGCATCCGCGCCGTCCAACCAGGGATTGTTGATGTTGATTCCGATTATTGGGAAAGACGCAAGGCCAGCTCGTACATGTCCATGTTGAATTCCTTCTTGGTGGTAATGACCTTGTGGATGTCTGTTGCCACCAGTTGACCGTTGATCACACCGCAGCCCTTGCCGGAATCGCCGGCAATCAGCTGACGTACGGCGAAATCGCCCAATTGGCTGGCGAGAATCCGATCCTTGTGGGTCGGGGTGCCGCCACGCTGAATATGGCCCAGCACGGTAAGGCGGGCATCGATGTTCACCCGGGAGGTAATGGACTTGGCAATCTCCTCGCCGCTGCCTACTCCCTCCGCTACAACTACGATGGAATGGCGTTTGCCGTTGACGAAGTTCTCCTTCATCCGGTCAGCTACATCTTCCACGTTGAAGGGAACCTCCGGGATCAGGATACTTTCCGCACCACTGGCAAGACCTGCATGAAGGGCAATGTCACCACAATGGCGGCCCATCACCTCAACGATGGAGGCGCGCTCGTGGGAGGACATGGTGTCCCGCAGCTTGTTGATAGCATCCACTACAATGCCGACGGCGGTGTCAAAGCCAATGGTATAGTCGGTGAAGGAAATATCATTATCAATGGTACCCGGCAGGCCCATCGTTTTGATGCCCAGTTGAGCCAGCTTGTCTGCGCCTTGATAGGAGCCGTCGCCGCCGATAACAACCAGACCGTCGATGCCCCGCTTGCGGAGATTGTCCGCGGCGGTCTTCTGGCCTTCCAGCGTCATCATTTCCTTGCAGCGGGCAGTCTGGAGAATGGTGCCGCCCCGCTGGATAATGTCACCCACGCTGCGCAGGTCCATTTTGCGGATATCATCATGAATAAGTCCATAATACCCCCGCTGTACCGCATACACGTCCAGCCCATAATAAATAGCGCTGCGCACTACCGCGCGGACCGCTGCATTCATCCCTTGGGAGTCGCCTCCGCTGGTAAGCACTGCGATTGATTTGACTTCACTCATAGTAGTAGCCTCCTTAAGATTAATTCAATGAAGAGAACCGAATCCAAACACTGTTCACCCAGAAAAACAGGCGTGTCATCGGGCTGTTCCGCATGAGCCGGCGTTTGATTTTGACCACATCGGCCTGGGTCTTGACCTTGGGGTCAGACAGATACAGGGCGATGAGGCCTTCAATGACCAGACGGTGAAATTTAGGGGCGGCCAGGCTGTCCGCTTTGGTCCGGGCAGAGTCCACAACCATGGACATTCTGTCCAGCGCTTCCCCCTGGCTGTAATAATTGCAGAAATTCAAGTCGCCCCCCTGCCGGTCCTCCTCCTGGTCGATGAGGTAGTCCAGCAGAATATGCAAACCGCATATGTATGGAAAATAGGCTTCCCGGATGGCGGTTACCTCCGCTTGCTCCAGGCTGGGATCGGAGGCGGCCAGAAACAGCATGAACATGCCCAGAGTGGAACCTGTAGCTGCGGCAAACTCATTCCACCGCAGAGCCGGATACCGCTCCCGGTGCAGCTCCCACCAGCGGAGCAGTTCCCCTTCCCGGAGATCCTTGCGGATATGCTTGTATACCTGGAGATCGCAATAATAGGAAACCAGCTCCCGGACCTGGGCCTCCACCAATGCATAGGAGGGAAGCATCAGGATGCAGCTTTGGCAGGTGCGAACCAGCTTCTCCAGATAACCTCCGTCTTCCTTTTCCTGACGGAAAGCATAGTAATCGTTTACAGGTGAGGCAGGGTCGACGGCATCCAGCATGGCTTGGTGGAGCATCCGGAAATCCTGGGGGTCCAGGGAGGTGCTGCGGTCGCACAGGTTATCAAGATAATCGCTGATGGTCTGAAGCGCCACAACCAGCGGGATCAGTACATGCCGGGCATTCACATGGGCTGCCGCATAGATGGAGCCGCCGATGCAATGGAACTCCTTGTCCCGCATGCTGGCCAGCGCCTGCTTCCGCAGCTCCGGGTCCGGCATCCGTTCCGCCTGCTCCCGCCACTGCGCCAGCTGTCCTTTGACCTCGGGCAGCACATAGCGGTACACCCGCCGCATCATGGCGAAAGGCCCCTCCGGATAAACAAATGTATTATCGGTTAAATGGCTCAATGGTCTGTCCCCCACAGGCATTGCGGTAGGAATACTCCAGCAGCGTAATAATCTCCTGCTTCTGCAGTGCCGTAAGAATTTTCTCGAGTTTGGTTTCGTAGCCGGTGGTAACGGTGCCCTGGACCAAATCCACGAACAGGATCGGATCCCAGGCGCGCTGTACGTACAACTGATGCAGTCCCACCCGCAGCTCATGGCTTGCGGCATATTCCCAATCGCCGTCGTAGACAATATCCTCCTTAATAAACTGGAGGCGGCTCGAGATGGGATGTTTGCCTGCCTTCTCGAACCAATATTTCGAATTGTCGTAATCGCCCTCCATACGGTGCATCAGCCCATGCCAGTAGCAACCGGTGGGATTCAGGATATCCTGGCTGAGCACGTGGGAACGGTGCAAACTTTCATTCCACAGGTGAAGTCCGGCTTTGACTGCCATTCCGTAGGCGAGGTCGAATTGGGAGCGGTCCTCTGCGAGACTGGATGTCACCAGATCCATGATCTCCTGATCCAGCTCCTCGTTCCAAACACCCGTTGGGAACAATCCCGGATCGTGGTCGCGCAAACGTTCCACCAATACGGTGAACGCCGGTCCCCTCATTATTCCTTCCTCCATTTCCAATGCCAATTTCGATTATACCGTAAAGCCGGGCTTTCCCAAAGAACAAATCCCGAACTTTATGTGGCTCTCGTGAAATTTTTCGCAAGCTCTTCTTGCCACCATCATTGCTTGCATTATATTTTATCTCCTAAGCACAGTCAATCGTGTTATACTAAGCAATAATCTAATTCGACCATCATGTGAGACAGGAGTATGTATTCATGCATTCACAAGGAACCGGACAGCTTCCGACTGAAAAATCGGGAGTCCGTCTCTCCCAAATGTTCGCTTTTTTTATTCCCTTGAGTCTATCGGCCAGCCTCGTCACCATCTCCCATGTTATTATCAACGGCACATTGACCAGAGCTCCCAACCCGGAGGAGATCATCGCAAGCTACGCGGTGGCCATGAGCCTCTTGGGGATAACCGAAAAACCAGCCATTCTTCTGCGCCAAACCTGCTCCGCCCTTGTGCGCGACCGGATTTCCTTCCGGGCCGTGGCGCGGGTGGCTTTCTATTTATTGGCGGCTATCTTCACCTTCGGCGTCCTTGTATCCTATACCGCCCTGGGGGATCTGATCTTCGGCACCCTGTTCGGTGCGAAGGGCGAGGAAGTGGAGCCGATTATGCATGTGTACCGGGTCGTGATGTTCGTCAGCATCTTCTCCGGCATCCGCTGTTTGTTCCACGGCATCATCATTTTTAATAAAAGGACCTTCTGGCTGACAATAGGCATGGTGATCCGCCTGCTGGGCATGTACGCCCTCTCTCAATATTACATTGCCAGAGGTGTGGACAGCAGCCAGGTCGGAGCGGTTATTTTCCTGACAGGCATGATTATCGAAGCGGCAGTGGCTTTTTTCGAAGGCTCCCGCTTGTACAGGCGAACCCTTCCCGAGAAGGTGGAGAATCACCCATATGAACGGCCCAGCCAAATTTTTTCCTTTTACCGCCCGCTGCTTTATTCTTCATTAATCGCGGTTATTATCAGCCCGGCCATCAATATCGCCCTGGGCAAAACCCCGGATGCGGCCCGCTCTATTGCCGCCTTTGCGCTGGCGGGGAGCGTCTGCCAGCTGGTGCTGAGCATGTTCTCCTATCTGCACCAGATCCTACTCAACTTCTATCGCACCGATCCGCAGCAGGTGAAACGCTTCACCCTGCTGCTGGCTTTTATGCCCGGCCTTCTGCTGGCGCTCCTGAGCTTTACCCCCGCCGGCGCCTGGGTAATGACCCACCCCTTGGGGGCCAAGGAGCTGCTGCTGGAGGAGAGCCTCCGGGCGCTGCGGATCTTTGTGATTATGACCGTTGCTTTTACCTGGCTGGACGTGGCCAACGGCCTTTTGATGCTGAAGGGGCAGACAAAGATCATGGTCTGGTCCCAAGCTGCCAACGTCTCTGTTGTGCTGCTTACTCTGGTGATCTGCCTGACGGCCGCCCCCGGCCTGAACAGCCGCGTCGGCGCTTTGGCACAATCCCTGGGAGTAGCCGCTGAGCTTATCTTTGTGCTGTGGGCGCTGCGCTCCGCTCTCCGGGGAGAAAAATCCCCAGCACCGCCCGGGAAATCGCTGCCGGGTTGAATACCGAACGAAAGAAGGACACATCTTGAAGAAGCAAGAAGCCGTTATCAATTCCTTTTCGTTTTCGTTTTTTATGACCATGGCCCTGGTGGTCTCCTTCTTCCCGCTTTATTATGATTCCCTGGGCTACAGTAAGCTGCAGATCGGCGCCCTGTACTCCATCGGCCCGGCGGTAGGGATTATCTCCAATCTGTTCTGGGGTTTGATCAGCGACCGGTTCCAAACCCTCAAAAAAACCATCATTGTTATTTTGTTCGGCCAATTGGCCATGGTCCTGCTCCTGTTCAGCACCGACGTCTACTCCGTACTGTTCGTCATTGTCACTGGTTTTTACTTCTTTCAGACCCCGCTGAACGGGCTGAATGACAGCCAGATTCTTCTGTATACCCGGGTGAGCGGCAAAAGCTACGCCTTTTTCCGCATGTGGGGCTCCTTGGGATTCGCCTTTGCGGCCGTGATGGTGGGTCTGGTGCTGAACAAGCTGGGGGTTGGGGTCATCAGCATCCTGGCCGTCTGCAGCGTCACGCTGTCGCTATGCCTCGCCTTTCTGTTGAAGGACAGCCGCGCAGGCATGAAGAAAATGGATCTCTCCGGCGTTGTAAAGGTTATTTTTAACCGGAAGCTGCTGTTGTTCCTGGGGCTTATCTTCTTCATGTCCATCGCCCATCGGGCCAATGACGGTTTTTTGTCCACCTATCTAAAGGACCTTGGCGGCAAAAACCTGGTGGGCATCGCCTGGATGACCTCCGCCTTGAGCGAGGTGCCGGTATTCTTCTATCTGAACAAACACGGACACAAATATAAGGAGCTGCCACTTCTGGCCGTGGCTTGCAGCGTCTACGTGATCCGCTTCCTGCTGATGAGCCTGGTCACCGGCCCTGGCTGGATCATTCCGCTGCAGGCGCTGCACAGCCTGTCCTTCGGCATCTTCCTGGTGACAGCTCTGCGTTACCTGCAGCAGCTGGTGCCGGATGAATACCGGGCTACCGGCCAGGCCGTTTTCAATATGACCTGGAGTGGCTTCTCCGGGCTGGTCAGCGGCTTCGTAGGGGGCCGGGTGTACGATGCCTGGGGCGGGGCCATCCTATATAGAGTAGCGGCAGTCTCCGCATTCATTGCTTTTGTCGGCTTTTTGGTGACCCACCTGTATACGCGCAATAAGGAAGGGCAAATGGATACGATGATGAAAGGGGCATCCCGATGAACCAGGAAATTGAACGCAAGTTTTTTCTGTCCGCGTATCCCCAAGGGTTATTGGACAGCGGTGAGCTGAAGCTGGCCGGACGGGAGGTCATTGAGCAGACCTATCTGGCCTTGACCGAAACAGAGGAAATCCGCATCCGCCGGCTGGCTCCTGCTGATGGCGGGACGGCCCATTACACCCACACGTACAAACGGGGCCATGGCCTCTCCCGTGGCGAAGCGGAATATGACATCAGCGAGGAGATTTACAAGCAGCTGCTGGAGGGCTCCGGACGGCTCCCCCTGATCAAAACCCGCACCAAGGTCCTGGATGCTTCCGGCAGGCTGTTCGAAATCGACGATTACCACCAGTTTAATCTCCAAACGGTGGAGGCGGAGTTCGCTTCAGTGGAGGAAGCTGAAGGGTTTTCCGCGCCGGAGTGGTTCGGCGAGGAGGTCGGCAGCCAGCAGGAGTACCGGAACAAAACCCTGTGGCGGGAAGTCCAGGGGATCGGAGACTAAGGGGCTGCCATCGGACAGGCAGATGCCGGGGCGGAGCTTGAACACCGCCAGGCTGGCACCCGCGGGTGGTGGGCTATTGCTTCCCATATGCCCAATGTAAGCGCCAAACAATGTACGCTATTGGGCCGCATCACCCACTTTTTACTTGAATAGCGATCATAAAATGTACGCTATTCACTGTTTTCAACTGAATTATCGGTCCATTTTCGCCAATAGCGTACATTTATGGTTTGCTATTTGGCAAAAATGCGACCCTTTTCCGCAATAGCATACATTTGCTGTTCGCTATCATTCTGCCATAGCTCCCCCTCCTACCACTCCCCCTTCTCCAGCAATGTACAAAGCCGCTCCACGCTTAAAAGGACCTTCCAAACCGCACATTTGCGGAAGGAAGGTCCCTTTCTTTTACACAAACCTGATTACTTTAGCATGTACCGCTTCACCGGGGCTTGCGGATCACCAACAGCTGGTGCGAACCCGGTATAAAAGAAAGCGAGGATACCTCCAGCGCCGGTGACAGCCCATGGCCTTCCAGGAAAGCCATCAGCTCCTCCAGTCCCGTATACGGGTCCCACTTCAAATCCAGCAGCGGGTAAATCCTGACCTCGCCTCCGGGCCGGACCACCCGGGCCAGCTCCAGAACCGCCTCCCGGTGGAAGTCCTCCCCGAATTGTTCCCCATATAAAAACAGAAAGTGACTGCACAGCGCCCGGTCGAAGCTTTCATCGGCAAAGGGCAGCCGCGGCAGGGCAGCGGATACATAAGCCTCCGTTCCGTACAAACGCCCATAATCCTCCAGAAACAGCTCCAGAGACTGGCGGCGGAGGATTTCATGCTGTGAAGCCGAGCCATAATAGCTCCAGGTATAAACATGCTGCAGCTCCGCCAGCTTGGCGGAGGCCTCTTCCAGCTCCTGCAAGCCGCGCCGTGCCATCACATCCGGCTCCAAGCGATAAAGCGGATCGGCGGATACCGCCAGAATCCCCAGCTTACGGGCAGCAGCCGCGAAGGATGATGCTCCTGCAGCCACATCCAGCACCCTTTCCCCCGGCTCAAAACCGCATGAAAACATACGTCCATACTCCTCAAAGCTCCGGCAGGTCATGGCGACCCCGGCTTGAGGATACCGTTCCTTCTGCTCTTTACTCATCTTCTGCTCAGCTCTCCTTGTCTGTCCGCACCTTTTGCCTCGGGGCCTGGCAGCAGCCGGCCTGTGCCGGAAGCTGCTTCCATCATACTATAAGACAGCAGCAGGCGGAAGCCGCTGTTTGTTGGGACTATCACACGCTTTTGCGGCTCGCTTCTTGCTCCTGCTCCTGCAAAGGAATGGAAATAACCATTTGGGTACCCGGCCGGGGGAGATCAACCATTTTCAGCGAACCCTGCATCAGCAAAATACGTCCTTTCATTTGTTCCATTCCAATCCCGGACCCGCCGATTTCCCGCGATCCCGGTTCCATAGGCCGGATGCCAATACCGTCGTCCTCGTAGATGAGTTGGAAGTGCTGGGACGTAGAAGTCAACCGGAAGCTCACTTTGGAGGCTTTTGAATGTTTTTTGGCATTGTTCAGCAGTTCCTGGACAATCCGCAGCAGATGCCGTTTGGTGGTCAAGGATTCCTGCTCCACCCGTCCCGCTCCACTCTCCGGTTCAAAATGGATATGAAACGTAGCTACATACGCTTCCTTCTCCAGATATTGCCGCAGCGTGCCAATCAGCCCGATCTCACGGAGCAGATGGGGATTCAGCTCAAAGCAGCTTTGGCGCAGGCTGGCGTTAATCAGATCGACAAACTTGAGGATATTGTCCAGATGCTCCTTATCCTCCCGGTTCATTACATACTTGTCCATTAAACCGGAAAACCGCCGTTTTAAGAAAAATAAATCCTGCATCGTCGTATCATGCAAATCCGAAGCAATCCGGATACGTTCTTCCTCCTGCAATTCAAACATCACCTTGCGGAACCATTGAAACTCCACCGCCGACGTATCATCGCTGAATCGGGAGGACAGGTCCTGCAGCTTTGCGGTCAAAGTCCGGATCAGATGCACATTCTCCAGACTGACCTCCAGATAAGAGGTAATCAAGCCCAGCCATTGCTGTTCCTCCCGGCTCAAGAGAACATTGGTGCGTTTGCGGGTCATCACCAGATAGTTTGTAGACTCCTCCGTCCGGCTTATCTCCATGCACGTATAACGTTCACTTTCGCTCCACTCTTTTTGGGCCAGAATCGCCTTGATCTCCTCTTCGTTCACCTCTCCTGCCGAAATGGCTTCCACACTATCCGGGTATTGGCAAACAATGGAACCGCCTTGAACATCCAGGGTCTGGACGATATCCGCCAGAAAAATATCCTTCATTTCCCGCATGGTGGATACCGTACTCAGATTCCGGGATATCTTTTTGAGCGAATTATTGAGCATGGCCTTCCTCGGGAAGAAAATCGGCTCCAGCCGGGTTGTCAGATATTCGGTGGAATATAGCATCAAGGCCAAAGCCAGCAGGCAACTGAAAAAAACAAATACAATCATCTGGTTGGTTGCGGTCTCCTGGAAAAAGGCCATAAACAGACCGGTGACAATCGAGGCAGGCACCAGAGCCAACAAACAGCCAAACAAGAACCGCCGGAAGACCAGACCAATGTCATAAAGCTGGTCGGAGGCGATGAGGTAAGCAAAGGAAGCGGGAAAGAGCAGCAAGAACCAACTGGTATAAACTGAATTTAGAAGATGATTTCCAGTAAACAGAATCGGGACAAATGACAGACAGATAATCGGAAAGAAAGAAACAAATAAAGAGTACCAGATTGATTTAATAATAGAGGCTAAATAGCTGCGGGTTCTTCCGTATTTATAATAAAAATATATCAAAAATAACATGTTGTAAAAAACAGTGATAACAAATAATCCCAAAGAGGCACTGGGTGAAAAAGTATAAACCAAGGATGTCCATTCATTTGAAAATAAATAAGGAACTCGAATTACAAATTCAACAAATGCTAAAGCATAGAACAATTTTAAGGGCTTTGAAGAGATAGAGATACCGCCCTTTTCTTTGAAGAAAGTAAATAAGAAATGAAGAAATAATATTGGTAATATAGTCAGAACCGTTTCAATAGAGAGTTTTCCCAGACCTTCCCCTCTAATGGACGCCCCTTGACTTATATAAATCACGGCCCCCGCCAAAAAAACAAAAGCCAAAAGTTGGGCGGATGGCGATTTGGATATTCGGAAGTAAACAATTCCAGCTAATAAAAGACAAACCAGACTTTGCGCAATGGGGATAAAATCGTATAGAATCATATTCTGGTTTTCAAGAGAAATATGAATCATTTCTTGATTTCGACTAATTTCGAAGCTGCTGCCTTGATCAAGCCTGCCCCAATTTTTTACGAATTGGTTTTCTTCGGGCGGTTGGCCATCGATAGAAAGGATTACATCTCCCAGCAAGAAGTGATTTTGGGCCACTCCTTTTTCTTCCAGATCAGAGATTACCCAACTTTGTGAACTTTGTTCCAAATAGGCTCCGAGATACGGACGGCTGACAGTAATATATGTAAACCAGCCCATAACGAGGAAAAGAACCGACAAACCAAGATAAATTTTTATATGTTTAATCTGCATTCACCTTCATCCCCTGTTTCAAAATCTCTTAAAATTTGATATTCTTAGCTATAGAAAACATAAAACTAAAGGAGTTGTTGTGGATGCAATCTGTTCAGGTAACAGACACTCTTTCCAAAGCAATCCGGACTTCGAAGCTTAATCCAATCTCCAAAACCAATCTTCTTGATTTGGTTACTCCCACTGAAAACGACAAAATCACCAAAGTTTTTAGCGGCAATGTAGTTCTGGGAGACTATACAACACAAGGCGGAGATTGGTCCTAGCCGCCACCTTAATTTTACCAAGCGTTGTAAGAATTGTCTATCGACTTAAATGGTTGATAGATAATTCTTTTTTTGTTTGAGGGAATCCACTGTGACTACTATACACCATAATCTACTGTCTGAGCTATATGGAAAACCAACCACTCCTTTGGCACTAATTGAATAGGAAGACTAGTGCTTTGCATTTTAGGCAATTGCCTCCCTTTTCCCAACGGGCCTATAATAGAACTATTTAGGAAATGGATTCTACTAAACCGGTAGGGCTTCTATTGAAACAGGCGCTGAGCGGCACAACCGCCTATTGCACAGTATGCGGGGCCAACACTGCTATTCTTGAGGTGCAGCAGACCGGACAGCCCGTCTACCGGGAATGTCTCCTGACCACCTCTGCAGACGGACAGCATTCAGAGAGCCATGAGCTTTCGGTTCATGCTATGCCGGCAGGCCAGTCAAACCCGGATGCCATCCTTTTTTTATGATCCGCGACATCAGCGAGGAAAAACGCAAGAAGGTGCTGGAGCAGCTGTTTCTTCATGATTTGTTGAACAGTGCAGGTGCAGCCAGGGGATTTATGGAGCTGACCCATATGACGGAGGACCTGCCCCAGCTTCAGGAGCTGTGCGGCTGTGCCAAGGATGCCGTCGAGGTGATTATCGGGGAAATTGAAAACCAACGGGACCTGATCCATGCGGAAAAAGGGGAGTTGGACGTGAACCCGGAGCCCGTCCACCTGAATGGCCTGATCCGTGCCGTTGCGGATTCGGTGCAGAACGCGGCGGAGCATGCGGTGGATATGCGGTTTGAGTGGAAGGAGGAGCTTGTTGCGGTGAGCGATCCCATCCTCCTGCGCAGAGTGGTCACCAATATGGTGAAGAACGCCGCCGAAGCCGCCGGGGATCAACCGATCCGCATCAGCACTTGCAGACAGGGAAACAGCATCACCATTGAAGTACATAACGCGATATGTATGCCCACGGAGATACAGCTCCAGGTTTTCAAACGCTCCTTCAGCACAAAGGGAGAGGGCCGCGGCTATGGGACGTATGGTATGAAGCTGTTCGGAGAGAGGTATTTGGGAGGGGAAGTCCCAAGCCCGAGCTCTGCTGGAAGCCGGTCGGGATGGGACAGCGGCGTCCGCCCTTCTGGAGAACAGCCGGCTTCTGGAGAAGCTTGCAGAGAACAAAAGCTTCGGCGGTCTCGATATCTCGGTTTATCAGGCGGGAAGACGGCGGGAGTTCCGGATCGACAGCAGCCTTATCCGGTGCCTGTTCCGTCCCGTTTTTTTGTTGGCTGTCCAGGATGTGACGGCATCCAGCCGGCATCTGAGGAGACTGCGCCACCAAGCGACCCGGGACTCCCTCACTGGAGTTTGGAACCGCGGAGCCTTCCTGGAGAAGCTGGAGGCTGCCATTGTCCTGGCGGAGCAAGAAGGATACCCACTGGCTGTGCTGTACATCGACGTTGACGAGTTCAAGGAAATCAATACGGCTTACGGCCATGAAGGGGTGACACTGTCTTGGCCGGTGTTGCCCGGATCATTGCCCGGATTATCGGCAGAAAAGGTGCGGTGGGCCGTTTAGGCGGCGATGAGCTGGCTGTATTCATGCACCCTGTCCCCTCTTATACGGAAATCAGCGGAACCCTGCCGGAGCTGGCCAATGCCATCCGCGCCATGGACATCTCTTACAAGGGCCAAACCATCCGGGTGGAAGCAAGCTTCGGGGCAAGCCTGTATGCGGAGAACGGCGAGGATGCCGCCACTCTGCTGAACCGGGCGGACAAGGCCATGTACCGGATGAAGGAGGTCCCCCTTTTTGACTAATCCGAGAGGTTAATTCACGCTTCCTTTGTACATATTGCCTGACGGGCTGCGCGTATTGTTGGATGCTGCAGCCGTCGCACCGCTATCTGCGTTCACAACATAAGCTGAAGCATTGTCCAGATACACTGTGTTTCCAGTAAATGAGGCGTTTTGTCCCCAACCGCTTGCACGCTCATGGACCTGGAAGGCATCTGCGATCTTGCTGTTTCCATTGCGGTAGCCGGTGTTATTCCGGATGATGTCCTGATTCCCCTTTACATCAATAAAGCTGTCCGCATAATTAGCTCCCGAAATGCCCGTTCCGTCAAACGTGCAATTTTCTACGACGGTGCCTGTTGATCCCTCCTTTATATCCACATGCTCAGCCCTGACATTGGGGCCGAAGAATACCCCGGAGATCCGGTTATGGTCCGTCTCCTTCTTGTAACTCCCCCATTTGCCTACGTCCGACCCGACATAAACCCCTTCCCCATATTCCGGGTTCAGCTTACCTGTATCATACAGGCTTGAGCTTTTGATCACATTATTAGAGCTGCCGTCCCGGAAATGCACCCCTTCTTCCCCGATGTTGTATACCTCCAGATACTCCAGCCAATTGTTATTGGCGTGATCCAGCATGATGCCTTTTTTGGCGTTGGTTATTTTCACATTGCGCACATCATAATAGTCG
>JAEWMH010000196.1 GCA_023393235.1 Bacillota bacterium | reverse complement strand
AACTATAAAATACAAAAAACGCCGGCTTCTCCTTGGGGAGACCCGGCGTTTCTTAACTTGCGGAAGATCCGTACAGTATATTTATTTGGTTCCGGTATGACCGAACCCGCCGGCACCTCGTTCGGTGTCCGTCAGCTCATCTACTTCCACCAGGGCTACCTCAGGCACAATCTGGATCACCATCTGGGCGATCCGTTCGTTACGGGTAATGGTAAACGGCTCCTGCCCCAGATTGATGAGCAGCACCTTCACCTCGCCGCGGTAATCCGCATCGATGGTGCCCGGCGAATTGAGGCAGGTGATGCCATGCTTCAGCGCCAGCCCGCTGCGCGGACGGACCTGGGCCTCCAGGCCCCGCTCCATGCTCATGGCAAACCCGGTCGGAATCAGTCTCCGCTCACCGGGATGCAGGATAACCGGCTCGGCTACCGCCGCGTGCAGGTCAAAGCCGCTGGCCAGCTCCGACATTCGCTTGGGCAAGAGAACGTCCTCATTGCCCGGCAGTCGTTTTAGTTGCACTTGAAACAAAGGTATCCCTCCTGAATTCCTTGATGGCTTCGTCCGTCTGGCCTACCATGGCCAATGCAAACGGGCGGTTGAAAATCTCCCGGGTCAGCTCCCGCACCTGGTCCAGCTGTACACTTTCGATACGCTCGATAATTTCATCCAGGGTATAGTGCCTGCCCAGCATCAGCTCGTTTTTGCCCAAACGATTCATGCGGCTGCTGGTGCTTTCGAGACTCAGGATCAGGCTGCCCTTCAGCTGCTCCTTGCCCTTGCGCAGCTCGGCCTCGGACATGCCGTTCTGGATGATGTCCCCGATAATCTCCATGGAGACCTTCAGCACTTCCTCGGTTTGTTTGGGCGCAGTGCCGGTGTAGATGGTAAATACGCCGGAGTCCAGATAAGCCGTATGATACGAATAGACCGAATAGGCCAGCCCTCTTTTTTCCCGGATCTCCTGGAACAGACGGGAGCTCATGCCGCCGCCGATGGCGTTGTTCAGAAGAATCATGGCATACTGCCGTTCATCCTTCATGGAGCAGCCCGGCAGGGACAGACAGATATGGTTTTGCTCCGTGGCTTTGTGATGATAGAGCAAATCCGAATGGAATACCGGCTTCTCCAGGGGGATGTCCTTTCCGGAATTGGAGTATGCGCCGAAGTGCTGCTCCACCAGCTTCATCACATCGTCATTGAAATTGCCTGCCATACTCACCACAATGTTGCCGATGCCGTAGAACTCCTGCATATAACTCCGCAGATCCTCGGATTGGAAACGGTGGAGGTTCTCCTCCAGCCCCAGAATGGTCTGCCCGAGAGCGTGGTCGCCGAATACAGCCTTGGCCATCAGATCATGGACCAGATCATCCGGAGTATCCTCGTACATGGAGATTTCCTCCAGGATGACGTTGCGCTCCTTATCCAGCTCCACCGGATCGAAGCGGGAGTGGAAGAACATATCCGCCAGTACTTCCATAGCAAGCGGCAGATGCTCATCCAGCACCTTCACGTAGTAGCAGGTATATTCCTTGGTGGTAAACGCATTTATGTTACCGCCGATGCCATCGAAAATCTCCGCAATATCCTTGGCGGAATGGCGGTCCGTACCTTTAAACAGCATGTGTTCGATAAAATGGGAAATCCCGTTTTGGGCACGGGTCTCATTCCGGGAGCCCGTTTTGGCCCAAATGCCAAAGGAAACGGACCGGCATGTGGGGATATGCTCCAGCACAACTCTCAATCCGTTAGGCAATGTATAATGATTCAAGTGTGTTCCTCCTTAAGGGTTTTCGCGTAAGCGAAAACTGGCTTCGCAAGCATCCGCGGGTCATCCTTCGTGCCGCGTAACCTTAAGTTTATCACTTGCCCAGACTGGTTTCCAGTTCCGGCACCCGTTCGGGAGAAATTAATTCGCTGACGGTGCCCAAAGCAAGCCCCTTTTGCTTGGCAGCCCTAATCATGCCGGGCAGCGCCTGGGAGGCGGAGGCAGTGGGATGCATCAGAATCATCGCCCCCGGCTCCAGCTTGGATGTTATCTTGGCGACTACATCCCCCGGCCTGGGCTTCTGCCAATCCACCGTATCGATGGTCCATAGGATGGTCCGCAGCTTCATACTGTATGCAATTTCCACTGTCTCCTGATCGAAATCTCCTGAAGGTGGAGCGAACAGTGTATTTTTTACCCCGATCTTCTCCAACAGCTCCTGGGTTTTGCGGATTTCCTCCTCCGCCTTGGCACGGGAAAGCTGGCTCATGTTCTTATGCGTATATGCGTGATTGGACAGCTCATGCCCGGAGGCCCCGATTTCCTTGGCTTTCTCCAGATTTTTGGACAACCAGGTCCCGTCGAAAAAGAAGGTGGCATGGACATTTTCCTTCCGCAGCGTTTCCAGCATGGAGGGCAGATACTCGTCCCCCCAGGCCACATTAATCATCATGGACACCATTTTTTTGTCGGGGTTGCCCCGGTAAATAGGCTGCGCCCCCAGATCATCCAGCTTCACCTGCGGCGTTATTTCCTTATATACATAAGGAATCGGGCTTCCCGACGGAAGCGGCAGGGCCAGCCGGTAGGTTCTGTCCACATCGATCTCCCGTCCGTTCAGCTCCGGAATGGCCTTCCAAATCCGGTCCAGCCGGGCATTCGTAGGCGCGATGCGGGTTTTCTCCGCTTCATTCCGGATCCGCTCCAGAAGCTGCGGGTCGGAGTCATCCGCCAGACGGCCCCATACGGCCACTGCCTGAGGTTCGCCTCCGGGAAGGGATACACCGCTTGGGCTTGCGGCAGAGATCCGCATCTGTTGGGTGCTTGTCCCGTTCTGCACATCCGTTATATACTGCATGACCGCAGGTGTGCGGCTGATACCCCATACCATCAATGCCACCGACAACAGCGTCAGGGCTTTTATCCGCGGATCTCTCACATTCATGTACGTTAAGCACCTCGACATATACTTATTTTTCTCATAGTATGCCTAATTGGACAAGGTTATGTGAGGAGACATGCGAAAAAATCCCGTTGATGCCGGGAAAAGGGCCAAGTATGAGCGGGTAGCTTAGGAAGGGTGTCACCTAAGATAGTTGACGGTGCTGTGGAGGCGGACGTTTGCGGGGAAACAGCGTAGATAAGGGAGTGATGCCTTATAGGAAAACTGCGGGGCTGGGGTCCGGTTCCTTACCACGGCTGAGGGGCCGATGCGATACGGAATGGATCATTTGCTACCCCCTGCCTGGAACCAGGAGGTGCGAGTTCAGGGTTAGGCGGTACCCCTTCTCCCCCTCCGGAGACCAGATAAGCTACATAAAATGATTGCTATCCGTTGAAATTGGCTTATGTATAAAATGTTTTTCAGTAATAGCAATCCTTTTATGTATGCTATTCAGCGAAAAAGTGATGGTTTTCCCGGATAACGAACATTTGATGTTCGCTATCACAGTTCTGGTCCGGAGAGGGGAAGGAGTAAGAAAACGCGAAGAACTTAAGTCTACAAGCTCGACCGGCAGGCAGGGTATCAAGAGCGGACAGGCTGCCGCAGTACAATAGGCACAAACAAATCCATCATATGGTATCCCGTACACTCTTTAAACACCTTCGGCGTAAAAATATGTCCCATATCATAGCGTTCATGCGGATCATTAGCGGAGGTCGATACCTCAAAGTGCTCATTCTGATCCACCCACTTGTGAATCAGGGCATTCACCTTCGGTATCTCGTCCCCGTCAATAGCGGATGCAACCGCATACAGTCCGCCCGGAAAAGAAATGACCTCAAATCCGCCGGTATCCTCCATTCCATGGGTCAGCGCAAACAGCCACTCAAACCGGTTGGTCCGGGCATTAAACCACATAAAATCCCGGGGCGTCAGGTAGTGGCGGGTATCTATAGCACTGAACCACCGGTCAAACACCTCCAGCTCCGCCTCGCCCGAACAAGCCATCTGAACCGGGGGAAGCCGAATCACACGGACATCAGGCAGCCGCTCCAGCTTCTCCGTCACCTCCAGCATCCGGGCAACCGTTTCCGGCTGTTCCTCATGGAGGGAGGCAGCAACCAGTTGACCTTCCATTCCTTTGGCTTTTTCGAACAGAAGACGGATATCCCCGGCATCGGGAAAAGGAGACCCTTCAATCAGCCGGATAAACTCCAGCACAATCTCCTTCAGCTCCTGCAAAAGCGCCATCTCCCCATCAATGCCGGCCACCTTCCCGCTGAGCACCTCCATCAACACCTCCGTTCCGGGAGAACTGAAAATGCGGGAGATATCCTTTACACTAATGTTCAGCTTGCGCAGCACCAGAATTTGCTCTAGCCGTTGTAATGCCTGTCCGTCATACATCCGGTACGCATAATCTCCGCTTCGTACACTCGCAAGCAGACCCATGTCCTCGTAATAGCGGAGCGTGCGGGCCGTAATATCATACTTCAACGCCACTTCCCTGATCTTTACCAGCTCTTCCATGCTTACGCCTCCCAGCAAGCTTGATTGCTATAGCTTCAGCATACTCCCTTCCCCAGCGTCAAAGTCAAGGGGCAAAGCGGAAATTCATAATCGGGAAGAGCCGAATCAGGATGAATGGATTATAACTTCCGCACCGGCCGGATGTACTTCCAGAAACGCAACGGATCATGAAACACATAAGCAATTCTGCCAGGTGAGGTGTCCAAAGCGTAACCAGTGCCGGCATAGTCATATTCAGCCATAGCCTTCTCCATCTTTTCCTCTACACTGCGGTTTTCCTGTTCGTAATCGAAGGGGCCATGTTCAAAAACCATATACACGTCTTCAGGAACATCAAGCATAAGCATGTGTGGCGGTATTTCACCTTCATAATCAAAAGGAAGACGTGCGCCATAACACTCCGTACGGGGAATCCCCCAATCGCAGAGTCTGCCGTGCGGATTATTGATGTACGCCAAAATCTGGCCGCTGCCGCTGTTGGTTTCGCTCCCGCCATCATCATCCAACTTGCCCTTGATGCTGTCGAGTAAACCGCAGATCGTCTCACAGTCCTGTCCCGGGATAAGACTTTGTTTTTGCCAAAAATCCCAATACCCATTACTCTCATCATTTTGGATGTGCAAAAATTTGTGAGCAGGAATCGTTACGCCATAAATCTTAATGTCCTCTACCGACTTCATCATACCGATCTCTCCAAACCCAAAAAAGTAGCGGTCAAACGGGTTGATTTTGGTACGGAGAACAAGCGGCATCGGCTTTTTGCGGTATTCGCTTGGTGCCACTCCATAGGCTCCCTTAAATGCTCGGGTAAACGCTTCATGGGAGGAAAAGCCATA
The DNA here is from genome assembly GCA_023393235.1 of Bacillota bacterium. Classification (GTDB taxonomy): domain Bacteria; phylum Bacillota; class Bacilli; order Paenibacillales; family NBRC-103111; genus Paenibacillus_AR. The sequence continues at coordinate 609 of JAEWMH010000196.1, read as the reverse complement.
ATCAAAAGCAATATCCAACATGCTTTTTTCGCTATCCCGTACCTCTTTAAGTGCAAAGGCTAACTTTCGGTGCCGCAGATAATCCCTGAATGGCATACCTGATATTTCCTTAAATTTTCGCGTAGTATGGAATTCAGAATACCCCAACTTGCGGGAGAGAAACCGCAGCGTTATTTCTTCACCATTCCGATTTTTAATACACTCGTCAATTTCATCAACGATGAGTTGGATTTGCTTCTGCCACTCGTACATCCGTTTGTTCACCCCTTTTCAACCACCCTATAGCCATTATAGGGTAAAGAAAAATGCGCGACTTGATTTGACTTGCGGAATAGGCTGAAGCTTTTAAGCTTTGGATCTGCTGAGGACCAGGGAGCCAGCGGAGCGATGCGAAATGGTCCAGCTCTTAAGGGTTTGGGTCTGGCTTTTTAAGGTTTTAACCCCTGAGCTTTCACGCGGCAGCGTGAAGGCGGCTCCTACACCCCCACCCCCTCCAACCCCGCCACCGCCGCTCCCTCCACGGGCACCACGTACCGGAAGAGCGCCCTCCTAAAAGCGGACTGCCCGGAGAAAACGCGGATTACGCGTCTTCTCCGGGCTGTGTAAGCG
>JAEWMH010000128.1 GCA_023393235.1 Bacillota bacterium | reverse complement strand
CTGTTGCGGTGCTGCGTTTTGACATTGCCCGCTTCAAGCAGGTCAATGACGATTACGGCTTTGATGTGGGAGACCGGGTTATTCTTGCCTGCTACGAGATCTTACTGGAGTCGGCGCGCCACTTCGGCGGGGATGCTTGTGTCGGGCGTACCCATGGAGATGAGTTTGTGCTTTTTGTGAAAGCGGACGGAAACCAGGCGGCGGAATTGGCAGGCCGGATCGTGGAAGGACTGAAACAATTTCCGTTCTCCAGTGTGGGCTGCCACTCCAGGGTAGGCTGCACCATCGGGCTGCTTCACACAAACAAGGAAAAAACCGGCGATATCCGCAGGATGATTGAAGATACCCTGGATACGGTCAATGAGGCGCGCAAGGGCGGACCCAATACGGTTTTGCAGCTACCTTTTATGGAAAGGTGAGGAACCAGCTATCATCCAAAAAAAGCCTCCGGAGATGAATCATTTCTGGGGGCTTTTTACTTCTTCAGAAACTGTTTAGAGTTTCTTCATCTGATATTAAGGTACGTCTTGTATAGTGTAGATAGAAAGTGAAACGTAAGCGCTTTACAAACGTATAAGCCTAATGTTGAACCTAATCTGCGACGCGCCGTCCGCCGCTTGTGCGCCAGACGGCATACCCAAAGACCAGCGCCGCCACTATTGAATATGAAATGGGGATTTACCATGACGACGAAACAATGGATTATGATCGGTACGATTGTGATAATGATTACGCTGAACGGAGGCCCGGGAAGAGACGGAATCCGGTCGGCTGAAGCCGCATCCGTAACCTTCCTGGATATCTCCGGACAGGCCGACAGTGAAGATGCTGCTGCAGCCGAGTTGGCCAAGGGTAGCGATCCGCTGGCCCAAGCCATCGGCGAGGAAGCGGACTCTGTCATTTACGATGCCCTTCTCGAGGGCAAAACCCTGGCTGATGTGGCTTATGACCACGGAGCCGATGTGGACAGTCTTATCCGACATCAGGTTGCCCAGCTCACCGTGCAGTTGGATGAGCGGCTGGCCGCGGGGAGCATCTCGGAAGAGGTGTATGCCGCGCAGCGCGGAGAGCTGTATGACATTGTAGCCAGAAGTGTCCACGGACTATAAGTAACCCAATTTCCATTAACCGGACCCGGTTCCCCGCATGAGAAAAGGAGCGATAACGGAAGTCTTCTTCCGCTATCGCTCCTTTTTGTCCAATTCTATTCATACAAAGCATCCAACAGCTTGGACGACATATAGGAGGTTTTGTCCGCACTTACCCGCTGCTGCCGGGGCAGCCCCTCGCCCGTTACCGGATTGGGCTGGTCCTTCAACAGCACCCAAGGCCCGCCTTCGCCGTCCAGACACACGGCCCGGACTCCGCCCTCGCGGCACAGCTCTTCCACTTCCTCCGGCTGAAGGCCCCACTTGGCCGCCGCTTCCCGGACTCCCATGATCTGGTTTAATACGTTCATAAATTCCGCCACCTTTTTATACCTTACTGGAAACCTCACGATCCCGTCCCTTCATTCTAGGGCATTGCCGCGGGTTGGGCAAGGGTGTGTGCCGTCTTACCGGAATCACAGTTTCTTATACTTACGGGTCCCCCGGGACAACCTAACAATAGTGCCATAAAAAAAGGAGCGTTTTGTCATGCATATTAAAAAAGCGGCATTTTCCAGAGTTATTCCCAACGGGGATCAGCTTATCGGAGAGGTGAAGGTTTGGCCGGTCAGGGAGGAGGCGCCGATGCTGGCATGGTTTGTGCGGGAGGCGGACGGCTGTCTGTCTCTGCAAAAGCTGATCCGCAAGCACGAGGAGCTGGATCTGGACTGGTACGACAATGATCTGCGGCAGGCCTTCCAGGATGTGACCGACGAATGGTTTACGGAGCCTCAATCCTCCGATGCCTGCAACCGGACGGAGTTTGAGCGCGAGGTGCTGGATTACCAGGATGTGGCAGCGGAGCTGGAGGAGCATCTGTGGAACACGGAGCAGGAGCTTGCCAAGGGGGCGGTGTTTGGGGCGTTTGCCCATAAGGATGCTGCCGGAGCCAATCCGGAGGCAGGCGGATCGCAGCTGCACTAACCCCGTTTCCTTGATACAGCAGGCAATTAAGGTTCCCCGTCTGAAATGTTCATGTTATGATGGGGACATATACCTTTTTTGCTAAGGGGTGGCGTATGGGCAAGTTTATCGGTTTTGTTTTGTTATGGCAGCTTTTGGGCAATCCGTTTATTGCCATTCTGGTGATTCTGGTGATCGGCTATTTCCTGGAGCGCCGCTTTATCGGCCTTACTCCCAGCATCGGCAAACCCTTTAAGCGGAACCGCAGGCTGTCCGTTCTCCGCCGGGAGCTGGAGAGCCGTCCGCATGATACCCGGAGCAAGCTGGAGGCAGCCAGGCTGTATCTGGAGAAAAAACGCTTCAGGGAAGCTCATGATTATCTGGAGCAGGTGCTGCCGGTGATGGACGATTCCGCCGAGGTGCTGGTGGAGCTGGGTTGGGCGAAGCTGAAGCTGGGCCAGCTGGAGGAAGGCGAATCCCTGGTCAGACAGGGGCTGGAGCGTAATCCCCGGGTCCGGTACGGTGAGCCGTATCTGTGGCTGAGCGAAGCCTTTCTCCAACAGGAGCCGGCCAAGGCGCTCCATTATCTGGAGGAGCTGCGCCAGCTGAATTCCTCCTCCTCCGAAGCCTTCTACCGGATGGGCGAGCTGTACCGGTCCATGGGCCGCAAGGAGGAAGCCAAAGCGGCGTATGGCGAAGCGCTCCGCATTTACCGGAGTCTGCCCAAGTACAAGCGTAAATCCGAACGGAGATGGGCGCTATTGTCCAGACTCAAAAAAAACGCGGGCTGACCGGGGCCGATCCCGGCTTCTGCCGCGGCTGCGGACAACGCAGGACGCGGCAGTTCCAAGAACCGTCAGGGAGGAGCCTTGACGGTTTTCTCATGTGCGGGCCGCAAAACCTGCAACCGGCTTGACGGTTGGCCGCAGGCGCCGATACACTAGTTACGGATTCATATGCGGAAACGACAAAAAGAAAGGTTGAGATGTCATGTCCTTTATTCCCAAAGCACTGACCATTGCCGGCTCGGACAGCGGCGGAGGTGCAGGCATTCAAGCCGACCTGAAGACCTTCCAGATGCTGGACGTGTTTGGAACCACCGCCATTACCGCCATTACGGTGCAAAATACATTAGGCGTCACAGGCATCTATGATGTGCCCCTGGAGGGCATTGCCGGACAAATTGATGCCGTGATGACCGATATCGGGGCGGATGCCGTCAAAACCGGCATGCTTTCCCAACCGGCCGTTATTGAGCTGGTTGCCGCCAAAGTCAAGGAGCATGGCGTCACCAGGCTGGTAGTGGACCCGGTTATGATCGCCAAAGGCGGGGCATCCCTTTTGGCGGAGGAGGCCAAGTCGGTGATGCGCCGGGTGCTGCTGCCCGTAGCCGCTTTGGTGACGCCCAATGTGCCGGAGGCGGAGGTGCTCACCGGACGGGAAATCCGCACTCTGGAAGAGATGAAGCTTGCCGCCCGGCAGATTGTGGAGGAGTACGGCGCCCGTGCTGCCGTAGTAAAAGGCGGGCATATGGAAGGCCCCCCTGTGGATGTGCTGTATGACGGGACGGATTTTCTTCTGCTGGAAGGGGTGCGGTATGAAACCCGCCACACCCACGGAACGGGCTGCACTTTCTCGGCAGCGGCAGCGGCAGGGCTGGCCAAGGGCGAAAGCCTGGAGCAGGCCGTTAAAACGGCCAAGGCCTTCATCACCTGCGCCATCCGCGATGAGCTGGGCATCGGCCAAGGCCATGGTCCAACCAATCATTGGGCTTATTCCAGGAGGGGCTGACCCATGTTCTATGCCGATTCGGACAAATTGAACCGTCTGCTGGGTTACCTGCCGGAGCTTGGCGGTATCGCCGGTGAGCTGGTTACCCGCTGGCATGAGGAGGACCGGCTGCTGGAGGCTGCGCTGGAGAGAATTGTCCATCTGGCGCTGGAAGCGGTGACAGATGTGGGCGGGCTTCTGATTGACGGTTTTATTCTGCGCGATCCGGGCAGCTATGCGGATATGATGGATATTCTCCTGGATGAAGGTGTCATCGGGCCAACGCGGCATGGGATTATGACCCGGCTGGTGGAGACCCGGAAAATGCTGGTCCAGGATTACCTGACTCCGGACCGGCAGCTGCTTCTGGATATGGCCCGCACTTTGCCTGAGGAGTTGGCCGGCTTTGCGGAGGATGTCCGGCACTTTGCCGGACGGGAGACCGGCGGAGCAGGTGTATGAGGCATCCGGGAAGGATCTTTTTTCCGGTTAGCGGATTATGATACTTTTATGTATAAAAATTTTACTTAATAACAACTATAAGATAAAATAAAGTCAAAACAGGTGAGGGAGGTGAAGGGTTGAGCAAGGATCAGGATTCGTCGACGCGGAAAGTTCTCCTGACCATGATGAAAACTAAAGGCCCTTTGTCCGTCAGCGAGATGGCTAAGCGGCTTGGCGTTACAGAAATGGCAGTGAGGCGGCATCTCAACACCATGGAACGGGACGGTCTGATAGAAGCTACTATTTCCAGGCAAGCCATGGGACGGCCCTCCCATTTATATTCCCTCACAGTTTTGGCCGATGATTTGTTCCCGAAGAATTATCATCTGCTGACCCTGGATCTTCTGGATGAATTGCTGGCCCATGCGGGAGAGGAGCAGGTAAACCGCCTCTTCGAGGGCCGTAAGGAGAAGATGCTGGATAAATATGCCGATCAGATGAAAGGCCAAACGTTAGAAGAGCGGGTTTCCGAGCTCACCGAGATTCAGAATGCAGGCGGTTATATGGCCAATTGGGAGAAGAAGGAAAACGGCGAGTATGTGCTAAACGAATTCAACTGCCCGATAGCCCAAGTGGCCAACCGGTATGAGGAAGCCTGCAAATGCGAGCTGAATCTCTTCCGGACTCTACTTCAGGCGGACGTGGAGCGGACGGATTGTATGACCAAAGGCGCCTGCCGCTGCTCTTACCGGATAAAGCCGCTTCAAGACGGCACAGCCGCAGAATCCCCAAACGACAGCTCCTCCTCTTGAGGCGGCTGCCGTTTTTTTGTGCGAAATGAGGGGGGAGGCACATATTTACAATTATACTCCCATATGGTTTAATGTGAATGAACAAAAAAATATTCATTCATGGAGCGGCAAATGGAAGATAAAAAGACTCTGATTTACAAAAGCGCGAAAGAGCTGTTCTCCGCTAACGGCTTCAAGGATACGGCAATTTCGGATATTGCCAAAAAAGCGGGCATGGCAGTGGGGACCTTCTACAACTACTACCCCTCAAAGGAAAAGCTGTTTATGGAGATTTATCTGGAGGAAAATGAGAAGCTGAAGCGGAGCTGCCTGCAATCTCTTGATCTGAGCCGGCCGCCTGTGGATGTGGTGCGGGAGATGCTTGTGAAAAACGGGGAGGGTATAGCTGCTAATCCCATTCTCCGGGAGTGGTATAACAAAGGGGTTTATCAAAAGCTGGAGAAGATGTACCGGGAGGAAAACGGGCAGCAGGCGGTGGATTTCCTGTATGACAGCTTTCATGAGCTGGTGGTATGCTGGCAAGCTGAAGGCCGGATGCGCCAGGATATAGACAGCAAAATGATCATGATGGTGTTCGCTGCCATTATCAATGCGGATACCCACAAGGAAGAGATCGGCATCGGCTATTTCCCGCAGCTGACGGATCTGCTGACCGAGCTGGTCATGGATAGTCTGACCCGGCCTTCAGGGCCGTTGGATAATCAGAACGCTCTATAGATCCACGAGGAGGGGTTTACATGAGGATTGCCGTTATTTCGTATTCCTTCACCGGCAACAACAAAGCATTGGCACACAAGGTTGCCCAGGCGCTTCAAGCGGATTTGATCGAGCTGGCCGAGCCCAAGCCCCGGACCATGGGCACCATTGTGCTGGATATGCTGCTGAACCGGAGCCCCAAGGCGGTGCCGCAGCCGGAAGCGCTGGATGATTACGGGCTGCTGCTGTTCAGCGGCCCTGTCTGGATGGGGCATGTGGCTGCGCCGCTGCGCCCGTATCTGGGATATCTACGGAAGCACCCCCGGCAGTACGGCTTCTTCTCCATCAGCGGCGGGGCGGACGGCGGCAATACCAAGCTGGCCGGTGAGCTGCAAAAAAGAGCGGGGGCAGCTCCTGTTCTGCTGCTGGACCAGCATATTGCCGGCTTGCTGCTGCAGACAGATGCCGCCTCCGCTCCCGCGCGCAAGGATACGTCCGCTTACCGCCTGACGGAGAAGGATATAGAAGCATTGGCCGGTCCCGTCATCGCAGCGTGTAGGCAAGCGATGTAGTGGCGGATTCAACTGGCGGGTGAGCCGTTTGGCTCCCGCCAGTTGTTGCTTTCCGCGCCACGGAACGCATCGTGGATCTCCTCCGCCAATTCGGAGGCCATCTTAACCGCGTCCGCCCCCTCCGAGGAATGAAGAATGGCGGTGTAGTCGATGCAGACGGCATCGCAGCCGGCCCGTATGTATTCCGCAGCCTGAGCTCTTCCCGCCCCGCCTGCGGCGATAAGTGGGATATGCCCCAGCTCGGCCTTAATCCCAGCGGCATACGCGGGTCCTATGGCCGCGGCCGGAAACAGCCTGACACCGCCGGAGCCATACTTCCAGGCTTTCATTACCTCTGTGGGGGTAAGGGCGCCGGGATATACCGGAAGCCTTGCCTCCCGCCCGAATTGGATCACCTTCTTGTCGATCCCCGGTGTGCACAGAAAGGCCGCACCCGCCTCCAGCGCCGCCTTGGCATCCGCCACATCCAGAACCGCGCCGGCGCCGATCAAGGCTTTTTTGGGGAGCTGCTTCTTCAAATCCCGGATCAGATAATACGCCCCTACTGTATTCAAAGGGATCTCCATGGCATGAATGCCACCTTCATACAGCCAATGGGCGGCCGCTGCCAGCCTTTCCCTGTCCACTCCCCGCAGGGAGGCGATTATTCCCGCTTTTCTCAGCAATTCTCCGCCTTCTCCACGTTCCATCGTCCCATCCTCCCTATTATGCCGGATGTATGTCCGGGATGACCCCATGATACCACTCCTCCAGACTTTTTTCACATTCATGGAGAAATTCTTCTGTTTCGTGTGTCAAAATTTCAGATTGCACTTATAATGGAAGTACATTAGGCGTATGACCAGATGCTGGAGGCGGCCCACATCTGACGCGTAGAGAAATGGGGGAATGGACCAGTGATCGTCCAAATCAGCGCGGCAGTTGCGGCAGCCGCATTTACAGCGCTCGTCATTTATCTCATCACCTTTATTTTGTCGGCCAAACGGCTGATGGTGGAGGCCAACAAAACCATATCCGCCATCCAGGGCGAGCTGGCATCCGTCAGCAAACAAAGCACCGAGCTTATGGCGGCCAGCCGTCAGCTTATCGAGAATGCGGATGATAAGCTGCATGCGTTTGACCCTGTAGCCCGTTCGGTGAAAACCGCAGGAGAGGCGCTGGAGCAGGCCTCGGCCTCGGTGAAGCAGGTTTCCGCCGCCGTTTCCCGGACAGCCTCGGGTGCGGCCAAGGCCAAAAGCCAGCAGCGGCTGGGCGAAGCGCTGGAGCTGGTTTCCACCGGCCTGCAGCTGTGGCAGAAGTGGCAGGATGCTAGAAACGCCAGGCAACAAGCGAAGCAAGAATCCAATACGGACACGAAAGGATGATTGGTGATGGCAGAAAACAATTCAGGGAAGAATTTTCTTATCGGCGCTGTGGTAGGAGGCGTGCTGGGGGCCATAACCGCTCTGGTGCTGGCGCCTAAGCCCGGCAAGGAGCTGAGGGAGGACATCTCCCAGCAGGTGGACAAAATCAGCGGCAAAACCGTGGAAATTGCCGGTATCGTCAGCGACAAAACTACGGAGCTGGCCAAGGTTGTCGGTGCCCAAAGCGTTGAGCTGGCGGGCAAAGCCAGAGATGTGGCCACCGTGATTGCGGATGCAGTGACAGAGGTTGTGGCTGACGAGGTCAGAGCATGGAAGGAATCCCACGCCGCATTGCCGGAGACAGCTCCTGCAGCGGAAGAAGGGGAAAAGGCGGAGGAAGAGGCCCGTTTGGTCTCCGTTCCGGCAGAAGTGAAGTAAATCCGGACCGGGCTCCGGATATCCGCGGCGGTCTTCAGTCCTGGAAGGACTTGAGGCCGCCGGCATACATAACGAAGGAGGACAAGCATGACGGAGGAAAAAACGCAGCCGGGATTTTCGGGCTATTCCGGTAAAAGCGAGATGGAGCGTACGCTTCAGGCGGGTTTGCAAGGAGCCCCGAGGCTGAAGCGGGAGGAAGTTTCGCATTATCTGGGTGAGTTCCGGGAGCGGGTTTTGCGGGTTCTGACGAAAAGCCAGGTAGGGGAGTCCATACTGTACCCGGAGATTGAAGAGGCGGTGAAGCACCCGAAGGCCAAGCTGATGGTGCTGCAAGGGGGACAGATGGAACAGGCGGTCTCCAAGTACCAGAAGCTGGCGGAAGCAAACGGGATTATCGTAACCTACCGCCGTGATGAGGAATTTACCGGGGAAATCGGTTTGGTGGTGGCGTCCGGCGAAGCGGTGGATATGCCGGAGGTGGACGTGGAATACCGGCAGGAGCGGCTGGTCAAAAAAGGGCTGCCCGAGCAGCTCATCCGGGCTGCCGGCCAAGCGGTGTGCAAGGACTGTTACGCCCGCATCCGCGAGGCCGCGCCGGAGGAGTTGGAGCATTACCGGCAGATCAATCCGTTAAGCCGGCTGTTCGGGGAGAAGTGCCCGGGCCACGAATAACGGGTTTACCACTTGGAGGGGTCGATGGTGCTGATGTCGATGCCCTCCCAGATGTTCTTGATAGAGATAGAAGGATCCTCGAAGGCCAGCCAGGCGGTGGGCAAATACCGTTCGCCGTATTCGCTGGACGGTTTGTTGATGATCTGGTTATCCTTGACCAGTACGGTAGAGGAGCCGCCGTCCAGGTTAGCCGCGATAATCGCGCCGCGCTCCAGGAACATCTGCTGGAGCTCATAAAGAGTGACGCCGATGCTGTGGGTTTGCCTGCCGTCGATAACAGCGAACAGGATGGTGCCGTCGGCGGTTTGGGCCATGGCGGTGCGCGGGGCGACGCCCCAGCCCTCCGCGGCGCTTTTGATGGAGCCTTCGCCGTTTACGATGAAACGGGGGGAGAAGGTCACTGCCTCGGACATTTTCATTTTCAACAGCTCTTCCGCCGAATATTTGCCTGCGATCATTTTGCCGTCGGCGTCAATTCCCACCACGTGCAGCTTGGTGGTTTTGGCTGCATCCAGGTAGAAGATTTTTCCTCCGGACATGACAATGCCGGCAGGCTGGAAGCCGTTGCCCTTCCATTCCGGGTCTGCAAAGCCGCCGCCGTTCACACCGGCCAAGGCGCCGGTCCGCTTCACCATGGAGGAGACCTTTTCGCCTTTGTCCACCTTGCCCGGGACCACGATGCGCAGCTTCTTCGGATCATGGACATGCAATATGTATCCCTTGTAATAGCCGTAAGCGCCCTTGCCCTCTACCTCCTCCACCTCGACCAGCTCTTTGTTCACCTTCTCGGGTTGGACGGTAGTCGTGGCCGGGATAACGGGAGTCTGGACAATCGGGGTTTCGGCGTATTTGTCGAAGCGTTCCCAATATGCGTCCACGCGTTTCTTTAATTCCGCCTCGCCCACCAGGTATTTGCCCCAGTGGCGGTGCTGGGTAGTGATGAGGGTATCCACCATGATATTGCGGTATTTGGTACCCCAAGGTGTCAGATAAAACCAGGCAGCAAACCCGGCGGCCAACACAAAACCGATAACGGTGGTCCGCGCCAGAATGCGCGGGAAGGGATGCTGTTTCTTCTTCCGGGCGGCGCCGTGGTTGGGGTTCCGGGTTTGGCCGGGTGGTTGG
>JAEWMH010000123.1 GCA_023393235.1 Bacillota bacterium | reverse complement strand
GGTGATGCCTCGTCAGCCGGAGCGTGGTGGCGCATCCGCGGCGTGGCTCCAATAGCGGAAGCTATGTTCCGCTATCTGGGCGCTCAGGTGCAACTTCGTCTGATTAGCGGAACGCAATTTCCGCTATGGCTGCTGAACCCCCGCCAACGCAGGGGCGACCTCGCGGATAACGGAAAAACCTTTCCGCTATCTGCTTACTTCCACACTTGTATTAGCAATAGCGGAACTCCGGTTCCGCTATTTTTGTTATTTTTTTATCAACCAGGGGGTGTGTGCAAATTCAGATAAAGGGGGTTAACCAAGCGGCCAAGGAAGCCAAGGGTGAACGGAGCTTTTAGGCCGGGGCATAGGCGAATGGGAGGTTGTGCTTCAGCTATCCACACCTATTTAAGTCTTGCGCGTTTAGAAAAGATGTGTTTTAATAGTAAATATTACGATTTAAGAGCGGGATGCCGTATGTATCCCGGACTCGTATAACAAGCGAGTAGTAGACGAGTGGATACCAAGCAATCACAAGGAGTGAGCGTAAGAAATGAGTTTATTGACTGACAACCGGATTCCTGTTACTGTTCTATGCGGCTATTTGGGCTCGGGCAAAACCACGCTGCTTAACCATGTGCTGAACAACCGGGAGAACTTGCGTGTAGCCGTCATTGTAAACGATATGGGCGAGGTGAATATAGACGATTCTCTAATCCAGTCCGGCGCATCCCTGTCCCGTACGGAGGAGAAGCTGGTCTCCTTGTCCAACGGCTGCATCTGCTGCACCCTGCGGGAGGACCTGCTGCTGGAGGTGAAGAAGCTGGCGGAGGAGAAGCGGTTTGACTATATTCTCATCGAATCCACGGGAATTGGCGAGCCTGTGCCCATTGCCCAAACCTTCACCTACCGGGATGAAGCCAACGGTGTCGATCTGACGGACTATTGCCGGTTGGATTGTATGGTTACGGTGGTGGATGCGTATGCGCTGTGGCGGAATTTCTCCTCCGGAAACCAGCTCCTGGAGCGCACTGAAGCGGAGGAGAGCGGGGAGGAGCCGGATATTATCGATCTCTTGATTGACCAGATTGAGTTCTGCGATGTGCTGATTATGAACAAATGTGACAGGCTGGAGGAAACCGAGCTGGAGCAGCTGGAGGGAGTGCTCCGGGCCCTTCAGCCCAGGGCCAAGCTGGTCCGCAGCATATACGGCAAGATCGATGCCGCCCAAATCCTCAATACCGGCCGCTTCGACTTCGAGGAAGCCAGCACCTCCGCAGGCTGGATGCGGGAGCTGCAGAAGGAGGAGCATACACCGGAAACGGAGGAGTACGGCATCGGCTCCTTCGTGTACCGCAGGCGGCGTCCTTTTCACCCGGGCCGGCTTTACAAATTCCTGACTAAGCTGCCTCAGGAAATCGTCCGCTCCAAGGGATTTCTATGGCTGGCCTCCCGCCCGGATATGGCCGCCTCCATCGGACAGGCCGGTCCTTCCATCCAGTTTGGCCCGGCAGGATATTGGCTGGCGACTCTTCCGGAGAAGGAGCGGGAGCGTTATTTCCAGGAAAGCCCGGAGCTTCTGAAAACATGGGATTCCCAATGGGGCGACCGGATCAACGAGCTGGTACTCATCGGCATCCGTCTGGACCGGGAGGCTCTCACCGCACAGCTGGATCAATGTCTGCTTACCGACGGGGAAATGGCGGCAGACTGGAAGACGCTGCGTGACCCGTTTCCCTCCTGGGAAACCCCCGAGCCCGTCCGGGAGGAAATCGGCCAATAGTCCTCTCCAATACACTCAAAAGGCAAGGAGCACGGAGTAATCCGGCTGCCTTGCCTTTTTTTCACGATAAATAGTCCATTAAGGAATGAGATCAACCGCATCCTGGGGCACAAATGCGCTGATTCCGTTAAAAATCACATTGCCCTTCAGCGTTACGGCCTGCCCGTTAAGTTCGGCGGTATTTTTGAACACATGGAGTTTAAGCACCGTATTGCCTTTGGTCACCGTAATATACGGATTACCTTGATTGTCCTCCCAGACCACGGCTGCACCCTTGGCTTCAAAAGCGCCTCTGGCCGGAACAAAGAGCTGCTTGGTGGCCTCTTCCAGACTTACATTGAGCATACGGGCCATATATTTGGCGATGTCAGTATTCTCGATTACTCCCATAGGACGGTCACCGTTGGGGGAGTAGCTGTACAGGACAACATCCTCACCGGTATGTCCGCCTGTGGTCCAGCCGATTCTGGCCCGGTCACTGATCATCGGCCCGACAGTATAGTTGAGGCTTCCAGCTTTTGCACTCTTGATAGCGGCTGCCTCCTTCTCCGTCAAATCCGTAATCCCGAAGTATTCGGCCATTACCTCCTTGACGTTGGAACGGTCAGCATTCAGAACGGATTCCAGTCCTTCTCCCGTAAGCTTGGCTTTTTGCAGAGGGGCGAGGAAGGTGGACAAGGGTTCTTTGTCATAGGTTTTGGTGGTGTCCTTGTTGCCGATGGTCAAACCGCCATTACCATGGTCGGTGACGGCAATGACTGCGGTATCCTTGTTGGCTTTGGCATGATCCAGTGCAACCTTGACAGCATCGTCGAAGGAGAGCACATCGCTGATAATCCCCACCGGATCATTGGCATGGGCCGCCCAGTCCACCTTGGAGCCTTCCACCATGAGGAAAAAGCCTTTGTCATTTTTGGCCAGCACGTCAATGGCCTTTTGGGTCATTTGCGCAAGAGAGGGCTCCTTGTCCGGACTGCGGTCCATGTCATAGGCCATGGCACCGGGAGCAAACATGCCCCAGATCTTGCTTGCGCTGGAGCTTTCCAGCTCTTGGGGGGTGGTCAGGTAATCATAACCCAGGCGTTCAATTTCGGAGATCAGATTTTCCTTGTCCTTCCGGTTTTCCGCTGCAAGGAACTTGGCGCCGCCGCCCAGCACCACGTCCATTCCGGCGTATACCTGCTGCTCACTCAAAGCGTCATAATGGCTGCGGTCCGGATAATGGGCGGAAAAATCCGCCGGTGTGGCATGCATGATCTCCGAGGTGGCGATGACCCCTGTGGATTTGCCGGCCAGTCTGGCGGCCTCCAGGACGCTGGCAACCGGCTTGCGCTTGTCCGCCTCGGCAATGGGAGCAAGACCCGGCATATTGGCCACGTCCGGAAGGACTCCCACAAAGCCGGTATGGGATTTGTGCCCGTTGGCAAAAGCGGAGCCTGCCGGAGCGGAATCCGCAATGGCCGCATCGGAGGAATATGTACGTACCAGCCCGGAGGCCATTTCGTCCAGTGCAAGGGGAGCACCCTTATACCAACGGGTGAGTGTGGTTCCGCCTACGCTCATGCCGTCGGGAATGAGGATAATCACGTTTTTGACGGCGGGCTGGGCCGCCTCCTGCGGTGCTGCTCCGGCTGCGGTGATGCCTGCCGTACCGATGGCGGCTGTAAGCAAAAAGGCCGCTGTTTGCTTGTGCTTGATTTGCATGTTCGAAATTCCTCCCAATCAATTAATAGTAAAATTTATCATTACTGTATCCAAGATTGATTTTAAGCGGGAGAAGTTAACAGATGATTATCAGGATGTAAATTTTACGTATAATTTTAACGGGACATGACGATTTTGATCAAAATAAGCCCTTTTCCACCGGACGGGCAGGTGTTGGCCTGCTGCTGCCGGGAAAAAGGGCTTCCGGGTCTTAACGGGTCTTAACGCGGCTTATGGGTGCGCATTTGCTTGTGGATCTGCTTCCACTTGGATTTTTCCTGAAGCTGTAGCTGCTTATCTTCCTTGCGCGCCAGGTAAGCCAGCTCCTTCTGGAGCTTCAGATAGCTGTTGTAACGCTCCTCCTCCAGGGTGCCGTCCTGCAGGGCGGCTTGAACCGCACAGCCCGGCTCCTGGTTATGGGAGCAGTTGTGGAAGCGGCATTGGCCGGACAGGGTTTCCACATCGGCAAATCCTGCGCTTATGCCCTGGTCGGCATCCCACAGCTGCAGCTCCCGCATACCCGGTGTGTCCAGCAGCAGTCCGCCGTCAGGCAAAAGCAGCAGCTCCCGGTGGGTGGTGGTGTGCCGTCCCCGGCCGTCATCCTCGCGGATGCCTCCGGTATCCATGGCTTCATGGCCGATGAGCCGGTTAATCAGGGTGGATTTGCCTACGCCGGAGGAGCCCATAAGCGCCACGGTTTTTCCTTTGCCGACGTAGGGTCCCAGCTCCTCAAGCCCGATTCCGTCCAGTGCGCTTACGGCGTGGACAGGAACTCCTGCAGCCACCTTGTGCACCTGCGACATCAACTCGTCCCGGTCCTCACACAGATCGGCTTTACTGAGGATTACCACGGGGTTGGCCCCACTTTCCCAGGCCAGGATCAGATAACGCTCCAGTCTGCGCAGGTTAAAGTCCTGATTCAGCGCCTGCACCAGGAAGATGGTATCCACATTCACCGCCACAATTTGTTCTTCCGTTACTGCCCCGGCAACCTTGCGGGAAAATTTGCTGAAGCGGGGGAGCAGTCCGCGGATAGTTGCTCTTCCGTCGGATTCCCTGAGGTTGGCCATTACCCAATCGCCCACCGCCGGGAAATCCTCGCGGCCGTCCGCCTGATAACGGAACTTGCCGGTAACCTCCGCCAAATATTCACCGTTCTCCGAGACGATCCGGTACATATGCTTATGCTCCAATATGACACGGGCGGGAACACATCCCTGAGCCCGGTAAACATCCGCTTCCTCTTCAAATAAGGGGCGCCAGCCCCACTGTGTCAAAAAATCGTTCAATGCTTATTCCTCCTGCCAAGATAAATTAGGGTGGCCGGGTTCCGGTGGAACCGAGCCGGTTTTCTTCGCAGGAGTCCGATTACATGCGGTCAGGACAAGACCTCCAGCCTCGGACACCTGCGGCCGTCTTTTCCATTCGTCAGCAAGTGCATACAACATCATCCTTCCGAAATATCATATTGGGGTAAGTCGGTGAAGCGTGTCTGAAATTTCGCTATAATCGGCTTCCCTCGACGTTATCAGACACCCCCTAGTATACGCAAAAAAAGCCGCTTCTGCAGGGGAGCGGATGATTATAACCAAATATTATTGCCAGGAGCCTATGAATTGGCGGGGGCGTGTTTTCTCAGAATCCCGGAAGGAATTTTCCGCTATTCTGAAATGATGCCCGGCCCAACTGGCGATAACGGAAAGCTAGTTCCGCTATCAGGCCAACTGCGTCCGCCAAACCATAAAAAAGAAGGAAAAGCGGAAAATCGTTTCCGCTTTTCCTCCTATATAGGCTACCACGGCACCGATAGCGGAAAAACACTTCCGCTAAAGCAGTTCTCCCGCGGCATATGCCCGTGACATAAAGCGCCGACATCAGCCTGCAGCGTTACCCCAGCAGCCGTAAAGCCAGTACCCCGGCGAAAGCCAGAATCATCCCGGCCAGCTCCATAGGCTTTACCCGCTCCCGGAGGATGATCCAGGCGTACAGCATAATAATCAGCGCATTAAGGGCCACGATGGCGGAAACCAGGCCGGTGATGCCCATTTTCATAGCAGGCATCATCAGGATCATCCCGGAGATATTGCTGACGCCAACGGCCATGCCGATTCCCACGGTTTTGCCGAAACTCCAGCGCGGCGACTGCATTCCTTCTGCGGCGGCTGCGGTTTCCTTTATGGCCAGGGCTGCATCAGTGCCTCCCCGGGCAGCCGAAGCCAGCTGCCGCCTCCGGTCCATACCGGCGGAAATGGCGAACAGCAGACTGCCGGTTACATACATAAGCACAAGGGTGGGCAGTGTTTCACCGCCGGATAATGCGGCTTGTTTGCTGGATAAGTCCGTAAAGGCGAAGGTGACCATAGCCAAAAGACCCCATTGGGCGCCTTCCATATTGCGCAGGCTCAGGCCCCCGGCGCTTTTGACCAGCAGGCCGCCGCCCAGAATCACTACAAAGCATAAGGTTTGGCCCATGCTCAGATGTTCTTTCCACAGCACCATCGCCGCCAGGACGACAATGAGTGGAGGCAGTCCCACCAACAGCGCCACCAGGGAGGCCTTGCCCACAGCAAAGCCCTTATGCATGGCGGAGTTGGACACAAAGGAGAACAGCCCCATGGCGATGCCAACTGCCGCACCCGCCGTCCAAGGCTGTCCCCAGAACAGATTCAAAGCCAAAGCCACCACTGCTCCGCAGGCATACACGCCGAACAGCAGCACATTCCGGTCCGCCGGCTGCCGGGAGGTCCATTGGTATAGAATCCCCCTTAAGCCGAAACAGACTGCAGCCGAAGCCGCCAATAACAACCACATGAATGATCAGGTCCTCTCCAGATGTCATGACACTACACTACAAACAGTTCCTTAGAGACTGCGACGAAATAAGCTTATGCTTACGAAGTGGTGTTTGCTTTCGCAAACGCTTAAGTACCGCTAATTTGCTGACAAAACTCCCAAAACCATGGAGATTTTGTCAGCAAAAGCGGGTACTAATTTCCTCGCAGCTCCTTACTCTTCATAAATCATCTTGACGGTCATCCCGCCGTCCACCACCAGATTCTGCCCGGTGACGAACCCCGCCGCATCCCCGCATAAATAGAGGCAGGCAGCCGCAATGTCCTCCGGAGAGCCCACACGGCCTACGGGATGCTGAAGCCGGTCCTTTTCGCTGTGGAAAGGGGTGACCGACCGGGAGCCCAGCTGCCAATCCCGGGTCTCAATCCACCCGGGGCTTACCGCATTCACGCGGATTCCGTATCCGCCGAGGCTGACGGCCATGGCATGGGTCAGGGCCAGAATGCCGCCTTTGGAGGCCGAATAGGCTTCTGTTCCCGGTTCGGACATCAATGCGCGGGTGGAGGCGACATGGACGATGCTGCCGCCTGTACCCTGATCCCGCATCCGTCTTGCAGCCAACTGGGAGGCCAGGAAGGTGCCGGTCAGATTCACCGCTATCACCCGGCTCCAATCCTCCGCAGACAGCTCCAGCATAGGCGCATTTTTTCCGATGCCGGCGTTGTTAATCAGCACGTGAATGTCTCCCAGCTCCAGAGCCGTTACCCGGAACCACCGCTCCACATCCTCACGGATACCCATATCCGCACAGCAGAAGATTCCCGTTCCACCCGCCTCATGAATCATCCGGATGACTTCCAGCCCGGCTTCCCGGTCCGTATCGCACAGGGACACGGCATATCCCGCTTCGGCCAGACGCAGCGCCACACAGCGGCCGATTCCTTGGGCGCCTCCTGACACAAGAGCTGTTTTCGCCATTCGCCAACCTCCCTCCGAAAGATAGACTACCAACATATTACCACAATCGTCTGAAATGACTCTATCCCTTTCACCAAAAGCGTTGCTTTTTGAGATCGGCTTGGAATACTATAGAAGTAGCCTAACGCAAAACCATAGGTTATGAAAGGAGGCCGCCGCAGTGACCTTGCCGGAGCAATCCCAATCCGACAGAGAAATCAGCTACCGCATCGGCTGGAAAAAAGGGAAGATCCATGTAAATGACAACGCATCGCGGGAGGCAGGCCAGATGCATCCTGCCCAAGCCGCTCCCAACTCGGATATGAATGTCACCCATAACACGGACCCGCTGCTTGGGGTGATCTGGAAACGCACTCCCTATCCCGGATGGAAAGCCGTTTTTTGGGCTGCCGCAGTGCTGCCTGCCGCCGGTTTTGCCGCTGTGGTCTGGCTGGTATCCAGGCTAACCGAGGGCTGAAAGGCCCGGTACGATTGATTATGAATTGAATAGGAGGCTCTTGTTCATGTTCTATACCATCCTTCAGGTATTTGCAGCGGTTCTCGGTTTGGCTGTCACCGGCGGAGCCGTATATACCGTATGGCGGATGTTCCAGGCCAAAGGAAAAACCGGCGCTCCCGGGAAGCTGGAACGCCAGCTCTTGCTCCGCTGGACCGTGTTCGACTATGCGGTTCTGGCTTTGGTGCTGATCGGCCTGGTATTCCTGCTGGCTGACGTAATCGGTGTCATCAAGGACCGGGACCAATATCCGTATTACCATTATGGTTATCTGCTGTCCGGATTTATATTTTCATTAGTGGGGCTGGTTTTTATGCTGGTCCGGCTCATGATGGTGCTACGCCTTGCGAACCCAGACCCGTCGGCGGTAGATCAGGGCAACAAACCAGACCAGGCTTACCACGCCGAATAGGGGGTAAAGCACCTCCAGCAGGCGCCCGAAGCCGATTTGGCTGATCAGATAACAGCCCAAGAGGATAATGGGGACCAGTACAGCCATCCGCAGACCGGAGCGCTGCTTCAACTGGAGCCCCAACCCGTACACATTGGAGAGAAACGTCGTCAGGATTTCCCCGAAGATGACCAGCACATATAAGAGCTGCACAACACGTCCTAGCGGCTGAATTAAATGGCCCATGGGGATTTCATAACGGATAATGCCGGGCATCTGCGCCGAAAGGGTGTAGTGGCAGGCCAGGAGAAGCAAGCCGATGCCCACACCTCCTGCAATTCCGCCCCAGTATAGGACCTTTTTGTCGTGGATGGCTTTGCCCAACGGCACCAGCACCGCCTGTGCCATAGCCAGATTGTAGGAAGTGTAGAGAATCGGCGAAAACCAGGCTTTATGCCATGGAAGATCTCCCTGCAGGGTAACCCAGTTGCCGGACCCGGGAGAACGCAGTGTAATCCATACGATGGCCGCGGTGAACAATATCATGATGGGCACCACCACCGAGTTGACGGCGAGGATAGCGGCCATTCCCTTGTTCAGAAGCAGGTAGGTCAAGAAAACCGTCAGGAAGAGACCCACTTGAACATGCAGGTTCATATGCTCCTGAAACAGGGATCCTGCAGCAGCCAGCATAACGGAGGTAACGCCGAACAGAGTCAGCAGGGTGAATAAACTGACCGCATCCCCAATTTTGGGGCCAAACAGTTCTTTGTTCAGATCCTCATACGATTCGGCGCCGATTTCATGTGCGATCATCATCAGCTTGCAGCCCACCCACACAAAAAGGACCGTTGCAATCCCGATGGTCGCCACGGCTATCCAGCCATATCTGGTGAAGAACAAAAGAATTTCCTTGCCGGTTGCGAAACCCGCGCCTACTATGGTTCCCATATAGGTGAAAGCGATCTGGAGAATTTGCTTCAAATTGCGCATCGGCGCATCCGCCTCCTTTCCATTCCGTTAGTACAAGGGTATGATAGAAGGGACAGGCGCATGACTTGTACCTTGAATTAAGTCAATTGATAAATGAACTGGAGCGTGTAACAGTGCTGGAATTGCTTAAGGAGTGGATACTGGAGTTCGGTTACCTTGCCATGTACGGTTTTCTTGCCGTTGGGATCATCGGGTTGCCCGTTCCGGACGAAATCCTGATGACCTTCATCGGATATTTGACATCGCTGAATTGGTTTTCGTACTCACTTTCCATAGCCGTCTGCTTTTCCGGCTCTATGACAGGCATGCTGGTCAGCTACGCTATCGGGCATAAAGTCGGCAAGCCCTTTCTTACCCGGTACGGCAAGTGGATTAAACTGACGCCCAAAAGGCTGGACAAGGCGGAGGAATGGTTCAGACGCTTCGGGTTATGGACTGTCACCTTCGGCTATTTCGTTCCGGGTGTGCGCCATTTTACCTGCTATCTGGCAGGCATCAGCGGCGTCCGCATTTGGCGCTATATTGCTTATGCCGGCTCCGGAGCACTGGTCTGGACAGTGACCTTTATTACTCTAGGCCGTTTTATTGGCCATAATTTGGACTTCGCCATGAAGGTGGTCCACCGTTACATCGGGATTGGCGTAGGGGCAGTGGCGGTTATTGCCTGCCTGGCCGCTTTGATCGTTCTCCGCAGCCGCAAACGGGTTGTCTGACATTCAGGATGCAACGCCAAAAAGCCACCGCTGGCTGCTCTCCCGAGGGAAGGGCATAGGGCGGTGGCTGTTTTTGATCATCACTACTTTGGTCTATTCGCTTCTTCCGAACAGCTTGATGGATTGGATGGTTTTGCTCTTCGTATCGATATCCAGCTTAAGGACAGTGGTTTTGGTCTTGTAGGTCATGACATAATCTGTGCTGGAATCCGGTTTGCCCAGTGCCTTGGCGGCTTCTGCCGTGGTTTGGCCTAACCGAAGGCTGTTCAGGCCGGGATCCTCCTCGGAGCTGGCCACTTCAACGAATTCCACCTGCTTCTTGGGATTCAAACCGATATGAAAGCCATCATATTCATATACGTTAATCGGATCTTCAGCATCGTCCATCAGATACTGGTTTTTGGGGGTGCCGTGGAGCTTAACAACGCTGTCCTGGGAGTCGCCAATTGCCACACCCATGAGCAGAGGTTTTTCCACCGTATAGGATTCGTAGGTTTTCTTGGGTTTGGAGGTTGCCGCGGTAGTAGGTTTGGCTTCATTGCCTGCTTGTTGAACATAGTTGTTGGCCCCTGGCGCTTTCTCGGGGGGAGCCGTTGTTTCTGACGCCACAGTTACGGTGCCGGCTGTAGGGCTGCCGGTTGGGGCGGTAGTTGCTAGTGCTGCAACGGTTGCCTGTGCCGGAGACGGTGATTGGGCAGCATTATCGCCGCCGCATGCAGCCATTGTTACGGCAAGGGCAATCAACATTCCGGCTGCTGCCGCTTGGCTGAACCATTTCTTTAACATGGAGAATCGATCCCTTCTATAGAACCTGTGTCTGGAATAAACGCCCGACGGCGTCATCTGTGACACCGGATGTAATCCATCATACCTCCAAAGGGTTGCCATAAACAATACTCAATTGGCACTAACTTATTCTCCCAAAAGTGAGGGGCTGCTTCAATACAATTCCGAGTGCAGTTGGAGGATAAATATTCCTATTGGTTATATAGACAGTCCGTCCGGAGAAAAAGTTGCGTTTTTGGTGAAAAAAATAACAAACGTACTTGAAAAGCCTGAATTCCCTGTGGTAATGTTACAAGGATTAAGACAGCGAAAAAAGGCGATGCGCATGGAGGGGTTTGGTTATGGATCGGTTAAAGGAAGCAATCATGCGTCAAGGGACGGTGCAATCCGGCAAAGTCCTCCAGTTGGATGCCATCCTCAATCATCAGGTGGATCCTGAGCTGATCATGGAAATGGGCGAGGAATTCGCACGGCGTTACCGGGAGTCGGGCGTCACCAAGGTGGTGACCATCGAGTCGTCGGGAATTCCCATCGGTTTTGCTGCCGCCTACAAGCTGGGAGTGCCAATGGTGTTTGCGCGCCGCAAAAAAACGTTGACCACTGACAATGACTCTTACTGTGAACGGGTGCCTTCCTTTACCAAGGGCATTGTGACGGATTTGATGATTTCCAAAAAGCTGCTCAGCTCCGAGGACCGGGTGCTGATTATCGATGACATTATTGCCAACGGTGATGCGGTACGTGGGGTAATCCGGATCCTGGAGCAGGCCGGGTGTACCCTGGTAGGCTTAGGCATTGCTGTGGAGAAGGCCTTCGAGAAGGGGGCGCCTGCCCTGCGGGAGGCCGGCGTGCGGTTGGATTCTCTTGTCCGGGTAGCGTCTGTAGACGGCAGTGAGGTCCGCTTCAGCGATTAGTCCGGTTGGAACTGACATGAAAAAGCAACATTTTCAAGTTCTCTTCGGCTTCCCCGTTTTGACATTTTCGATTATAATGGGGGGTAAGAAGGCAGAGAGGAGGCACTTGACATGGGGGAGAATTCCATTCCGGCAGAATACCTGCTGTCTAAGCTGGTTGAAGCAAAGGTACATTTTGAGCGTGCCCTTGAATGCAAGCATACCGAATTTGACGATCTTTATCCTTATATGATCGAGCATCCGCAGTTTTTTTGGTATAAACGGTATGTCGCCTGGTCCGAACTGTTGACCATCGTGAAGCTGTGCAACGAGCTTCATGTGGACTGGAGCGGGGAGTTTTCGGAGAAGCAGTCCGAATATATCGCCAAACGTGTAATGTCCGCGACAGTGCTGGATTATTGGTTCGAATCTAAGGAGCATGTCGGCTGACCGTGAACGTATAGAGTGCACTTATTTGATCGATACTGACAAGTACGACGGCAGAGGATCTGGACGGACACCCGTTCAGGTCTTTTTTGCGGAAAATGGAGGGTATATGGTTACCGCAGATATGCTTCAGCAATTCCGTCTGTCCGGGGCCCGGGTCCGGGTGCGACGGGATGCCGATCCCGCTAATGATGTGTTAGGGATTGTGGTGGCTTGGGACGAAGAGATGGTGCTGCTCCGCAAGGCTAACCGGAAGCTGGTGAAGCTGAGCAGGGAGTATGGCTTTGAGGCGGAGAACGCTGAGAAGGAATAGGGATAAGGCTGCTTATCATATGAAACCGGGGATTTTCCTTAAAGGAGCCCCGGTTTTTGGCGTTTTCATTATTTGATCCGTTTGCACTTTCTTGATTGGCGGGGAAAATCAAGAATGTCCGATTGCCTGCAAGCCGGATACGGGCATATGGTAGACATGTGTAATGGAGATTATAAGCCTTATGATGCAGGAGGATACACATGAGTGTGCAAATGGAACAATTGAACCGGGGGCTGGCGGCAGTCCGCACCTCGGAGGGAATATTTGTCAGCTGGCGGCTGTTGGGCCAGGAAGTGACCGGTACTTCGGAGCGGGGACTTACCGCTGCGGATTTCCGCCTGTACCGGGATGGCGTGAAGCTGGCTGACGTGACGGACAGCACCAACTATCTGGACCGCTCCGGCAGCGCAGAATCGGTGTATGCAGTAGCGGCGGTGGTAAACGGAGTGGAGCAGGAGGCTTGCGCCGAAGTGAAGGCGTGGGAAGCTCCTTACCTGGAGATCCCGCTGCAGAAGCCTGCCGACGGGGTCACCCCCGCAGGCCAAGCCTATATCTACAATGCCAACGACATGAGTGTCGGCGATGTGGACGGCGACGGCGAATATGAATATATCGTCAAGTGGGACCCGTCCAATTCCAAGGACGTTTCCCATGTAGGGTATACCGGCAATGTTTATCTGGACTGCTATAAGCAGGACGGTCGGCTTTTGTACCGCATCGACTTGGGCGTGAACATCCGGGCCGGCGCGCATTATACGCAATTTTCGGTGTATGACTTCGACGGCGACGGCAAAGCCGAGCTCATGTTCAAAACCGCGCCGGGCACCAAGGTGATCCGGTATGCTGCCGATGGTGCTCCCGCATCAGAGGCTTATATTACCCTCCTCCCGGAGGATGCCGCGGCGGGGTACAGCCACACCGACGATTACCGGATGAGCGGCGCCGATTATGTGGCCCATGTTGTGGAGATGTTCCAGGGCTGGCATGCCCATGAAGAAGTGGTGGCTGGACGTTGGCCCGCTACGCTGGAGGAATGCTTCGGCATCGCGCCTCAGTACCGCTATCCGTTGTCCCGGGAGGATGCAGAGAAGCTGGCGGATTATTTCGTGGATGTGTACGCCCCCAGCCGGAGCCCGCGGAATAAGCTGCGGGAGTTCGAGGGTTTTATCCTGAAGGGGCCGGAATACCTGACCGTCTTCCGCGGTGACACAGGCGAAGAGCTCTCCACCGTACGCTACAAGCCGGGACGTCACGACGACGGACTGATGTGGGGAGATTACTCCTGGAACCGGATCGAACCGGGCAACCGGGTGGACCGTTTCTTGGCCGGGGTGGCTTATTTGGACGGACGCACCCCTTCGGCGCTGTTTGCCCGCGGCTATTATACCCGGGCGACGATGGCCGCGTACAACTGGGACGGCCGGGAGTTGAAGGAACTGTGGTATACCGACAGCGGTTGGGTGACCATGAACAATCCCTTCGCAGATACACTCCATGAGCCTAACGGCCGCAATCCGGGCTTCGGCAGCTTCGCCAAACAAGGCGCCCACGCCTTGTCCACCGCAGACGTGGACGGGGACGGCTGCCAAGAGATTGTCTACGGGTCGGTAACCATCGATCAGGACGGCAGCATCCTGTACAGCTCCGGCGGCATTCTGCCGGAGGGCGGTATCGCACCCGGCGCATATGCCAAGCTGGGCCACGGGGACGCGCTGCATGTAGCGGTGGTGGACCCGGACCGGGAGGGCTTACAGATTTATATGGTCCACGAAGAGGGCGCCCATGCGCCTTACGGCTACACCCTGCGTGACGCGGCTACCGGCGAGGTGCTGTACGGCGCCTTCGCCACCGAGGACGTGGGGCGGGGGATGGTGGGCAAGGTGGAGCCGGATGTGCCGGGTCTGCAAACCTGGTGCAGCGAAAGCCATCTGGCCCATGAGCCCTCCCGGGGCTTGCGTTCGGCCAAGGGCGAGAAGCTGAGCGAAGCCGCACCGGGCACCAACATGAGCATCAAGTGGGGAACAGACATGACCACCCAGATCGTCAGCGGCACCTTCGATCAGGACGTGACCATTGAGGACTGGAAACATGGCACCGTGCTCACCGCAGAAGGCACCCGCTCCAACAATGGCACCAAGGGCAACCCGTGTCTGGTAGCCGACCTGTTCGGCGACTGGCGGGAGGAGCTGGTGGTGCGCACGGCGGACAGCACCGCCATCCGCATCTACATGAGCACCGAGGTAACGGACCGGAAGCTGTACACGCTGATGCATGATCCGCAATACCGGACAGGTGTGGCATGGCAGAATGTGGTGTACAACCAACCGTGTTATACCAGCTTCTACTTCGGCACCGATATGAGATGG
>JAEWMH010000117.1 GCA_023393235.1 Bacillota bacterium | reverse complement strand
TGGGGTTGGCTTCTGTACAGCTGCGGAATGGAGGTTAGGCCAAAACCGCTTGTGTAGTGTCCTTGTGTCGGCTGGAAGGAGTCAGAACGCAGATAGGCATCATGATTCGCTTGGTCGCCCTTGTAGTTGGCGGTGTGATACGAGTTAGGGGAAACATATTGAGCTTGGTTTTGTTGGTTTTGTTGGTTTTGGCCATAAGAAGAGCCATAACCGACATTGGAGGTGTAGCCGTAGTTGACAGAGCTGTTTACTCCGCTGAAGCCGGTTTGGGAAGGCTGTGTGGAGTCAGCGCGCAGGTAGTTGTCGTGGTTCGGCTGGTCACCGCGGTAGCTGGCGGTGTGGAAGCTGGCCGGGTTTTGGTTTTGTTGGCCGTAGACGGAATTCACCGGTCCGGTAGGCTGGAAGGATTTTTGTATCCCCTTGTATTGGGAGGTTACATTTTGGCCCATGCCGAAGGAGCTGGGGGACTGGGAGTCGGATCTCAGATAGTTGTCGTGGCCGGCTTGATTGCCGCGGTAGTTGGAGGTGTGGAATTGCTCGGATTGATACACAGGTGGATCCTCCTTTTAATGGTTACTCACGTAGTCTTCTCCGGTTCACTCACCTTAGAAGCCTCTACTAGTGTCTTCACCTCCAGTGGTTTTATGTTTGGGAAAAAAAAGAAAACGGCACAGATTCCCTGCACCGTTTCCATACTTATTATGAATGCTCAATTAGCTGTTTCAGCTCCGCCGCAGCCTCCTGCGGATTGCTGCTGCGGGTGATGGCGGATACAACGGCAATCCCGTCCGCTCCCGCTCCTGTTACCAGCCCGGCATTGGTGCGGTTAATTCCGCCGATGCCTACCCGCGGAATCCCGGGGCACTCCGCCTTCAACCTGCCCAGCAGTTCAAAGCCGATGGCATCTCCTGCATCCGGCTTGGTAGGAGTACCGTAAATCGGGCCGACTCCCAGGTAATCCGCTTCCTGCTCCAAAGCCCAACGGGCTTCGTCCCAGGAGCCAGCGGATACTCCTACAAATCGGGCCTGGCCTATCAATCTCCGGACCTCCGGAGCCGGCAGATCGTCCTGCCCCACATGAACTCCGTCTGCGTCAAGCAGCAGGGCGATGTCCACACGGTCGTTAACCACAAAAGGAATACCCAACTCGCGGCACAAGGCTCTGACCCGCCGGGATACGTCCAAAACATCCCGCAGCGGCTGCGACTTCTCCCGCCATTGGATCATGGTGACGCCGCCTGCAATCGCTTCACGGGCAATCTCCTCGGCAGTCCGTCCTTCATAACTCTGCATATCCATAACCAGATACAGCTTAAGCCACTCCCGCAGCGGGCGGCCGTTCCACTCTACGATTTGGTGCATGTGCGAACACTCTCCCCGGACAAAACTGCAGCGAAAGACAGTTTCACCGCCCTTCGCTGCATATTCGATATTTGATTTATTTGTTAACCGCGTACAGGACGTGTGACGGCATCCTCTACCTTGATGCACCGGTCCATAATCACCTGAAGGCCGCCTGCCGCTGCAATGTCGGCAGCTTCCTCACTCTCAATCCCCTGCTGCAGCCAAAGCACCTTGGCTCCTGCCTTAACGGCTTCCTCCGCCACCTCCGCACAAAACTCACTTCTGCGGAACACATTCACAATATCAATTGCATCCGGCACCTCGGCCAAGGAATTATACCGCTTCTCGCCCAGGATGGTGTCCGCACCTGTGGGATTCACGGGAATAATCCGGTAGCCCCGGTCCTGCATGGCCGCAGCCACCATATGGGAGGTGCGGTCCGGTTTATCCGACAATCCCACCACAGCGATATTGGTTGTTTTCTCCAGAATTGATTTAATCTCATCTCGCGACGGGTTTTCAAATGCCATTATGGTGAACCTCCTTAGATGTACATATTGTTAATCAGGCACCAGGGGTGTAGGAAATACTCTGACGCCCCATAGCTTCCCAGGTATCGAAAAATTGCTGGCGGTTAACGGGGAACTGCTTCTTCCCGGTCCACGGATCATTCACATATACATATTGGTCATCATACCCCACCAGCAGCACCGCATGCTCCATAAAGGTGGTTTTAATCGGCCCCGTCGGTGTATCCCAGGTTACCCATTTGGCAGGTACCCGAAAATCGATGGTGGTCCAGACCACCGCCGGAATCCCTTGGGACAGTTGAAGCTCCAGCTCACTGAATTCGGACCCGGTAAGATCCACGGCAGAGGGAACATTCGCCTTCAGCACCGGAAACAACGCCGTGTGGTAAATGCCGAAGCCCTTGCCCTTCCCGGAAATTTCCCCCACAAAGCCCGTATTGGGGTTTCCCCAATAAACAGGGGACCCGTCGGAATTCATGGTGATCGGCGTCATGTCAACTGGCATTTCGGATAGGAGATCCATCTTGGTCTTGGCCACACCGGCGAAATTCAACAGCATGGACAAGCTGGTAATTTCACAGCCCGAAGGCAGCTCGGGATGCTGGCGGTAAATCGGCGCATCAAGAAGGACGGATGGCTTTCTTTCCGGCTTGACAGGTGCCGGCACCGGAACGGGTGAAGGCTCGGCTGCAGCGGCTTCAACCGGGCGCACAACGGCAGGCGCCGCATCGGCATAAGGGGAAATCGCCCATTCCTTCCCGCTTAGCCTGCCATAAATCAGCACGCTGAATACACCGCTGGAAAACACGAGTCCTACCACCATTATAAAGGCCGCCACATATTTAGTTGTCTTCCAGAGAACATTCATCCTGATCACTCTTTTTGCTGTAGTATTCTTGCGTGTATGCGGGTCAGATCAGTTCGATATGGGCGCCGAGGTCAAGCATATGCCGGAAAAACCCGGGATACGATTTGGCGACATGATGGGCGTCATTGATGATAAGCCCCTGTTCCGAACGCAGGCCCACCACGGATAAGGCCATAATCACCCTGTGGTCATAATGGGCGTTAATCTCCACGCCGCCCTTCACACCATCGGGCTTGCCGTGGACAATAATTTCGCTTTGCCGCTCTTCCACATTGGCCCCGGCCTTGTTCAGCTCATGGACAAAATCGGTAATGCGGTCGCATTCTTTATAGCGCAGATTCTCTACATTATAGAAGCGGGTGGTCCCTTCGGCAAAAACGGAGGCTGCCACCATGGCCAATACAC
Source organism: Bacillota bacterium (assembly GCA_023393235.1). Taxonomy (GTDB): domain Bacteria; phylum Bacillota; class Bacilli; order Paenibacillales; family NBRC-103111; genus Paenibacillus_AR. The sequence goes on along the minus strand of JAEWMH010000117.1, from coordinate 17,037 downwards.
CGTCGGTGAAATGGTCACCGTCGAATTCGCCGCCGCGGAGCTTTCCGTTGCCTGTTACATGGACACTGTCGTTGGTATGCGTCAGAGGCACACCCATCGCCTTCAGCACATCCACCACGGCACGTTCACCCTGGCGGCTCTTCTCGGCCAGCCTGCGCACGGTGACATCCGAGGAGGTGACAGCTGCAGCAGCCAGAATGGCTGCGGAGCCGGGATAGTCCCCCTGGACTATGTAGTCCTTGGGCAAGTACCGCTGCCCTCCCGGAATCCGGAAGTGCATATAATCTTCGGCAGCTTCTACCCGAATTCCTGCCTGTTCGAGGACTTCCAAGGTTTGGCCGACAATGACCTTGGATTTCAGGTCATGCAGAACCGTAATTTCACTGTCTTCCTCGAGTAAGGGAGTCATAAATAACAGCGAGCTCAAAAATTGGGAGCTGACATTGCCCGATACGGTAATATGTCCCCCTTTAGGTTTACCGCCCCCTATGGTGATCGGCAGTCTGCCATCCCGGTCCGCAACTTCAACACCCATTTGGCGGAGGGAATCGATAAGATCGTGATGGGGCCGTTTGCCCAGGGATTCGGGATAACGGTTCACGAAGGTGACGTCCTCGGGGCAAAGAGCGGCAATGGACATTAAAAAGCGCAGAACCGCCCCGGCGTTGCCCACATCCAGCTCCTTCACCTTGGCGGGATGGGCCCCGAAGCCGTTAATCACCAGCTTGGTTTCATCCTCCGTCAAGGTAGCCCCCAAGTCCCGGATACAACGGCGCATGGCATCGCTGTCCTCACTGTGGGCAGGATAATAGATGGTGCTTGTCCCATCGGCGAGAGCTCCGATCAGAAGATAGCGGGTTGTATAATTCTTAGACGATAACGCCTGTATATCACCCCGGAGGACCGGGGTAGGTTTGATCACAGCTTTAAAACCGTTCATCGGGCAGGTTCCCTCCTGAGAGTTTTTAGCACCAGCAAAAAAAATGGCTTCAAAAAGAGCTTGTGGCCGTACTTACGGCCGTGCATAGTTACTGACAGTTTACCATATGCGGCAGGCCTTGGGAATGCGGTACAAGTCGCATCCTTCCGAGAAAACACGAATTTTCCCGCATTTGTTCGAGGGAGACCCAGTCCGCTTGACCCTCCCCGGCAATTCCGGTAGACTTCTTTAAAAACATCCCAAATCGTGAGGTGCAGCGACATGGAACAGGAAATTGGCTGGATATCCGCCGACGAGGTCCGGCAACGGCTGGAACGCGGTGAAGCATTAAACTTGGTGGACGTGCGCGAGCCTGAGGAGGTTGCGTTGGGCATGCTCCCCGGCGCTATTCATATTCCGTTGGGCGAGCTGCCTTACCGGCATGAAGAAATACCCCAAGCCGATGAGGTCATCTTCGTATGCAGAAGCGGCAGCCGCAGCGGCCGGGCATGCGATTATCTGCGGCACCTGGGCTACCGCGGCCTTAAGAATATGGAGGGAGGCATGCTGGATTACGGGAATCCGTAACCTCACGCCTCAAGCAGTTCCTCAATCCTGCGGGCCGCCTCCTCCGGCGACAGGCGGTCCGTATGGAGCTGCACAGGCGCAAAATCATAAGCATAACGCCGGGCCTCCACCAGGGTATGCACCCGCTCCACCACATCCCCCTGCAGCAATGGTCTTCCTTTATCGCCGCGGACCCGCTCCACAATCACAGCTTCCTCCGCCTTCATCGCCACAACAAGACCATTCTCCAGCATAAGCCTGCGGTTCTCCTCCAAGAGAACGGCCCCACCACCTGTAGATACAACCTGATTCCGGCGCTGCAGCAGCTCCCGTAAAGCTTCTGTTTCACGCTCGCGGAAAAAAGCCTCTCCATGCTCCTCAAACATCCGGCTGATGGTCATCCCTGTCTGCTCCTGAATAAAAGCATCCGTATCCGTGAAGGTCCAACCGAGACGATTGGCCAGAAGCCGGCCCACGGTGGTTTTTCCGGTACCCATAAAACCCACAAGAACAATATTCCGTTGCATGAGCTTCCCCTCCTTTCTTTTACCCGCGCTCATTCTCGGATTTTACCGCGAAAGAAAGGGAATAGGCAAGACAATCTTGATCGGTGATTTAATTATCCAATGGTTGATTCCACGGAACCCGGAACCAGCTGTGCCATTTTCAAGAAGTCCACGCTGATCCGCAAATAGCTGATGAACGCTTCTCCCAGCTCCTGCATTTTCTCTTGTTCATTTCACTCAACGCCAAAAGCGAATTCAGCGTGTTATAGAGGAAATGGGGCGAGATTTGCGCCTGCAGATAAGCAGCCTCCATCCGCAGCCCTTCCGATATAGCGCGTTTAAGCCTCGCAAGAGACCATAACCGGTACTTCAGCTCCAGAGCATCCACCGGCTTGACCAGGTAATCATTGGCCCCGGCCAAAAACCCGGAATAGATATCCTCCGGCTGATTGCGGGCCGTTAGCAGGAGCAGCGGCAATTCGGAAAGGTCATACCGTTCACGTACAAGACGGTCAATTCATAGCCGGACATCTGGGGCATCATCATATCCTCAATCAGGATGTCCCAGGCCTCCTTATCCAGCATCCACAGCATCTCCTCCGGTTTCTGGACAGTGGTGATGCTATATTCGCCGGAGGATAATACGCTGGCCAGCACCTTCAGATTAATGGAGTCGTCGTCCACGGCGAGAATACGGACCGGCTTTTCCGACAAAAGTGCCGGCGGATTGGGATGGATACCCTGATCGGAAACATCCGCTGCAGACCGCTGCTCCTCAGACCGACGAACAAAACAATAAGAGCCAAATATTTTGGCAGACGCCAGTTCATTTTCAGGTGAAAATCCGCTAATTTGTCCGTAGGGAAATTATTCCACAAACCCCCATATTAACCCTAGTCTTCATTTATTAGTTTATCGATCTGACTGGCAATTTGTGCGAATTCCCGGGAGATGGTTTCCAAGGACTGCATCATTAAGAGCCAGGCCTCAGGATCGTGTTTCATCTTGGTGGCAGAAAAAGCGCCTGAACGGCGAGACGGTTTTACCGGATTTGAGGTAACCTCCGGAAAGGGCAAAGCAGGGGGCTCGGAGATAGGGTCCGAATGCTTCGGGGCGAACTTCTCGAATCCCTCCTCCTCCAGCAGATTAAGAATGGTTTTGAGACTGAACCGGTTATTGCGGAGAGTGCGGACACGGCGCAGAAGCTTCAGCGTGCCCGATTCATACATTACCATGTCTCCCTGCCGGACGGTTGGTATGAATTCGTGGAAATATTGTATCCATCGTTTCACTGTAGTCGGAGATACCCTTAGCGCTTTAATGATCTCCAACTGATTGTATAGCTTACCCATTACATCCGCTCCTTTGTAACTTCTATAAAAACGAAAAAAATATTATCGCGTATCCGCGTACGTTTTGGCATCCACAGTAAAGGATACTCGCTTCCCCCTTAAAAAATGAGAAAAAATACCCATCAAAAAGCATGTACGACGTCAATGTCCGCTTTCCGCCATAAGAATTGTTCAAACTGTTATCAGATGGGTCCGTTACAATATCCTTACCAACCACCCATTGACAAGGAGGCCACTATGGGCAGACTCAGATCTTTTAAGCCGCGCCAATGCTTGAAGGATAACTGGCAGCGCAAGCACTATGCCAAGGGATACTGCAAGGAGCATTATCATCAACAGAAATGGTATATCAATAAGGGAAACAGCGGTTCTCCGGCGGCAAACAAAAAAACCGCCAGTTCCCTTTAACCGGCCGTCACCATCGATTTATGAAGATAAGTAAGCCTTGTCACTTCGCGAGGAGTGCCACTCTTTATACCACACCACTATTTGCGCCTGCAATCCGATTCCTAATTCTAGCCGGAACATCTCTTCGGTTTCCCGGTAATGCCGCATCATGGACGAAAAATCGCCCATGCCATGATAAGCCTGCAGCAGAAGGAAATGAGCTTCCTCGCAGTATGGCTGGTTCCGCAGAATTTTGGAGCCAGTCATTACCGCTTCTCGGAAGCGCTTGGCGCCTATCAGCAATTCCATTAACTGCAGGGCAAACAGGGTCCACATGGTACGCAGCCGCTCATTTTCCTCCTCCGCCCAAGGATAATCATAATCGCCCAAATAATCGTCATCGTACTGCTCAACCAGAATTTTCAGTTGGTCCACCTGGTTCTTCCGGTCCGGAAGAACCTGCCACTCCTCCCCGGTCAGTCCCCGGGCCTACAGGAACTACAGGGGCGACGGGAGCCACAGGTGTGACTGGCGAGAGCATCACTGGGGCTACAGGAGCAACTAGAGACACTGGCGACCGCCGTCTTCCGAATCCAACTTTTGAAGCTTATGCCACAGCCCAAATCGCAGCAACGGTTTCCAGCAATACGGAATACGTCTTTATGTCGTCCTCCATTGTGTATTCAACAGGTTCGGGCGGAAGCGAAATCCAGCTTGCTCTCATGTTCCCGAATACCGAAGCTTCCGGTGAATTCGGGGATGCCGAAATCAATGCCGCCTTAATTACCTTCGTTGCCATTCGTTAATACCAGCCTTACAAAAAGCCCCCTACCTTCTTAGCTGAAGGTAGGGGGCTTTACTTTTGATGCCGCCGCGGATGGCATAAGGGCAGCAAAAAGGACCCATGCGCCGCATGAGTCCTCTTTTTCTCCTCATTTACTTCTTTACACCCACTCCACCAGGTTCGGATTAGGGTCCAAAATGGAATCATATTGAGCCTGCCACCCGAATTTTGCTCCCGGATCATGCTGGAGATACCGGTTGTACTTGGCGATCCGGTCCTCCTCCTTGGCCCACCCGTAATGCCTTAACCGGGCCGGATGGCATAAATACGTGAACGACGCCTTAATGTTCAGCGGCAGCCTCCCGCAATGCACCGGAGTTTCTTTCCACACATAGTCCAAACCGGGGCGGTACCGGACCAAAAACGGCTGATAAAACTGATGTGCTCTCCAATAAGCATCATCCCGGTAATGCGTTTCGCTCCACATATCATATAACCGGAAATAAATGGCATCATAATCTGTTTGCCGAATGACATCTTCGATTTGAGTCTTGAAGGCCTCCTCAAAAATCTCATCACTATCCAGAGACAAAATCCAATCGGGATTGGTTTTGCCTGTTTCATTCCACGAGAACATACGGAGCAGATATTCATTCATAAATTGAGATTCCGGCAGCCGGATCAATTGAAGAGGAACGTCTTTAAGCACCTCGCGGCAAATGTCAGGCGTGTCATCGGTGCTGTTATCATCAATAATGACTGCAGCGTCAATGATATCCCGGTAGAACTCCAGCATTCTCCGCAGATAACGGCCGGATTCATTCCGGACGATCATGGACAGGGTTACCGTTGCTCCGGGCTCTCTCATCTCCATCCCCCATTTCGGTAAGCTTACTTCCGCTCTTTGGCCAGCTCCGCAAGCTTATTCTCAAAAAACTTTTTGTTATGCAGCATGCTGGGATGCTCCGGATTGTAAGCCAGAGCAAGATTATTATGTTCGTTCGCCTTTTCAAACTGCCCCAGCTGGTCGTAGCATAAGCATAAATTCAAGTGCGGCAGCCACGTCCATGCTTCCTTCTCCGTAAAGGCCAAAGGACTTTCCGGTTTGGTCAATGTGGTGGCCAGCTCAAACCAGAAGATGGCCTGCTCCACCCGTTTTGGGGTTTCCTCATAGAAAAGTTTCCCGATGCGGCAGCAAGCCTCCGCTCTTGGTTTATCGTAATGCATGGTCCGGAATAACGCCTGCAATCCTTTATCGTGTTCATACAGCCGGAAGTAACATGCAGACAGCTTCAGGCAGGCGTTGATCTGATCCTCCACCCAGCCTAATCCGGTCCCCAGGAATTTTTCGTAATACTCTACAGCTTCCTCAAAAAACAGATTGTCTCTCAGTTCATTCCCGAAATAATAGAGATCCCGGATCGAAAATTCCTTCCCCTTCGCCTGCTGCTTGCGGTAAATTTGCAGATTCCGGTCTGTGTAGGCTTTTTCCTTCCTGTGGGTTACTGCCGCTTCTCCATGGATAATATTCCCGTACACATCCAGGTATTCATGAACCGCGCCAATCCATTTGTACCCTCTTTCCCGTTTCACGATGCGGTTTCGTCTTAAGCTGAAGGTCACATTCCCCTTGGCATCCACTCCGATATGATACGGCAGCGTAACACTGTCAATGGAAGGGTCCAGGCTTCGGATAATCTCCGCTAGCAGCTTCTGGTCCTTCTCCAGGATAAGATCATCCGCATCCAGCCACATAATATAATCCTGGGTAGCCTTGCTGAAGGCATAATTCCGTGCAGCCGCAAAATCGTCGATCCAGGGAAACTCATAGATTTGGGCGCCGTAGGAAGCCGCTACCTCCTTGGTCCTGTCGGTGGAACCCGTATCCACCAAGACGATCTCATCCATAATGTCCTTTACACAAGGCAAACAGCGACTCAATGCATCCTCCTCATTTTTGGCAATAAGGCACAGGCTCACAGTGACCTTCCGGCCATCCCGGATTTTCGCAGCCTCCACGTGGTGGCCCTCCTTCATCTCCTTCTTCTTGTAAGCTTCGACTCCCGCTAGATCGGAATCGCGGTAGATATGATAAGCCGGCAGATGGGTATCCACATACAAGGACAATCCTAATGCCGCGCTCCGGACACAGAAATGCCGGTCCTCCCCCCATAACGTCAGGTTCTGTATTTTCTTGAAGGAGACGCCGGCATGGAGTGCCGCAGAGCTGATCAGGGTACAGGCGCCAAGCCCGCCAACCTCATACAGTCCGGGCTTCCGCAGCTTTTCCAGAAATTCCACCGTCCGCCTTCTGATCTCTTCATCCTCCAGTTTTTCACCGGCACGTACTTCATGAAGCGAATAGTGGTCCGACATCCAGACCTGCGGCATTTCCGGACTGTTGGGCTGCCACCTGGTCCAAAAGATCGTGGACACAATATCCTTCTCCGCCTTAATCAGGTGCTGCAGGGTATCGGGATGAATAACAAGATCGGAATCTATGAGAAACAAATAATCAAATTGATTGGATTTGGCGTACTGAATCATACCATCCTTCATGGCCGCCACTTTCCACACCAATTCATCCGGCCAGTAATGTGTGTTCTCGTTACGCACGTAATCAGCAGTCTCTATCTCATACTTATTAAGCACAGTGCGGTTATGGCGCTGCGAGAATTCAGTCAGCAGCTTTCTCGAGGCTTCATCCTTATTGTCATCCACGAAATAAAATTCAACTTGCAATCCGCCGGTTTCCAGCTCCTCCAGGGAAGTCAGGAATTCTCTTAGAATATCGGGCTTTTGGCAGATTGGGCTGCCGATCAGGATCTTGGTTTGGCTCATGTTTTGCACCTCATTCAATAAGTTGTTCTCTTTAAAAAATATTCCGAACTCTCCACACTATGCCTACAACTGTCGGACCGGAATGGTTAAGTCCGTTATTGCATATAGTGGACCATGCCAAATAATTTTGATGAGGTGGATATTATGCTCGTACGGGACATCGAAAAAGCTCTCACTGCTGCCGAACAAAACGGCGCCGTTTTTGGAAACAGGACACTCTCCAAAGGTGCGCTGGTTCATTTGTGCCGCCGTCTGGATAATACCAGGTCCTGGAATATACTCGAAATGGGTGGAGGACAAAGTCCGGTTTTTTGGGAGCAGCTTCACCTGAAAACCGGACTTTCCCTGCTTCTTTCCCACCTGGAGCATGATCCGGGGTTTGCCGCTATTTGGGAGGAAAAGCCGGTTGGCGAGGGATTTATCCATTTTTACAGACAAACGCTGCAGCAGCTCTCCGATGAAGAACGAAACGAGGTTTTTGCAAGTCCGGAGGTGGCCATGTCGGTTTGGAGCTCTTACGGGAAGCCGGTTTCTCCCGAATTGTTCAACCATTACACCATCCGCAATGCCTTTTTTGCTGAAGTGGATATGCTGCCGTTGGAGCAGGAGTCCGTGGACATTCTCATTGTGGATGGTCCGCATGGCAATGGCCGCTCTCTGGCCTTCCCGCTATTCTATAAGCATTTGAAACCGGATGCTTTTGTGCTGGTTGACGATTACGATCATTACCCGTTTATCGAGGATTTGCGGAGCCTGTTCCATATGGAGGAACTATTCCGTGACACACGCGGAGACTGCCGTTGGTTATTGGGACGGTTAACCGGGAAACGGTCCTTTTCGTAAACTACCGATTGCTGCCGGTGCAAGAACCGGTATATAAAAAAACCGACGGCGTCCAACCGTCGGTTTTTTGTACTTTTTTTAATCGGTGTCCGATTGCCCCACCAGCCTTCCCAGCTTCCGCAAGCATTGTTCATGGTACTCGGCGGCCCGGAAGCTTCCCATTCCGTTCAGGCTCAGATATTTGCCCTGGTCCTCTCCCAACCGGAGGCATTGGGCGAATGCTTCTTCCGCTTGAACCCATAACTCCCGTTCAAACAATGCCCTGCCCTTATAAAAATGCAGATCCACATAGTCCGGATAAAGAAGCAGAGCCCGGTCGATTCCCGGCCAAGCCCCCTGAATGCTGCCATGCCGGAGCATGATATCATATTTTAATTTGTACACCAGTGCCGGAGGCAAGATGGATGCGGAGACAAACCCTTTTATACACTCGTTTACCATATGGAAGGCCTGCTCATAATCTCCGGCACGGTACCACTCACTGGCCAGGTGGTATTCGCACCAATAATCGGATGGATCCGGCTCCTCCCCTTTGGCCAGCAGCTGTTGGCGGTTTTCCAGCTGCAGCTTGAGTAAACGCAGGTTACGTTGGAGCTTATTCTTCCGGTCCGTTTCTTCCTGCAGATAACCGTAATGATGCAGAAACACGGGAAGAACCGGGATGGGCAGCCGGGGCATGCTTTCCTCCGGCCAGACCGGCTGCTCATGGACCCTGCCCGAGAAACGGACCCCCTTGCGGTTGCGGAATAACCGTGTCTGTGACCATTGATAAGCTTGATTGACATCACTTTGGTCCGCAGAAACGCCTGTGTAATTCAACACCTTCAGATTCAGAGCATCCGCGGTGCTGTCTTCGACCAGCGTGCGCAGCAGACGCGCTTCTGCCGGCTCCAGCCGTTCGTCCGCATCCATCCACAGAATCCACTCGGACCGGGCTGCCCGTACTCCCCAATTGCGTGCGTCGGCGAAGCTGTCCGTCCATTGGAAATCCAGTACCTTGGCACCCATCCTGCGGCAAATCGACCGAGTCCGGTCACGGGAACCTGTATCCACTACAATACATGCATCTACTGCCGGTTGAACGCTTCGAAGGCAATCGGCAATGTGTGCGGCTTCATCCTTTACGATCATGCATAAGGTAATAAGCGGACGCGTCATACAATCCTCTCCCCTCCACATCTCCTTATTACTGATTTATGTGGTGTTGGGCGAATTATGTGATCCATTCCTTCACACATTGCAGTCCAAACCAATACAATGGTAAAAATGGGCGGACTTCCAATTCATATTTACAGGTTGTCCCGAATAAATATCATCTAGCGAACGTGAACGAGTAATTGATAGGTTTTGTGATTCAGCATGAGGAGGTTCTTGTATGTCATTACCGAATATCCCCAATATTACGCCGTTAATCAGTTTAACGAGAACGGAAGTTATTAATTTATTACTATCATCCATTGCCATGGAGGAAATTGGCTTATCCCATATCATGAATGCGGAAGGAGAGAAGATCCAGCGGATTCTGCAATTCGAAAATGTGACATTGGACGATATGCTGCGGATCAATCACAGTGTGGAACGGATTCTGCGGAACATCATCAAGAACCAGATGCTTCTGCAATTCAAATTGGAGGATGTTATCAGTCTCGAAAGGAGAGGAGAGGATCCCGATTCCGAACACGACTATGAAGAGCCCGAATGAAACCAGTGTAAATCTGATTGACTCCACTATATCACTGGAAACCGCACTCTATAAGCTATGGCGTTCCCGCGCTTTATTTTCTCCTTCCCTTCAGCGTGCGGTCCATCGGGCCCCCCGCGTAACGACAACCGCACTGCCGGACTTTCTGGAAGGGTGGGTCATGTTTACCCGCACCTTAATGTGGTTGCGGTCGCAAATGGTCATTACTGCGCCGCGGATGAAGGGAATCCAGTTTTTGATGCAGCTGGAGAACCAGCACCGCAAGCTTGTAGAAGTTCAAAACGGACTTAAACGGACCAATACGGCTGCCCTGAACAATATCGAGGATATGATGGTTTTATTGGTCTCATTGGCACGCTGCACAAGCTATGGTGATCTCCATTCTTCGGAATGGGACCGCCTTATGCAGCCGGTTACCATGATGCTTCAACAATGTGACACCATTCTGCAGAGCATCATTACCAGCGGTCACTGGTTCGCTACCCTCGTCCCCTCCGATTTCAGCTCGACTGCCAGACAAGACTCCGGAATGCCGGAGCGCCTTCAGATCCAACGGCTGCTTAATGCTGTCAAAATGGCTGACCGCCAACTGGCCAAATTGCAGGTGATGCAAATAACCAACAGCAGAAAGCGCAAAATGCTGATGGACCGTTTATCTTCCATATGCATATATATGATCGACCTGCAGGATTCACCCAAACATTTCTCCCGCGAACCGTCCAAACCTTGGTTGAACAAAGGGGCCGGAGCTCATGCCCCTTTGGTTAATTTTGTGAAGTAATGGACCGGGCGGACTGTCTGTTCGATGAACATAAACCTCCTTTTTGTGCATATGATGAAAAGGAAAACACTTAGGAGGCTCACGACATGCCCGGTCTAAACCACTTGGAGTCGCGTTTTATTGTAGATACCGATGAACGGATCGAACACATGATTTATGATCTTCCCAAAAGCTGGTGGAGCCGCCCTTACGAATATGCGTGGTGCTCCTCCTTCGTTTCGGATGAAGCTGTGGTGCTTGATGCTGCATGCGGCATCCCCCACCCCTTTAAGTTTTTTCTGGCAGAACACTGCAGGATGACCTACGCTTGTGATTTGGACCCCAGAATCCTTTCCAACGAAGCTATTCTGGAGGATATCCGGAACAACATCGGGGTAAAAGAAGCAGAGACAGCAGAAAGCAAAGGGTATACTAAAGATACGCTAGTTTTATCAAAAGCCGATTTGACGGATCTTCCTTATGAGGATAGCCTCTTTGACCTGATCTTTTGCATCTCCGTTCTGGAGCATATGCCTGTTAAGGACTGTGTAAAAGCGATGGAGGAGTTCAAACGGACATTAAAACCCGACGGCAAGCTCATCCTGACCTTCGACTATCCCACCGTTAATTTAAACGTAATGGACCGGATGTTTGATGAATTGGGACTGGAATACGTGGATCAAGTGGATTATACATTGCCGGACCATGCAGTCCATAGCAGCATGTGGGGGAAGCTTTATATTTTCCGGGCGATTCTCCGCAAGAGAACTTGAATTATAGTGAGGATAAGGATAGATAAACATACGGGTCCAAAAAAAACGGGAAGCAAGGCCGCTCCGGCCTCACTTCCCGTTTTTGAGTTGTTCGTTTTATCCTATTCCAGCCACTGGTAGTGGAAGAAACCTTCCTTGTCCGTACGCTCGTAGGTGTGGGCGCCGAAGTAATCGCGTTGGGCCTGCAGCAGGTTGGCCGGCAGGCGGGCGGTGCGGTAGCTGTCGTAGTAGGACAGGGCCGAGGAGAAGGCCGGCACCGGAATGCCCAAACGGACTGCAGTGGACACTACTTTGCGCCAGGAATCCTGGTACTTGTGGATGACGCTGCTGAAGTATTCGTCCAGGAGCAGGTTCCTAAGCTCCGGATTGCGGTCGTACGCATCCTTGATGTTCTGCAGGAACGCCGCACGGATGATGCAGCCGCCACGGAAGATCATGGCAATGCCGCCGTAGTCCAGATCCCAGCCGTACTCCTCGGAGGCGGCCCGCATTTGGGCGAAGCCTTGGGCGTAGGAGCAGATTTTGCTGGCGTAGAGAGCCTGGCGGACCGCTTCGATGAACTCGGCGCGTTCCACACCCAGATCAGCTGCAGCAGGACCGTTCAGCACCTTGCTGGCCGCAACCCGCTCATCCTTCATAGCGGAGATAAACCGGGCGAACACGGACTCGGTGATGAGAGACAGGTGCACACCCAGGTCCAGAGAGCTTTGGCTGGTCCACTTGCCGGTGCCCTTCTGTCCAGCAGTATCCTTGATGATATCCACCATGGGCTTGCCGGTTTCCGGGTCGGTTTTGGTGAAGATATCCGCCGTAATTTCGATCAGGTAGCTGTCCAGCTCACCCTTGTTCCACTCCGCGAAGATTTCATGCAGCTCCGCCGGAGTCAGTCCCAGCCCGTCCTTCAACAGCTGGTAGGCCTCGCAGATCAGCTGCATATCGCCGTATTCGATGCCGTTGTGCACCATCTTCACATAATGGCCGGCTCCGTCCGGGCCGATGTAGATGCAGCAGGGGTCGCCCTTTACCTTGGCGGAGATCGCCGTCAGAATCGGTGCTACCAGCTCATATGCATCCTTTTGGCCGCCCGGCATAATGGAGGGACCCTTCAATGCGCCTTCCTCGCCGCCGGATACACCGGTGCCGATAAAGCGGAAGCCCTTGGCCTCCAACTCCTTGTTGCGGCGCTGGGTATCCGGGAAATAGGCGTTGCCGCCGTCGATGAGAATATCCCCTTGGTCCAGGTAGGGCAACAGCTGGTTGATGGTATCATCCGTCGGTTTGCCTGCTTTGACCATGATCAGAATCCGCCGCGGCGTCTCCAGAGACTGGACAAACTCCTCTACCGAGAAGGTCCCCTTCAGGTTTTTCCCCGGGTTTTCTTCCAGAATTTCCTTCGTCTTCTCGGGCGAACGGTTATATACGGCAACCGAAAATCCTCTGCTCTCAATATTGAGAGCCAGGTTCTTGCCCATAACCGCCAGACCGACTACTCCGATTTGCTGCTTGGACACGGGTTTCTCATCCTTTCTGATTCGCATTGAAAAAAATTATATGGTCATGGCTCCGAAGCCGCCGTCCACCCGCAGAAGCGAGCCGGTGACAAAGCTGGACGCTTTCTCGGAAGCCAGGAAAACCGCTGCTCCCTGAAGCTCGTCGGCGCTGCCGAAACGTCCCATGGGTGTATGCCGCATGATGCTCTCCACCCGCTCGGCGGAGAGGATTTGGCGGTTCTGCTCCGCCGGGAAAAAGCCCGGAATAATAGCATTAACCCTGACACCGCCGGGAGCGAATTCCCGGGCCAGGTATTGGGTGATATTGTTGACTGCGCCCTTGGAGGCGGAGTAGGTGAATACCTTGGACAGGGGCGGTCCGGAGGATACGGAGGAGATGTTGATAATGCTGCCTCCCCTGCCGGATTCCATCATAACCTTGCCGAAGATCTGGCAGGCCAGCACCACACTCTTCAGGTTCACATCCATAATCTTGTCCCATTCTTCCATGGGAAGCTCGAAAAAGGGAGTGGCGCTGTTGACGCCCGGACAATTCATCAGGACATCCACGTGTCCGGTCCAGTCCAGCACCTCCTGAAGCACACGCTTCAGATCGTCAGGGTTAACGGCATCCGCCTGGAAGGCCTTGGCCTTGCCGCCGGCTGCCTCCACCTTGGCGCATACCGCCAGGGACTTCTCCTGGTTGCGCCCGACGATGGCCACATGGGCGCCATGAGCGCCCAATCCTTCAGCCATAGAGCCGCCGAGTGTACTGTTGCCGCCGATAATAACAGCCGTTTTTCCGGTTAAATCGAACATGTTCACGCCTGGATCGTTCCTTCCCGTATTCAAAATTTGACGAAGCTGAAGCTGAAGAAACTACAGTTGCTCCTTCTGGAATGCGGCAATTTCGTCAAATTCCCGGCTCAACTGATGATACACTTTTTGGTAAAGGGGTGTCAAACGCTTATAGACGTCGTGGTTCTCCTGATGCTTCACATGCCGCGTTCCCGCTTTGACCCAATTGTGGATGCCGGAGAAATCCTTGACCTCGCCCATGGCGAACAGCCCCAATTGTGCTGCTCCCAGTCCGGATGCCTCAATGGCGTCCGGAACGGACAGGGTGGTGCCCATGACATCCGCCAGCATCTGGCGCCAGAATTCGGAACGGGCAAAACCGCCCGACGCCCGGATTTCCTCCGGTTCCCCCACCAGGCCGGTCAATGCCTCGGCCACGGAGTGGATACGGTACATAACGCCTTCCAGCACAGCGCGGATCATATGGCTTTTGGTGTGGGCCAGAGAGAGGCCGAAGTATACGCCTCTGGCATTGGCATTCCAGTACGGCGCCCGTTCCCCTGCCAGCAGGGGCAGGAAGATCAGACCGCCGGACCCGGCAGGCACCGAAGCGGCCAATTGGGTGAGGTAATCGTAGGGGTCCATCCCCCGGCGTCTCCCCTCCTCGGCCTCCAAGGTCGCCAGAGTATCCCGCACCCAGCGGAACATGATGCCGCCGTTGTTGATGGCGCCGCCCACCACCCAGAAGTCCTCCTTCAGAGCGTAGCAGAACAGCCGGCCCTCCGGATCGGTCAGGGGCTTGCGGGTCACCGCACGAACGGCGCCGCTGGTGCCGATGGAGACGGCCCAAACTCCATGCTCGAAGGCGCCGGAGCCCAGGTTGGCCAACACGCCGTCAGATGCACCGACCACACCCGGTGTGGAGGGGTTGATGCCCATGCGGCGGGCGATGCCCGCTTCAATCCCCTCCATCACATGGACGGTGGAGACAGGGGTGGACAGGCGGTCCGACGTAATGCCGGCCAGAGCCAGCGCTTCCTTATCCCACTCCAGATGGTTCAAGTTAAACAGCCCCGTGGCGCTGGCGATGGAATAATCCACCACATACTGCCCGAACCAGCGGTGCATGACATATTCCTTGATGCCGATGAACTTGTAGGCATTCTGGTGGATGTCCGGCATGCTGTCCTTCATCCATACCAGCTTCACGAAAGGAGACATGGGATGGATAGGAGTACCGGTGCGCATATAGATGGAGCGGCCTTTATGCTCCTTCTTAATGATGTCCGCCGTTTGCACAGCCCGGTTATCCGCCCAGGTAATCAGGTTGGTCAGAGGTTTACCCTGTTCATCCACGGCGATGAGTCCGTGCATAGCGGAGCTGAAGGAGATACACAACAGCTTATCCGCCGGAATATCCGCTTTGGTCATCACTGCCGCCACTGCTCCGGTTACGGCCTCACAGATTTCGTCAGGGTCCTGCTCGGCCACATCCGCCCGTGGGGTGAACATGGGATACTCCACGGAATGGCCGGCCATCACGTGGCCGTCCGTTCCGCGAATCACCAGGGTTTTGGCGCTGGTGGTACCGATATCTACTGCCAGAATATAAGGCTTTGCTGCCAGTTGACTCATGTTAGAAAAGATCCCCTTCCTCGTTGAATGCCAGCTCATAGGGCTCTGACAGAATTTCAATATCCGGATGGCCCTTGGCCTCCTCCAGAAGGGTTTCGGAGATTTCGATTTCACCCAGGTGCAGGGTATCCCGGATACGGACCAGCCGGCAGGTGGTGTAGTCCAGAATGTTGCAGGTTTTTACCGCCGCTTGGATGGTCAGCTTCTGGTTGGCCAGGGTGGTAGCGATTTTGGTCGGTGCGCACACGGTAGAGGTCAGGCCGTTGGCATAGGTGGCCGGACGGTCCATTTTGTCCACCAGGCGCTGGGTGGTGAAATCCGCTGTGCCCACACCGTTGGCATTGCCCTTGGTTTCCGGCGTCAGATCCATCACCACCATCTTGGTCACATCCGGACCGCCATGGGCGTACGGAGTGGGATAACGGCCGGTGATATTGGGGTCCATACCGTCGCCGCTGATGTTTTTGCCGATGTAGTCGATCACCAGCACATCCAGCTGATCGAAGAGAATCCGCGGCAGGCGGGACTTGGCTTCCTTCAGAAGCTCCTCCTCGCGGCTTTCAATATCAGCTGCGGCTAGAGCCTCGACTCCGCAAGTTTCATCATAGGCATTCTCAATCAGCGCGATGCCGAATACAATGGGCAGCTTGCTCAGCATAATGTTGGCCATCGCCGGTACATTCTCGGCCATGTACTTAAAGCCCAGCTGATGACAGGCCTCGGCGCCTTTTTGTTTGCCCAGGCCGATGGAGATCATCTTCATGATCCCGCTTTCGATCCGGCCCCGGAAGGCGGTGTGGGGTTTTACCCGGTTGATCACCACGATAGCGTCAGCTTCGTTGGCGTATTTGTCCACGTAGACCGGCAGTCCGTTGGGCAGTTCGTCCAGCTTCACCACTTCCATAGTGGAGCGGATGGACACCCCCATGGTATCCTCATCGATGCCCAGGTGATGCAGCACTTCCTTCTGGCCTTCGGCTGTAGCTCCGCCGTGGCTGCCCATACAAGGCACGATGAAGGGCTCTGCGCCGATGGCCTTGATGGCGTCCACTGTGGCGCGGGTAATGGCCGCAATGTTGGCGATGCCCCGGCTGCCAACGGCAACCGCTACCTGCTGGCCCGGTTTAATGGCGTCCAGCGTGCCGGGTTTTTTCAGCTCTTCCTGGAGGGCGGCAACCGGATCGGCAAGCTTCGTGTTGTCAAAACGCTGGCGGATGCGCACGACCCGGGGTATCGGAATATCGCGCAGCAGTGTTTCCAAGATGCTCATGACTATAACCTCCGTATATTGAAATGGTTAGGTTCTTATTTATTCAGCAGGCGCAGGTGCTTCCCGATATGGGCGGCCAAAGCGGCATCGTATTGCTCCTCATGCTCGGACAGGGTGTGGAAAAACTCTGTTTTGAACAAGGGATCGCCCGCTTCGTTCTTTGCCTGCAGCAGCAGTCCGTAAGTAATATGAAGCAGCTGTCTGGCATTGTTGTCGTCCATGTAAGTATGAAGGGCGCTGTCCTCGGTTTGCTCCAGCGGCTTGATGGCGGTAATATCCGTGGTCACATGATAGTATGCCTTGGCTTCCAGGAAATGCTCCAGTGCATAGGCGTGCATCTTCCTGTAGAGCTGCGGGTTAAACTTGGCCACGATCCGCACAGCCTCCAGCCAGTTGGTGCCGGCGGTTTT
>JAEWMH010000232.1 GCA_023393235.1 Bacillota bacterium | reverse complement strand
GCTGGGTGGTGATAACCGTCTGCGCCATCCATTCCCGGGAAGCTTCCCCCGTGGGCGTCAAAAACAAAAAGCTCGATATCATAAAGCCGATTGCAAATATGGCAGCATAAGTCCGTTTCAGCCAGCTCCAGCCCCGCATCTGGGCCATGGCACGGCTTAAGGCTTTTTTGGGTTTGTTCAAAGGATGTCTCTCCCGTTCTAGTAAGTTAACATAACTCTATCATTTTAGCATAAAATGAACGGGATGATAATAGGATGCCGCTTCCTGGGATTCCTCCAGACTCCAGGAAGCTTACGTTTTTCATGGCTTTGTCACTGATACCGCTCCTTGTATTGGGTTAAGGTCAGACCGTCGCGGAATTCTCCCTTATAAATCACATTGCCCAGGTAATCATAGAGTGTACCGATACCGTGCCGGTTATTGTAGGCGAAGCTGCCCTCGTATTCCTTTTTGCCGTTGTCGTAATAGCTGATGCCGTAACCGGAGCGGTCATCATTCAGGAATTGGCCTTCATACACAAGAATCTTATTAACGTAAAGCTTACCGCTGCCGGTTTTGCGCCCGTTCTCGAAGATGCCTTCATATTTGACATTGACATAGTCGTTTACCGTCTCCAGCACACCGCTGCCATGCCATTTGTTATAGGCGAAATTTCCTTTATACGTGCCGTTGGTGAGCTTTTCCTCCCCATAGCCATGGCGCAGCCCGTTTTGCATATCCCCTTCATAGACCAGCCGTCCCTTGTTTCCGTACGAGCTAAAAACGGTCAGGTCTTCCTTTTTGTCCGCGTCATAAAGCCAATATTGGGTGCCTTTGCTTTTGCCTACGCCGTTTTTCACATCCGTATAGACCTGATATACATTGCCGGAGGAAATCTGCGAGCCCTGGCTGAATTCCGCTTCCGTCAGGGTAAAGCTGGTGTTGGCTACGGAAGAGTCAGGCGTGCCATAGCCATAAACCCAGCCCTTGCCGCTCCTGATGCCGTTCACCCACGGACCGTAATATTGCATTTGTCCGTTAGCCATAAACGAAAGGCCGTTGCCGTCCCGGACACCGCCGCTTAACTGCCCGTCGTATTCCTTCGTCCCATTGCCGGTGTATAAGGATCCGGTGCCCGTCATCTGTCCGTTCTTGAATTGCCCTTTGTACAGCGGCTCCCATTTATTCAACACTCCGGCACTGGACGAAACGGTTCCCACAATCCGTCCTGCTTCCCCTTCGCCGTGGAGCTCACCTGCCTCATTAAATTCGCCGCGGTACACCAGATCGGATTCGGTTTGCTTAAACAGAATACCGTTCCGGTACTCCACATCGGATACATAAGCGACCTCCACCTCCTCCTCTGAAATAGCGGTTACGCCGTCAAGCTGGTACAGCTTAATCTTGCCGAAGCGGCGGAGCTGGCCTTTCCCGTTTTCATGGTCCTCCAGCCAATTGCCCGCATACAGCACCTTTCCGTCCTGACTATAGGATTTGCCGTAGCCGTAGCGCTGGTCCTTGACCCAGTTGCCTTCATACACCTTTTTGCCGTCCTTATCAAACAACACCCCGTAGCCGTAACGGAGCCCGCCGTCGAAGGTCCCTTCGAAGAGGGCCTTCCCTTCCGCGCCGTACAGCTTGCCGTTGCCGGACATCCGGCCTTCCTTCCAGTCTCCCTCATAAAAAAGGGTATCGCCTGTGTATAGCTTTCCTTTGCCGTTGGGCCGGCCTCGCTTAAACAGCCCTTCATACCGTTCATTTCCGATATCGTAAAAGGTACCCGGGCCGTCAGGCAAATTGTTCGACAAGCCGCCCTTATAGATGACCTTCCCGTTGCGGTACAGTATGCCCGCCCCGTTCATTCCTCCGCCGGACCACTGGCCTTCATACACCAGCTCATCTCCCAGGTACAGCTTGGCATCCCGGTTCGCGCCGGATACGCCGCCATACACACCTTCCAGCCGGTAGCCTCCGGTGTTTATGGCAGTCCTGATCCGATCCCAGATGGAGGTGGAAAGGTAAAGCTTGCCGCGGTAGCGGTTGGTTTCGATCTCATAGCCCATGAGCTCGGGGATGCTGTAGCCTTCCATTGCTATGTATACGCTGCCGTCGACCAATACGGGGGGTGGATCAATCCGGAAGCTTTGGCCGTCCAGAACGATGTACGGGTCTCCTGCTGTCAGCTCCAGCCGGTGGAGGCCCTGTTTTTCCACAATGATTCTGCCGGCGGACGAATTCCAGGATACACGATAATCCTGCTGTTCAAAAAAACTCCGCATCGGCAAATAATAGATTCCGTCGCGCACGATGGTTTCCTTGCCCCATGTCGACATGGAGCCGTCCACTACAACACTGGGGGTAGCTTCGGCCCGGACGGCTTGCGTCCAAGGACCGGCAGGCATCATGAACATGAAAATTCCGAGGGCCAGCGCCACGGATTTTGTTCGTTTCGGCATCACTTTTCGCTCCTTTAGCTGGTAGGCAGGAAGTCTTATGAGTCTATCAGACTATACTCCTAGGTGGATTATATCATGGAACCTGCGCCCCGATAAGACGTGGACGCCAGAATTCTGTTGGCGTAGAATAGGGGCATGTCTCATACAAAAGGTGAACGAATATGACAGATTATCGGCGAAAAGGAGAGTGGCTGGAGCTGCCGGCAACCCGTACGGAGCTCTCCGATGAAGAGCGGCACGCAGGTCTTTGGACCCGCTCCGGTATCCCTGCCGCATTCCTGGAGAAGCTGGAGCGGGCCGGTGGAGTGGAGCGGCAGGCAGGCAAGCTCCGGCTCCGGCTGTTTCCAAGGGAAACGGCGCAGCTGGAAGGCGAATATGCGGATGTGCAGATTGTCCATGAGGACGATTTCTGCCTGGTGGCCATGAAGCCGGCTGGGATGCCTGTCCATCCGTCCCAGCCGGGGCAGGGTGGGACTCTGGACCATGCCGTGGCCTATTATTATGAAACCACAGGACAATATTGCAAGCTCCGGCATATCCACAGGCTGGACAACGATACCACGGGTCTGGTGCTGTACGCCAAGAATGACTTTGCCCAGCAGGTGCTGGACCAAGCCATGCGGGAGAAGGCAATCCGCCGGACGTACCAGGCGATCGCCCAAGGGCGGCTGACGCCACCTGCGGGAATCATTGACCGGCCCATCGGCAAGGACCGTCATCATTCCCAACGGCGTCGGGTGTCTCCTGGTGGAGCGGCTGCCCGCACCAGGTACCGGACCGTAGAACAGGCCAAGGAAGCTGCTCTGGTGGAGCTGGAGCTGGAAACGGGACGGACCCACCAGATCCGGGTGCATCTGCAGTTTGCCGGAGCCCCTTTGGTAGGGGACTCACTGTACGGGGGTTCGGTGAAGCTTTTCTCGAGGCAGGCGCTTCACGGCTACAAGCTGGAATTTACCCATCCCTGGTCTGGGGAGCCAATACGGTTAGAGGTGCCTATTCCAGAGGATATGGCGGTGCTGTGGAGCAAGCTGCTGGCAGGGGCTGCCCCTTAACGCGAAAAAGGAGGCATGGCGGGCGGAATCCTCCCATATATTGAAGAGAGGGCTTGTTTCGAACAAGCATTCTTGGTATTCAAGAAGGGAGGATATAACTGTGGCAGAGCAGCAATCCGGACTCAGATTTGATATCTATGAACGTGTGCATCTATCCGAGGACACCGCAGCAGTCAAAGAATTGGACGAGGTGGAGCTGGTTCCCCATATACAGGTGTATACGGAGGAGGAGCAGGCCCTCCTGAAGGGACATTTGTATCTGACGGGACTCTATGAAGGAACGGAGGGGGAGGCGCGGCGGACGCTGGAGCATCTCATTCCGGTGGAAATTACGCTGCCGTTGAACCGGATTCAGGATGTCAGCCAGGTATCCGTGAACATCGATAATTTCGATGTGGACATCTTGTCGCCGCGCAGCCTGAATGTGACAGGGGTGCTTACTCTCCAAGGCATCGAAATGCTGTCTCTTCCCGATTCAGCATGGGATGAGGAGGAAGAGACCATTTTCGTCCATGAGGCGCCCCGGCACAGTGCTCCCGAGCTGCCCGAGCCAACCGCACCTGCTCCTGCAGAGCCGTCCTTGGTGTACGCGGAAGAGGAAATTGTACAGATGCCCGCTTATGCATGGACCCCCTTCCAGCAGCGGACGGTTGAAGAGCACCGTGCGGAAGAGCCTGTAGCGGAACCGGCGACAGAAGCTGCTGTAGAGGACAACGAAGAGGCAGAGGTTTATTTTGACCCGTCCGAAAATGTGGAGGTTCCCGAATGGACGCCAGGTGCCGTTGAGAATGTCCCGCATAACGAGGCGCCGATGCAGCTGCCTGCTATGGAGGAACCCGCCGAAGCCGCCCCCCAAGAGGACAAAAAAGAGGTGAAGATCGCCTTCACCAGCAAAGCTCCCTCCACCGACACATCGTATCATCTGCAGTCGCTGATACATACCAGCCCGCATGACTACCGGGCTGTGCCCCAGGTGGAGGAGGAAGTGTCCCCGACACCGCGCACGGATGCGCTGGAGTGGAAAAGGCTATTCTCCCGGAGCCAGGACGAAGAACGCCGGGTCCGTCAATTGAAGGTGTGTATTGTCCAGAAGGAGGAGACTCTGGAGGACATCGCCACCCGTTACGGGCTGAACCCCAAGGAAATCCAGCTGTACAACCGGCTCCCGGATGCGGAGATTGCCGAAGGCAAAACCCTCCTGATTCCGGTCTGAGGCGGACTTCCCGGTACAACGCAAAGAGCCATCCGGCCTTCAACGGCGGGGTGGCTCTTTTTTACTGTATCTTCATTCGGGGCTCCCCCAAAAGTATCCGGATTTCGCTTCCCGGCATCTTCACTTTTGGGGGATTGTTGTTAATAAACCTGAAACAGGAAACCCAGATAAAATAAGAATAGGGCAAACAGGAGAAACACGTCCACCGGATTGGGGAATAACAGAGTCCGGACAAACTGAATGCAGATCAGCGGGAACATGACTGCCCGGATGGTATACCGGGTGCGCCACCACCACCGTTCAATTTTACGCCACCATTGCTGCATGAACTTGGCTCCACTCCTTTTCAGCCTGGTCTATCATCAACTTATGACAGGGGCTGTCCGGGATATGCCGGAAATTTCCATGGAGCCGAAATTAATGGATTCGAAAGCGTTTATTCCCGTACAAACGCCCCGTACAAAATTTCCTTCAGCTGCTCCTTCCGGGAGGGGGGCGCATCCACCTGCTCCATCAGCTCCTCTGCGCGGTCTACGCACAGGCCTTGAACCACCATGGAATATTCCAGACATCCTGAGCCGTCAATAAAAACCTCGTAATCGCCGGTTTGGTGCAGGAACTCCTCCCAGGCCATTTCGCCGCGGTAGTATTGCTGGAAGTGGCGGAACTCCCATTCCTCGTGTAAGGAAAGCAAATATAAAACAGGCAAGGTCCTGCGTTTCAGGAGAACGTCATTCTTTTGGCCGAGACGGGTTATATCCCGGAGGTCATTCTGGATCTGGTGGATCATTCCTGTACAATCGGCCAGGTCCATCAAGAGGTCCCTTTGCGGGCCCCGGGCTTCCGCTGCGGCGCTTCCCAAATGTACCACCAGCTGAAAAAGGGAACCTGACTTCTCCTGCACCAGTTGGAGATACTCGTCAGGGGTTTCCGCCGCATTCCGGATATCCCGGTATTGGCCCTGCAGGGACCGGGAGATGATCCTGCCGGCTTCTGCAATGGCTTCAGGCGGCAAACCGCACAACCCCAGTTCCCTGGTAAAGCACATCATCAGGGCCACGATGGCATTCAACGCATGGGAGGGCGGGCATTGCATCCACAGCTTGTCCGTCTGGTCGTTATCTTGCAGATCGTCCATAATATCTGAAGCCAATACGGCTAACTCCGCTGCCGCGGCAATGGTGTCTATGTGAGGGCAGGCCCCGGAGAATAAGGTATGTACACAGCGGACAATGTCCGACCAGGAGCCGCGCTCCTTGGCTTTTTCCGAGACGAAAGAAAGAAGCAGCTCCCGGAACTCGCCGTCATAGGGCTGTGACCGGATGATACGGGCCATTTCCAGTGCGGTCTCCTGGTTCATGGGGATTTGGTTCCTTTAACCAGGAAGGCTTCAATGGCCTCCAGCCTGTTCTTAACCCCCATCTTCTCGAATATCCGCTTCATATAGTTGTCCACGGTGCGCCGGCTCATATGGATGTTATCGGCAATTTGGTCGTAGGTGGCGCCTTTGAGGAGCATATTCATAATGTTCAGCTCCTCCTGATCCAGCTTCGAATGGGGATCGTTCATATGGCGGTTGCCCAGCCGGAGCTGATGGTACATGGGCATGGGCAGCATCGTGTGGTTATCCAGCACGCACCAGACCATATTCCGGATGGTGCGGATGCCGGATTCCTTGGACAGCACGCCGCTCACCCCGGCCTCCACCAGCTGGTCGTAGAATTCCATGTAGTCCACACCGGTGAAAATAATGATATGAATGTGCGGATATTCTGCCTTGATGATCTTGGTCAGTTCTGTTCCGGTGGTATCCGGCAGCTGGTAATCCAGGAAGATCAGCCCCGGCTCATGCACCCGGACCTGTTCCAGGCAGTCCGTTCCTGTTCCTACAACACTTACTACGTCAATTTCCCCTGTTTTGTGCAGCATGTCCCGTGTAGCATGAGCAAGCAGGGGATGGTCGTCAACGACCAGTGCTTTGACGATTGCGTCCATTGTCCGGCACCTCCCGCATGGGTATGGAAATCGAATTTCTATGTTGAATCCGGGCTTGTTGTGAAGCTCTATGGAGCCGTGCAGGAGCAGCGCCCGGCCTTTCATCTGCTCGATGCTTATGCCTGACCCGCCAATCTCCGGAGCCCCTTTTCCTGCGGCTGTAGGCCTACTCCGTCATCTGCCAATCCTGGCTGTATTTTGTTCAATCCCTAAGACCCAATAGGGATTTTTGACGACTAATGTGAAATGCGGGATTGCACAAGCACAAAAAAAGACAAAAAAACCGCAAAAAAATAAATCCTTCTTCATTGATCTGTCAGAAGTAACGCTTTTGGGCGAAACGAACTGGTACTAGAATCTTGGTATAATTTTACCAAACCGCTAAAGAATTGTACATCGGCTGAATGGAGCGGATGGGCAATTCTTTTTTTTTCCGTGACTGTTGAAAAAAATAAAAAGTACAATAACCATAAAAATCCCAAATAAGCGAAACTTTTGAAGGAGATACAGCGTCTATGGTTTACGTGGATATATAAGGAAATCAATTTTGTGGGATTAAAAAGAAGAGGAGTGAAAGATTTGAAGAGCAAAGTAGGGTTAAAACAAGTGAGTTTGGTTTTTATTGTTGTTTTTTTTCTGACGACCGTTATGGTCCCAGCTGCTTCCCATGCGGCAGCTTCAGATGCGTTACCACATATTGTTCAGGTTGCGAGCCCCAGCTTGCCATTGGCGCTGGATGATGAGGGAAATGTTTGGTGTAAAGCTATTCATTTGATCTCTGTAAAGGATGGCTTTCATCCAAAACCGATGGTCAAAGTCAAGGGTCTGGATAAGGTGAAGAGTTTGTCTGTTGATGGAAAGTTTGCTTTAAAGGAAGACGGTACAGTGTGGAAGCTGGAAATGTACACCAATGAACAGAATAATGATATTAATGTGCTTCAAACCCGGTTTGCCGGTGAACAGGTCTCCTATCTGAAGGATATTGTTAAGGTGGATTCCCTTAACGGTTTGACATCTCTGGCAATCGATAAAGACGGGAAGGCATGGGTATTTGAACCGGGGAATGAATGGCAAAAGAAAGATCCCAACCTGAATGTGCGTGATTATGCAAGCCAGGTTGAGGGCATTGCAGACGTTCAGGAGTATGCTCTCGGTCATTCCGGTTTTTTGTTTTTGAAAAAAGACGGGACCGTCTGGGTAAAGGAAATCATGAAGTTTGATGGTGGTTTGAATTATGAAAATATGCGCTCAGTTGCACCGGTACAACTAAAAGGGTTGACGGACATTGTCAAACTGGGCCCGGATATGGCTCTGAAAAAAGACGGGACAGTTTGGGTGTGGGGGACTGGCTCTTTGGCCAAAAACGGAGAGAGATGGGCTACAGTTGCAGCAAATCCTCATCAAGTACCCGGACTTTCGGATATCGTTGACTTTTCCACTGATACCGCTCATGCTTTGTTTGTGAAAAAGGATGGGAGCGTTTGGAAATGGGGATACATGTCAGAGATATCGGAAAAGGAAGGGAACTATCCGGATCTGGTTTGGAAGGAGCTTTTTAAGGTGGATAGAGTGGATGATGCTGTTTTGGTATCCAGCGAATCGTGGACCAACAATATGTGGTCAGATGCCGTAATCAAGAAAGATGGAACGATGTGGCTGCAGGATCCGAAATCCCACAACGAATTTTATGAGAAGCTGCTTCCGGTGGATTTTCGTAAGCATTAAAGCCAATACAATTCATGAGGTAGGACCACATGCAGGAATTTCCTGCATGTGGTCTTTTTCGTCAGTGGTGCCCTTTCTCATTGAATTTCGTCAGCATGTACCGTTTTTATGCAGCATGTACCCTTTTTATGCGGTACGAAATAACTTTTATTGGTATAATCCACTTGATGATGGGAATGGCCGCTTGTGGATTATAAGAGCTGGGAGGGATGTTCTGTTGAAGCTGGAGCTGCCGGTTACATTGATTGGTTCCAGTCCGTTCACATTACCTGTAAACACGGTCCAGGGAGAGTATTTGCTCCTATACCCCAACAGTCAGGAGATGATCTTCCGTTATGGAGAAATGGAGATTCGGATGAACCCGGATCAGGCAGTTCTTGTTCCGCCGGCTGCTAAGAAAGTGCCTCTTCTGCATGTGGAAAATGAAGGAAGGATGATCCGTTTCCGTGCCGCGCCGTTTCTGGGGAGAGCGCTGAATGAGTTCCGCCAGCCGGTTGTTATCCCTCCGGCTTCCGACATCCGGCGTACACTGGAAACCTTCCGGACAGATATGGAGGAGCCTCATGACCTGCAAGCTCAATTTTTTTATTCATCTGCACTCTATGCCTTGATTACGGACATTCTGTATACCCTGCATAAGGGTCGTTCCGAGCAGCCCGAGCCGGAGCGCGACGCCTCCACGGATATTAAAGGAAGGCCGATTATTTATGCAGTCCGCTATATGACGGCGCACTTATCCAATGCGGACTTGGACCTTGCTTCGATTGCGGCGGCGGTGAACTATCATCCGAATTACTTCTGCGAGGAGTTCAAGATTATCATGGGTGTTACCCCTATGCGCTATCTGAAGCTGCTCCGTATGAAGACCGCCGTTGGGCTTCTGGAAACCACTGCAATCACGGTTAAGGAAATTTGCCGTCAAGTGGGCATTAACAAGCCTGATGCATTGGCTTTGCATATCAGGCAATCCACCGGGCTCACACCGGTGCAATACAGGCAGAAGCACCGGGAGCTTCAGGCGTATACGGCCAAGAAAATGAATGCGCTGCCCCAAGTCCGGGGAGGAACTTAATAATTAGGGTTAATATGAGAAATAAGGTATATATAGCCATTTTATTGTGTTTTATAATGATAAAAAGCGGACAAGGGAGCGTGAATAATGATACGGATCAATGATCAATTGATCACAAGGGCGGATGCACTTGCCTGTATCCGTCCTATGGTTGAAGGCTTTGACGGTTGTTTGGTGGCGGTTGGTAGCAATGATCCCATCGTTTATTTAGGAGCTGTTCTGCATGCGATGTCCACGGACGGCTCTGTTCTTCTTTTGCCTTCGGATACTCCGCCCCATACAGCCCTTATTCAGGCTCAGAATGCAGGAGCCCATCTGCTCCTGACAGGCGGTACGCCGGAGATTGTCCCCCTAAAGAGTGACCGGTCCCGGGGGGAAGCCTCCCTTTACCAATACACCTCAGGGACAACAGGCACGCCCAAGCTAATCCGCAGAACCTGGCAGGGTGTGCAGGAGGAGATTGTTCATTACAATGCCGCACTGGGCACAAGCCCGGAGGAAACGCCTATTGTGCTGGTTCCCCTGTCCCATTCCTTCGGTCTGATTACAGGTGTTCTTGCCGCATTGGAGCGGGGGACCGATCCCATTATCATAACCGGCCAGAATCCCAAGCTCGCCATTGGCGTTATGAAATCCACTCCGCAAAGTATTGTGTATGCTGTTCCCTTTATGCTCCAGCTGCTCCTGACTCTGTCAGGGGAGAAGCTTGCCTTCCACCGGGTGGTCGCATCCGGAGCACCGCTTACCCAAGGTTTGCTGGAAAAATTAAAGCGAAGCTCTGTCCAAGTGCTTCAGCAGTATGGCTCCACGGAAACCGGAGCCTTGTCTTTAGCTTTTAATCCATCTGCAACAACGGATGTGGGAAGTCCTCTAACGCATGTTTATTTAAGCGTTTCCAAAACAGGGGAAGACCCTGGAGAGGTAGCCGCCTTAATTGGCGGACAATGGTTCCGGACCTATGATTGCGGATATTGGGATGACGCCAATCATCTTCATATACTCGGCAGGGCGGACGAGCTTATTAATGTTTCCGGTTATAAGGTGATTCCGGGAGAGGTAGAAGAGGTTATTCTCTCTTGTCCGGGCATAAAGGAGGTGGTGGTCTACCGGTCCAGACATCCGGTCTGGGGCGATGCGGTCAAGGCCATGATTGTGGCAGAGGAGATCGTGATGACGCCTGAAGCGGTCAAAAGCTGGTGTGTGGACAAGCTGGCACCCTACAAGATTCCGCGGCATATTGAGTTCGCAGCGGAGATTCCCAAGAATGAGCGGGGGAAGATCAGCCGGACTTTATTAGAAAATAAGGAGCGTGTGTGATAATGACAAGAGAGCAAATTTTGAACAGTCTATGTGAACTGATGCAGCAAAACCTGGAGGTTAAGCTCCCTGCGAATGTAACGGAGGCAAGCCGGGTCTATCAGGATCTGTTTATTGACTCGATTATGGTTTTACAGCTGATTGTATATGTGGAAGAAGAGTTCGGCATCAGTGTTCCGGAGGAGGATGTGGATCCTGCAGTATTCCAAACCCTGGGCTCCCTCGTTACCTTCATTGAAGAACTCCGCCAGCATAAGATTGCTTAGGAGCTGCCCATGAGTGATGTGATCCGTTTAGGAATTGTCGGATTCGGACGTATTGTGGAGTTGATCCATCTTCCCATTATAAAGAAAATGGAAGGCATCAGCGTAGCCGGTGTTTATGATATCACGCCGGAACGGGCAGCATTGGCTGCGAAGAGGGGGCTGCGGGTATTTCCCTCCCTGCCGGAGCTTCTGGAGGAGGGGGTGGATGCCGTGCTTGTGGCTACTCCTCCGGTATCTCATTACGAGACGGCTCGGCTTGCTTTGCTGGCAGGGGCGCATGTGCTTATAGAAAAGCCCGTTACGGTAAGAGCCTGTGAGGCGGTGGAGCTAAAGCAGCTGGCCGACAATGCGGGGCGGGTTGTCAGTGTATTCCATAACCGCCGGTTCGATGCGGACTTCAAGTTTGTGCTCCGCGCCTTGGAGGAGAAGCTGGCCGGGGAGACACTATTTATTGAAAGACGGCACCATATGTTCGGCTCCGGCGCTTCGTTTGGTGTAAAGTCCTACGATCCCGAATGGCGGAACCGTCAATCCTCCGGGGGCGGCGCCATTCTGGACTGGGGAGTGCATTTGGCCGACCAGCTCCTTATGCTGCCTCTGGGAAGAGTGACGTCAATGCGCTCCTTCTCGCAACGCCTCTCCTGGAATCAGGGGGATACGGAGGATTATGTCCATGGGGAACTGCTGTTCGACAGCGGGGTTACAGCTTTCATGGAGGTGAATTTTGCCTCCCAGGCCAAACTTCCACTCTGGGTCATTGGGGGAGACCGGGCCACCATTCAGGTAAACAGCGATAAGGAGGCCGTTCTCCTGGAGAAGGGGTGCGATCCGGTTGTTCTTCCCCTGGAGAGCAACAGCCGCTCGGCAGCCGAGCGGATCTATACCTCCTTCATTCAAGCCATTAGGGGAGACGGTGTTCCTGAGGTGACGCTGGAGCAGGCCATTCAAGTCATGGATGTATTGGAACAGATCAGACAGGGTATGGATCAACCATCCGTGGAAACTCCTGTCGGAACAAGAGGGAGCTGAGAAGCCAGATGAGAGTCACCTTTTCTTCGCCACAGGCGGAGTTTGCGCTAATCCGTGATGAATGGCTGCGGGAGGTAGAGGAGATTGCAGCCCGGGGTGTATTCGTCGGGGGAGTGCCGGTAACCCGTTTTGAAGAAGCCTTCGCCGGCTATTCCGGGGCGCAGTATGGAATTGGCGTGGCCAATGGGACTGACGCTATTTACCTGACCCTGAAGGCCCTTCATATTGGACCCGGGGACGAGGTTATTACGGCGGCTAACACTTTTATCGCAACTGTTGAGGCCATTCATCATACCGGGGCTCTTCCGGTTCTGGCTGATTGTGACCCGGATACGTTCCTGATTGATCTGGAGCAGGTGAAGCGCCTGGTTACGCCAAGGACCAAAGCGATTATCCCTGTACATCTGTATGGTCAAATGGTTGACCTGACCGCGCTTATTCCTTGGGCGGAGGAGCAGGGCATTGCTGTGGTGGAGGACAGCGCACAGGCAGCCGGCGCATCCTTATTTGGCAGGAAAGCGGGAAGTGTTGGAACAGCAGGTTGCTTCAGTTTTTATCCCGATAAGAATTTGGGAGCCCTTGGTGACGGAGGAGCTGTCATTACCTCGGATCCCCAGCTTGCCACTGGCTTGCGGAAATGGCGCAATCATGGGGGAGAGGTCCGCTACCAGCATGATTTCCCCGGTGTGAACAGCCGGTTGGATCCTATTCAAGCAGCAGCCCTTCAGTTGAAGCTGGCCTATCTGGACGAATGGTCCCGAAAGCGCCGGGAGGTTGCGGGCATGTACGAATCCTATCTGGGGAATTGCTCCGGGGTCAAGCTTCCCGAAAGCCGGGGCGACGAAAGCCATGTATACCACCTGTATGTAATCCGTATGGAAGCCGACAGGCGGGATACTCTCCGCAAGCAGCTGCAAAAGCATGGCGTTCTTACTGCCATTCAATATCCGGAACCGATTCACCGTATGAAGGCTTTTTCGCATCTTGGATACCAGGCAGGAGATTTCCCGGCGTCTGAGGAGATTGCAGGGGAAATCTTATCCTTGCCTATGAATATTGCCTTGACGGAAGAGGATGTGGCGGGAATCTCAGCAGTTGTCCGGGATGTGCTGGGCAAGGTGCAATTCTAGGGTCGGGTGGGGGAAACGTATATGGGTTCTTCAAATACTACTCTTAAGCTAGTAACGGAGGAAA
Organism: Bacillota bacterium; assembly: GCA_023393235.1. GTDB lineage: Bacteria > Bacillota > Bacilli > Paenibacillales > NBRC-103111 > Paenibacillus_AR. Next base: position 39 of record JAEWMH010000232.1, on the reverse strand, counting down.
TTGAGGAGCTGATTGCCGAGCTGGTTGAAGGAACAGAGG
>JAEWMH010000040.1 GCA_023393235.1 Bacillota bacterium | reverse complement strand
TAGCCTAATCCTCCGTCAGTGTACAGAAGGCATTAGGCTATTGTCGGTTGAATTGGTGCTTGGGCACCGCCAATAAAAGTGACGAGATTTTGCAATTTTCCCGACAAACAATGTGGCGGCGAACATTCAGGATTGCAGTTTTCACAATATAACAATCTGGCCCTATATGGAATAAGAAAATATTTATTTGTTCCCTCCTGATAGCTTTCTATATAATGAAGCTCTAGTGCGTATATAGCGACTGAAGATAACAAACTAAAGATTATATTTGTTATGTTTGGTTGTATTTGATCGACAAATAAAGCCGTTCACGTAATTTTAATGATTTCTCATTTTCAATGAGTCATTTCTATCAACATTTGCAGCCGTTTTTGCGGCTTTCATGATCCATCACAACTACGGATTAGGGGAACAGCTTGAGCTGATTCCTGAGTGAAGGGGATAATACCCGGAAAGGAGGTAAATGGCGACTTGAGTGGCGCTGGAAACCCACGGTAATTCTGAGAAAAGGCAGATTTGTAAGCTGAAGGGGGGAGTTTGGACTGATCGATTGAATTGGAGGAGTTTAAAGCCTGGAATAGGTGAAGCCTGGGATGGGTTGGAATAGGGGTGGATTGACGAAGGTGGGGATCTGTTTTACAATAACGATTAGTCGACTAAATAAATAGATGAGCGGGATGAAAGGAGGGGCTATGAGTGGATATTTACAAGGTGGAGCATGTGGACACGGTGTTTCGCAGGGTATCCAAGCTGCATCATCAAACGGTGTCATCCTACCTCTCGGGGAGGGAGGTTTATCCGGGGCAGCCGCCGCTTTTGCGGGCACTGGTGGAGCGGGACGGGCAAAGCCAGAAGGAGCTGGCGGAGCAGATGGGGATTACTCCCGCTACCTTGAATGTGATGATTGCCCGGATGGAGAAAACCGGGCTTTTGGAGCGCCGGGCGGATGAAGCGGATCAGCGGATATCCCGTGTTTACCTGACGGAGCGGGGCCGGCTTGCCCATCAGGAGGTACGGAATATGATCGACCTGATGGAGAAAACCTCATTTCAAAACTTTACACCGGAGGAGAAGATGATTTTTCGCCGGCTGCTTTTGCAGATGTACGAGAATCTCAAGGAAGCCGAACGGAACGGAGGTATTGACGAATCCCAGGCGTCCAAGGATTAGTTGGCTAATTAAATTTGAATAGAATCAAAGGATAAACGGGGTGAACTAGCAACAATGCGGAAGCTTGTGAAATATATAAAGCCATACTGGAAGGCAGCCCTGCTGGGTCCGCTCCTCATGGTGCTGGAGGTATCTATGGACCTTCTGCAGCCCAAGTTGATGGCGCAGATTGTGGACCAGGGGGTGTTGGCCGGAAATTTGGATGAAATCCGGAGAACGGGACTTATGATGTTGGTAACCTCCCTGATCGGACTGATTGGAGGTGTAGGCTGTGGGATTTTTTCCACCATCGCGGCTATGCGGTTTGGGGCGGACTTGCGTGAGGCAGTGTTTAACAAGGTGCAGCGCTTTTCCTTCCGGAATCTGGAGAAGATGCACACTGCGTCTCTGATTACACGGCTTACCAATGACGTATCCCAGGTACAGCTGTTTGTGCAGATGCTTCTGCGTATGATGGTCCGTTCTCCCTTTCTTGCGGTGGGCAGTCTGATTTTGGCATTTACGATTAGTTGGAAGCTGGCAATGATTCTGGTGGTGGTGGTTCCGGTGCTATTCACTGTGGTGGCCGTGATTACCCGCAAGGGCTTCCCTTTGTTTGCCAAGGTACAGAAAAGGTTGGACCGGATGAACACTGTTCTTCAGGAAAACCTGGCAGGCATCCGGGTTGTGAAGGCTTTTGTGCGGTCTGATTACGAGACCAAGCGGTTTACCGAGGCCAATGACGACTATATGGCTGTTGCGCTCCGGGCCAATGTGATGATGGCTACGCTGTCACCGGTGATGTTCCTGCTTCTGAACGGCACTATTGTCACCGTGCTGTGGCTGGGGGGCAATTTATTTTGGGATAAGGCATTGCCGATTGGTGATTTGGCAGCGTTCATCAACTATGTGACACAGCTGCTTTCTTCATTATTGATGGTCGGTATGATGCTTGCCAATATTTCCCGGGCTACGGCTTCATCCGAGCGTATTGTAGAGGTGCTTGAAACGGAGCCGGAAATTAAGAACCCGGACCGTGTGCTGGCGGAGCGCATCCGCAAGGGACGAATCGAGTTCGAAGGGGTCGGCTTTGCTTATGACGGGGGCGAAAGGGTGCTCCGGGATATCAGCTTTACGGTGCAGCCAGGGGAAACGTTAGCTATCCTTGGCGCTACCGGGTCCGGTAAATCTACGCTGGTCAGCCTGATTCCCCGCTTATATGAAGCGGAGGAGGGGCGGGTGCTGATCGACGGTACCGATGTGAGGGACTATCCCTTGGAGGGCCTAAGAGGCAGCATTGGTATGGTGCTTCAGGAGGCGGTTCTATTCTCCGGGACGATCCGGGAGAATATTGCTTTCGGTATGCCGGATGCCTCTCCGGAGGAGGTAGAGGCGGCGGCTCAAGCCGCGCAGGCGCATGAATTTATCATGGGGCTGCCCCAGGGCTATGAAACCGTGCTGGGCCAACGGGGAGTCAATTTGTCCGGCGGGCAAAAGCAGCGGATATCTATTGCCAGGGCGCTGCTGATGAAGCCATCCGTTCTGATTTTTGACGACAGTACCAGCGCTGTGGATCTGGGTACAGAATCCCGCATCCAGAAGGCGCTGCGGGAGCGGATGAAGGAAACCACCAGCCTGATTATTGCCCAGCGGATCTCCTCGGTTATGGAAGCAGACCGGATTTTGGTGCTGGAGGACGGTACGGTTGCCGCCTCAGGCAATCACCGGGAGCTGATGGCTAATAGCCCCGTTTACCGGGACATCTACAGATCCCAGCTGGGAGAGGAGGAGGTTCACTATGCCGGAAGCGAATGTTAACCGTACGGTTGGCCGCGGCGGCCAGGCTCCCGTGCCGGGTATGCCCGGAGGGCCAGGAGGTCCCGGACCGGGGGCTATGCGGGGAATGCTGCCCAAGGTGCGTCCCAAGGATGCCAAGGGCACCATCCGCCGTTTATGGGATTATCTGCGGAGACAGCGCACCGGATTGATCCTGGTGTTTGTGCTGACTGCCTTCGGAGCCGGGCTTGGCTTGATCGGTCCTTATCTTATCGGTACTGCCATTGACAAGTACATTCTTCCGGGGGACGTAAACGGACTGCTCCGGCTGTGCATCGTGCTTATTATTGTGTATGCGGCAGGGGCAGGGATGAACTGGCTCCAGCTTTACATGATGAACCGGGTTTCCCAACGGGCGGTTTGGGAGCTGCGCAATGATCTGGTCGGACGGCTGCAGAAGCTGCCGCTCCGTTTTTTTGACAGCAAAACCCATGGAGAATTGATGAGCCGGACCACTAATGACATAGACAATGTCTCCAATACGCTAAACCAGAGCGTCACTCAGCTGATTACAGGCGTACTGACCCTTGCAGGCGCACTGGGGATTATGCTCTCTCTGAATGTATGGCTGACCCTGCTCAATCTGGTAACAGTGCCGGTTACGCTTTTGGTCACCCGGAAAATCGCCAGCTTTACCCGGAAATATTTCAGCGGACAGCAGAAGAGTCTGGGGGAAATGAACGGTTTTATTGAAGAAACGGTCTCCGGTCAAAAGGTGGTGGCGACCTTCTGCCGGGAGGAAACCTCCATCGCACGATTTGCCGCCATGAACAAGGAACTGACCAATACCTCCATTAAGGCGCAGGTTCTGTCGGGGATGATGGGCCCGGTTATGAACGTGATTAACAACCTGGGATTTGCTTTGATCGCGTCTGCCGGGGGCTGGATGGCTCTTAATTCCATGGTTAGCATCGGCACGGTGGTCAGCTTCCTGAACTACTCCCGCCAATTCAGCCGGCCCATTAATGATCTGGCTAACCAGTTCAATATGATACAAGCGGCTATTGCGGGGGCTGAGCGGGTTTTTGAGGTAATGGATACCCCTGACGAATATGAAGATGAGACGGAAGGGAAGCTGTGGCAGACACCTAAGGGAGAGGTTATCTTCGAGGATGTTTCCTTTGGTTATAAGGAAGGTGTGCCTGTGTTGAAGGGGGTTAGCCTCCATGCCCGCCCCGGAGATATGATTGCTCTGGTAGGGCCAACCGGTGCCGGCAAAACCACGGTGGTTAATCTGTTAACCCGCTTCTACGAGCTGGAAAGCGGATCGGTTAGGGTGGATGGAGCGGAGCTCTCTACCATCGACAAGAACAGCTTGCGCACGGGGCTCGGGATTGTGCTGCAGGATGCGGCGCTGTTCTCCGACAGCATCCGGGAGAATATCCGCTACGGCAAGCTGGATGCCACCGACGAGGAAGTCATCGCGGCGGCCAAGCTGGCCAACGCCGACAGCTTCATCCGCAAGCTGCCCAACGGGTATAACACGGTGCTGGCGGCCGAGGGCAGCAACCTGAGCCACGGGCAGCGCCAGCTTCTCACCATTGCCCGGGCCATTCTGGCCGACCCGGCCATTCTGATTCTAGACGAGGCAACCAGCAGCATCGATACCCGGACGGAGATGCACATCCAGTCCGCCATGCGCACCTTGATGAAGGGAAGAACCAGCTTCGTGATTGCCCACCGGCTGTCCACCATCCGGGAGGCGGATCAGATCCTGGTCATCGACGGCGGGCGGATTATTGAACGGGGAACCCATGAGGAGCTGCTGGCGGCAGAGGGATTTTATTTCCGGCTGTATACCAGCCAGTTTAAGAAGGTCGTATAAACAGGAAAAGGGCGGGGGAGAACCCCTGCCCTTCTTTTTTTATCCGGTTATGTGCCCAGCAGCCTTTGACGGACTCTCGGGAATGTGTGAAGTGCGTTGTTGTAGAACACATCCTCATGGAATTTCTCCGGAACGAGCCGCCGGATAAATTCACTGTACAGCTCCACGGAGGCCAGGGGCCAATCGGTGCCGAAGAGAATTTTGTCATACCGGTCGGCATATACCAGCGCCCTGCGGAAGTGGTCCATAAACAGCTGCTCATTCATAAAACGGTCGAATTTTTCCCTGTCTCCGACCACCAACCCGGATAAATCGGCGTATACATTAGGATTTTTAGCGATGACCTCGGCGGCGTCCATCACCCACGGGTCCCCCAAGTGGCAGAGCATAAAATTGACCTCCCGCTGCTGCAAGGCCAGCTCATCCACGGTCAGGGGATGGGCATATTTGAGCAGACCGTTCATGGAGTAGGTGTCTCCGGTGTGGATGACCACGGGAAGACCATAATGCTTCGCCAGCTCGTATACCGGCCCGTATATCCGGTCGTAGACGTAATAGTGGTAGTAACCCGCATACAGCTTGATGCCGGCGGTTTCCTTACGCTTCAGACGGACCTCGATACGATCCAGCTCCGCCGAGGCATCGGGCCCACTTAACCGGGAGGGGTTGATGCCGATGCATTCCATCAGGAAGGCGGGCACCTCGGGCTCCAGATCCAGCAGCATGGGGTTGGGGGAGGTACTGTCGGGGAAGGCTCCTTCCGTTTGTTCCGTAACCCCCATACCTACTCCCAGAACAACGTCATTCTGTTCAAATTCCCGCTGCAAACCCTCCGCCGAGTAATCCACGAAGGAAAGCTGGTTAGCCGTTTGCCGGAAGCTTTCAATATTCGACAGGTGGATGTGGATGTCGATAATTGGCATGCAGTGCTATTCCTCCTTTACGGTAAAGCGCAGCCGGGTAAGCGCTGCAAGCTCCTCCGGAAGAAGCTGCTCCCGCCCTAAAATATAGAAAACCGGCTTGGTCCATTTTGTCTCCCCGTCGGAAAGAAGCAAATTATGCGCAACCCCCTGGGTGAGGAGCTGATTGTTGAAATAGACAAATCCGTTTGTGCCATCCGGGCTGAAGGCCGATTGAAGCAGGTCCTCATGCGCTGTGGAGCCAAGGGCAAAATAACCGTTCATCTTCCATTCATCTTCACTGGTTCCAAGCTTGAAGGTAATCCGGTCCTCCTTCTGGGTCCAGCCTGTGTCATGAGCTGCGCCGGGATGGAAAAAGTTCCGGTCCATAAGCTGCAGCTTCGGATGACCCAGTCCGGTCCGGTTGATAACCCGGTTAACCTTTGCCAGTACGGGGGCTCCCGGCAGCATCAGATAATACTGATCTACGATCAAGCCCCGGTTCCGTTCATGCCGCTCCACTTGAAGGCGGAGCCGGATGCCGGACCAGCTGTTGCCGCAGCTATCCTGCAGCTGAACAAAGTCGGCTCTGCGGGCCTCCTGATGCTGGCTTAACGGGGACATTCCGTCCACATCGATTCCCAAACCGCCCAGCCAAGGGTTCCACCAGGAACGCGGGCCGGGAGCCGGGTAGGAGCTGTGCAGCCATTCCCGGCCTTGGTAGACGAGTGAATGGGCGGCGCTGCCAAAAACAGGCGAAACGTCCAGTGTCATAATGCCGTTGCCCAAGCGTAGAAGCTCTCCTGCTTCTCCGTCAAACCGCTCCCACGTCACGGCTTCCTGCGACACGGGGAATACGGCAGCGGAGCGCTCCAAGCGGGCGTCCTGCCCTTCGTAAACCAGCCGCAGCCGGTCTGCCTGGCCAAAACCAACAGGCTTGGAGCGTTCCAGAGTAACAGTGTGAAGATTTTCCTCCGCTTCTATCTCGCGGCTCTCAAGTGGTGTCCCGTCGGCTGATTGCAAGGTTAGCTTGCCGGCGAGAGACGACAGCTTGTGGTCCACAACCTCCACCTGGTAGCTTCCATTGGAAAAAGGATTGCCCCCGTTGGCCTTCAGCTCCAGATAACCGGTTAAATGGGGGGGATTTTCCTCACGGGCTCGGCGCACGTATGCCCGGAAATCCTGCCAATCGGCGAACACCCCGATCGCCACCCAGGTGGACGCGGTCCGGACCGAACCTCCGGCCGGTAAACCACCTACAGAATGCTCAAGACCAAACAGCCAATCGGACTTCATCAGCTGCTGACCTTCGGCCCAAAATACGCCGTAGGTGATTTTTTCATTGCGGGAAAACAGCCAATTTTCGCTGATCCGACGCGGCTCCCATTGGTCCAAATGCTGGGCAGGGGCATCGTTCAAGGTAAGATAAAGCCCATCGTAAGGCAATACGGTATCCTTCAGCTCATAACGGAAGCATTCCAGCAGCTTCAGATCGTCAGCCAATGGGGTGTCCGACTGATTCTCCACCGTATAATAATGCTCGATAAAGCCGCTTTCCCATACCCGCGCTACGGATTTGATCACAGCGCCCGGGTGGTCGGCAGATGAATAAACCGCCTCCAGCAGCTGGGCATCCCCGTCCCGCTCCAGGCGGATATGCTCGGGCTTCTTTTTGCTGAACTCCGAAGAATAAGGTTTGCCCAGCCTCGGGTAACCCCAGAACAGGGCTCCGCCCATATGGGTACGGCGAATCCGAAGCTCATTGTTTTCTTTGTTGAGCGCCAGCATGTTGGGGCCGCAGGCGGTATAGGCGTATTTCCGGTCCTGGCCCTCAAACCGCCCTGTATGCCCGCGAAAGACCAGACTTAAGGCATGCTCGAAGGCAATGGTTTCCCCTGAGGCGGGGGTTATAGCTTCTACAGCCAGAGAGGCAGAATAAACGCCAAACGAAAGAAGCTCATAAGCCACCGCCACCGAGGCCTTGCCTAAGCCCGGAACCCGGACGGAGATGGTAGGATTCTCGAAGCGGATAAACTCTGCCGCCGGAAGGGAAAACCGGAATTCCGTCTCTTCGGCAAGCTGGTTCTCAATATTTAAGAACAGGGTTTCCCGGGTACCTGCAAAATGCTCCAGCTCCGGGCCCGCCATAGCCAGCTTGGCCGGAAACAACGGTGCGATGCCTGCCCGCAGCTCGGCTTTACGCCCGTTGATAGTCCACTGGGAGAGGACAACAGGATGGGTTTTCCAGCTGCTTTGCTCCTCCTCCACCGGGTCAACCCGAAACAGGCCTTCGACGATTTCCGTGCCGGTAACCGTTACTGTACGGTTGAGCTCCAGCCGGATGTTCCTGGAATCTTGGCCTGCAATCTCACAAACCACCGGTTCGCCGGTTTTGCTGCGGATATGGTAACGAACAGGGTAGGTTCTTCCGAACACCAGATCATGCCCGGCAATTTCCGTGCGGATCTCATAGTCGGGTGTGTCGATCGCCCAGATGCCCCGCCCGGTCTTTTCGAAATCCACATGGAGCTCCTGCCCGTCCTTCTGCCAGGAATACCGGAAAATATCGAACTTCCCGCTGAGGGTTTCCCCGTCGGGCTGGATCTGGATGGGGCGGGTGCTATCCGAGTACCAGTCCAGATTATTCAAATACGGCTCCAGGGCCTCCGTTTGCAGTACGGTGGGAATATAATTCATCAGATGGACCCCGTCGTCCTTCTTTTCCCAGAAAAACCCGCACTTCTTATACATGGGTACCGCTTTCGTATTGCCGGCCCAGGTGAACAGGTCCAGACGGGGCCAGCCCAGCTCCACCGTTTTGGCCACGGCATGCAGAATCAGGGCCTTGCCCACCTTGCGGTTATGGTAATCCGGCCGGACATTGAGCAAGGGTACATAAAGCGCTCCCTCGTCCAGCTGGTAATGGGAGAAGCTGCAGAAGCCCACCACTTCCTCCCCGTCCATAGCCAAAAATACGTGAAGATTAATCGTGCTGTCCATATCCTGGATGACGCTCTCGGGTGTCCGTCTGCTGTGGCCGCCGCCCCAGCTCTCCGTGCTCCTGTTCCACATGTCCGCTACGGCAGCGGCGTAGGAGTGGTTGTACTCCACAATGCGGACTGGTCCGGCAGATATTGTCGGGATGCTCTCCATGGCTTCTTCCCTCCGCTCTCAATGTAAGTGCTGTCCATTCTAACCTTACTCCGCGGGGAGACTTGGATACAAGTGGAAAATCGTTTATAACGATCTCCTCCTATTTTTTTTCATCTCATTTTGGGAACATTTTGAAGAAAACCAAGCGAAATTCCATGTATAAAATGTGTCCAAAAATCGAATTCTAGACGGAACAGGGATTTTTATATTGATCCGTACTATTTTAAAAGATAGAACTATCTTATAATCATTTTAGTTCACAAAGTACCCTGCAGGCCGGCACGAGATTCGGCTGTTTGGTGCGGCCATATTGGGCTGCGCTGTACTCTAGAAAGGGAGATGAGGAGCTTTGGATTCGGTGATTCTGGCTCGATGGCAGTTTGGTATTACCACGGTCTATCACTTTTTGTTCGTTCCGCTTACGATTGGTTTGGTGTTTCTGATCGCCATCCTCAACACGCTTTATGTGGTGAAGAAGGATGACAACTACAAGAAAATGTCCCAGTTCTGGGGCAAGCTGTTCCTGCTAAACTTCGCTGTGGGTGTGGTAACGGGGATTATGCAGGAGTTCCAGTTCGGTATGAACTGGTCCGATTATTCCCGGTACGTGGGAGCAGTGTTCGGCGGCCCGCTGGCTGTGGAAGCATTGGTCTCCTTCTTCCTGGAATCCACCTTCCTGGGCGTCTGGATTTTCGGCTGGGACCGTCTGAACAAGAAGGTTCACCTGGCGGCAATCTGGCTAGTGGCCATCGGCACAACCTTGTCCGCACTGTGGATTCTCACCGCCAACTCCTTTATGCAGGAGCCGGTGGGGTATGCCATTCAGAACGGACGGGCGGAAATGATCGACTTCTTCGCCCTGCTGGCCAATCCCCAGCTGTGGGTGGAATTCCCCCACGTTGTCTTTGGGGCACTGGCGACAGGCTCCTTCTTCATGGCCGGCATCAGCGCCTACAAGCTGGTGCGCAAGCATGAGGTAGAGATGTTCAAGCCTACCTTCCAATTGGGTATTGTGGTAGCGTTGGTATCCAGCGTGCTGACCGCTGTAGTCGGCCACAGCCAAGCGCAGCATCTGATGGTGTCCCAGCCTATGAAAATGGCCGCTGCGGAGGCGCTGTGGAACACAACAGGAGATTCGGCGCCGTTTACACTGTTCGCTATTATTGACCCTGCCAGCAAGGAGAACATGGCAGAGGTGCAGGTGCCGAGTGTTCTCAGTATTCTCGCCTATAACAAGCTGCACGGCAGCGTCAAGGGTATGAACCAGATTAATGAGGAATACCAGGCGCTCTACGGCCCCGGAAATTATATACCGCCTGTCCGCACCACCTTCTGGAGCTTCCGGCTTATGGTCGGCTCCGGCACGCTGATGATCCTTGCCGCTTTGTACGGTGTAGTGGCTATGGTGCGGAACCGGTTGATGAATAACAAGCTTTACCTGAAGCTGATGGTCTGGACCATCGCGCTTCCCTTTATCGCCAATTCTACCGGATGGATTATGACCGAGGTAGGCCGCCAGCCATGGGTTGTTTTCGGTCTGCAAAAGACAACGGACGGCGTGTCGCCTACAGTATCCGCCGGCATGGTATTAACCTCGCTCATCGGCTTCACTGTGGTGTATGGGCTGATCGCAGCCGCTTTGGTGTATCTGTTCGTGCACTTCGTGAAGAAGGGTGTGGAGGCCGGAGGCGATTTGCACGGCCACATTGCCCATCCCACCAAATTATAAGATGAAAGCGAGGCGGCAACGTCATGTATGAAACCCTATGGTTTATTCTGATCACAGTGCTGTTTGTCGGCTTTTTCTTCCTGGAGGGCTTCGACTTCGGCGTGGGTATGCTGGTCCCCTTCCTGGGCAAGGAGGATGTGGAGCGCCGGGTGCTGATCAACACCATCGGCCCGGTCTGGGACGGCAATGAGGTCTGGCTGATTACGGCCGGCGGCGCCATGTTCGCTGCATTCCCCCATTGGTATGCGACGCTGTTTAGCGGATTTTATATGGCTTTGTTCCTGATGCTGCTGGCTCTCATCGGACGCGGCGTATCCTTCGAATTCCGCAGCAAGCTCCAGAATCCCAAGTGGAGAAGCCTCTGGGACTGGACCATCTTCTTCGGCAGCCTGCTGCCTCCGCTTCTGTGGGGCGTAGCCTTGGCCAACCTGATGCGCGGTGTGCCCATCGACAAGGACATGAACTATGTAGGCTCCTTCTGGGACCTGATCAGCATCTATTCCGTTGTGGCGGGTGTGAGCGTGGTTCTGCTGTTCCTGCTTCACGGCGCGCTTTTCCTGGCTCTCAAAACCGACGAGCATCTGCGTGAGCGGGCTCACCAATTTGCCCTGAAGGTGGGGGCGCTGGCCACCATCTCCGTTTTTGTCTTCGTTATTCTAAGCTACTTCGAAACGGATATGTTCTCCGGGGTCAACCCTGGTGCCGTTCCGATTCTGGCAGGCATCTGCCTGGTGTCGGTCCGTTATTTCCTGAAGGCCAAAAAAGAAGGCTGGGCTTTCATCATGACCGGCTTGACCATTGTTTTGTCCACTGTAACAGTATTCATGTGTCTGTATCCCCGGGTGATGATCAGCTCGCTTAACCCGGACTGGAGCCTGACCATCCATAACGCCGCTTCTAACGAATATACCCTGAAGGTGATGACCGTTATCGCGCTGACTACCGTACCGCTGGTATTGGCGTACCAGGGCTGGACCTACTGGGCATTCCGCAAGCGGGTTAGCATCAAGGACCACCTGGACTACTAATATGATGAAGCGTCTTATGAAAAGCGCGCCGGCCGCCCGTGTGTTATTTGCAGCGAGCGTATGCCTGGGATTGGCCGGCGGCATTCTGATTATTCTGGAGGCCGTGTGGATCGCCAGAATTACAGACCGGGTATTTTTGGGCGGGGAAGGGCTGGAGGAGCTTCTCCCCGCTCTTTTTGTTCTATTGGGATGGATTGGCCTAAGGGTACTGGTTCATATCGCAAGTGAGTGGGTGTCCACGGATATGGCGGCGCGCATCAAGGAGGACTTGCGGGTGCGTATGGTCCGCAAGCTGGCGGAGCTGGGGCCGCAAGCCATCAAAAAGGAGCGCAGCGGCGAGCTGCTCTCCACGCTGTACGAGGGTGTGGAGCAGCTGGAGAGCTTCCTGGCCCGGTATATTCCTCAAGTGGCCTTGTCCACGCTGATTCCCATTGCCGTGCTGTGCGCTACGCTGCGTATGGATCTGACCTCTACGTTAATTCTTGCGGTCACCATGCCGCTGTTGATTTTCTTCATGATTATTATCGGGATGACCACCAAGGCCAAAACGGCCAAGCAGTACCGGCTATTGGGTTACTTGAGCGGTCACTTCCACGATGTGGTAAGAGGGCTGCCGACGCTGCGGATCTTCAACCGCAGCCGGGAGCAGATCCGGATTATTGCCCGGATCGGCGAGGAGCACCGGAAGGCAACCATGGGCACGCTGCGGCTGGCCTTTATGTCAGCCTTTGTGATGGAGCTGTTTGCTACCCTGTGCACCGCCGTGGTGGCGGTGTTCCTGGGGCTGCGGCTAATTGACGGCAGCATTGACTTTTACAACGCCTACGCTGTGCTGCTGCTGGCGCCGGAATATTACGGCCCGGTGCGGGCGTTAGGCACCCAGTTCCATACGGGGATGAACGGGCGGATTGCCGCGGAGCGGATCTTCGAGCTCCTGGATGCAGAGGCACCAGGCTTGACGGACCGGCCTGACGGGCAGAAACCGGAGCCTGCGGTGGTTGGAGGCGGCTACCGGATCGAGCTGGCGGAGGTGGGTTTTCGTTATCCGCGGGTGGAGAAAGCGGCGGCGGACGAAGAGGAAGCTGCGCTGCAGGAAGAGCAGGAAGCCGGCGGCGGTGCCAATGTCGGGAGGACGGCGGACAAGCTGCCTGAAGACGGGGGAACGGCGGCTTCGGCCGAGCTTCCCTTGGCTTTGTCCGGCATCAGCCTCACGGTGGAGCCGGGCCAGCGGGTGGCTGTGATCGGACATACCGGCGCGGGCAAAAGCACCCTCTTGGAGCTGCTGCAGGGTTTCCTGCGGCCGACGGAGGGGAGTATCTGCGTAAACGGCACCGAAATGGCGGAGCTGTCCATGTCCTGGTGGCGCAGCAAGCTGGCGGTGGTCGCGCAGACGACACATCTGTTCCAGGGCACGTTGCTGGACAATATCCGGTTGGGGCGTCCCAACGCTTCGCGGGACGAGGTATTGGCCGCGGCAAGGCTGGCCCGGGCGGATGAATTCATCGCCCGGCTGCCCCAGGGTTATGACACGCCCATCGGCGAGGCTGTCCGCTTAAGCGGCGGCCAGATGCAGCGGCTGTCCATTGCCCGGGCGCTGCTCCGGGATGCGCCGGTGCTGCTGTTGGATGAACCGACGGCTCAATTGGATGCGCAGAATGAGGCGTTGGTGCAGGAGGCGTGGACGGAGCTGGTGCGCGGGCGCACCGTTCTGATGGCCGCCCACCGGCTGGATACGGTCCGCCATGCGGACTGGCTGGTGGTGCTGGAGCAGGGCCGCATCGTAGAGGCGGGCCGGCCTGAGGAGCTGCTGGCGCGCAGCGGCAGCGTCTATGCGCGGATGGTGCAGGCGCAGGGCGGAGATGGCATGGAAGCCGCAGCGGCATTGATGCGGAGTGAAGCAGAAGTAGAAATAGAAGCAAAAGCGAAAGCAGAAGCGATAGCAAAAGTAGAAGTAGAAGCGAAAGTAGAAGCAAAAGCAGCATCCGTGGAAGCGGCGGGGGCTAAAGGGGAAGCGGATAACCAGCATCCGGCGGATGCGGCTGGATTGACTGTACCCAATGTAGGGGGAGGTGAGAAGGCATGAACAGCACCTTCCGCAGAACATTGGCTTTTGTCGGCCGCTACAAGGGCCGGGCTTTCCTGGCTGTACTGCTTGGCTTCCTAACCATCGGCGCCAATATCGGGCTGATGGGGGCCTCCGGTTATCTCATCGCCAAAGCCGCCTTGCGGCCGGAGACGGTGCTGCTGGTTTGGGTGCCCATTGTGGGCGTCCGGTTTTTCGGCCTCTCCCGGGGTGTCTTCCGCTATCTGGAACGGCTGGCCTCCCATGACGTTACCTTCCGGGTGTTGGCGGATTTGCGCACGTGGATTTACACTCGCATCGAACCCAGAGGCACGGTGCTGCTGGAGGACCGGCGCAGCGGGGATGTGTTGGGTTCGGTGGTCAGCGATGTGAACGAGCTGCAGAATTTTTATCTGCGGGTATTATCGCCTCCGCTGGTGGCTGTGCTGGCAGCGCTTCTCGGCATCGGGATCGTAGCCTGGTGGGATATCCGCTTCGGCCTGATCCTGGCCGTGATGCTGGTGCTGGGAGGCGTGGCGGTTCCCGCGTTATCCCATCTGGCGGGAAGGCGGAGAGGGCAAGAAACCGCCGCCTGCCGCGGGGAGCTCTATGCAAATGCCAATGATCTAATCATGGGCTTGCCGGAGCTCCTGGTGTACGGCCGGGCAGAGGAGGCCACCGCCCGGGTGGAGGCGGACCAGCGCCGGCTGTCGGCGCTGCAGAAGGGCCAGAACCGGACGGCCGCCGTGGCGTCCGGTTTGATGGTGGCCTGCACCCAGGCGGCTATGTGGCTGATGCTCTTGGCGGCCATCCCGCTGGTGGCCGCACAGGCGCTCAGCGGCATTGCCCTGCCGGTGCTGGCCATGGTGGCCCTGGCCAGCTTCGAGGCGGTGGCGCCGCTTCCGCAGACCTTCCAGCAGTTCGGCGGCATTATGGCGGCCGCCGAACGGCTGTTCAAGCTGGCGGATGCCGGCGGCCCGGAGACGCCATCCGCCAGCACAGAAGCTACGGCAGCCGCGCAGCCGCTGCCGGAAGCAGGCTTCGCCATCCACGTGGAGCGGATGGCGTTCCGGTACGGGCCATCCGAGCCTGCGGCCCTGGATGGCATCAGCTTCGGCCTCCCGATGGGACGGCGGGTGGCCGTGGTAGGTGAGAGCGGCGCCGGCAAAAGCTCGCTGCTCCAGGTCCTGCTGAAGCTCCGGCCCTACGAGGCCGGGAGCGTGCAGCTGGACGGGCAGGAGCTGGCTCGGCTGCCGGACGAGGCAGTGCGGGACCGGTTTGCCGTGGTATCCCAGCATGTACAGCTGTTCAACGAATCGGTCCGGGACAATCTCCTGCTGGCCCGTCCGGAGGCAACGGACGAAGAGATAGAGCAAGCCGCCAAGGCGGCGCAGATCCACGATACGATCATGGCGCTGCCTGAGGGCTACGACACGCTAATCGGGGAATGGGGCTCCCGGCTGTCCGGGGGCGAACGCCAGCGGCTGGGGCTGGCCCGGGCGCTGCTCCGCAATGCGCCGGTGCTCCTGTTCGATGAGCCGACGGCGGGGCTGGACAGTGTGACGGAGGAGGCGTTCCTGCGCCAGGCAGAGGCGGCGGCCTTCCCCGGCAAGTCAGTGTTGTGGATTACCCACAAGCTGACGGGGCTGGAGCGGATGGACCATATCCTTGTTCTCAAGAACGGACAGATTGTGGAACGCGGCACCCATGAGGAGCTGCTCCAACTGCAGGGCGAATACTGGCGGCTGTTCCGGCTGCAGCAGGCAGAAAGTGTGTGGCAGGAAGCAAGGGGTTAAAGGAAAGTTGTGACTGTGCTAACCTGCAAAAGTGCAGCTATTTTTGACCGTGATCCCCATCTGCTGGTGCGATCCTGCAAAAGTGCATCTATTTTTCGCTGAAACCGCCAACCGGGTGGTAATCGGCGGGAATAGATGCACTTTTGCATTTCAGCCTCCTATTTAAGCGTCTGGTTCGCACAATAACTGCACTTTTGCATTTGGCATACGCGGAGCTTATCCGGCAGCGCTTGGGGCCAGTGGGCTGCAGGGTTTAGCCTGGAGAGCCACGGCCAATTCCAAAAGCATGAATACTTCCTCTTGACAGTGAGAATGAGAATTGTTATCATCAATATCGGCCTAGAGCCTAATCATGCCATTACAAACTGCCTCATCGTGTCTAAACTTGCCTCATCTTTCCATCACACTCGATATTATAGGGGGAGTATATTATGAATAGACGCTATACGAAAAAATGGTTCGCCATCCTGGCCGGTGCGACGGCCCTGTCCTTGACCCTGGCCGCTTGCGGCAGCAACAGCAAAGACACAGGCGGTGCCTCCTCGGCTCCGGCCGCATCTTCAGCCGCTTCAGCTCCAGCCGCTGCTGCCTCCACAGCACCCGTGGAGCGCACCCTGAAGGACGGTCTGGGCCATGACGTGAAAATTCCCGCCAATCCCAAACGCATCATCGCTTCCTATCTGGAGGATCATCTTGTTGCCATCGGCGTGATGCCCATCGCCCAATGGGGAACCTCCAAAGGCTCGAAGCAGGATTACCTGAATGACCACCTGTCCGCACTTCCCCCTGTTCCCAGCGATCTGCCCTTTGAGGCGGTAGCGGGCTTTAATCCGGACCTGCTGATCATCGGGGATACCAGCACCGTAGCCGGGGACAAGTACAGCCAATATTCCAAGATTGCGCCTACCTTTGTCCTGGGTGATGAAATTAATGGTGACTGGCGCCAGGCGCTGCTGAAGGTCGGCGAGGTTCTGAACAAGAAGGCAGAGGCCCAGAAGGCTCTGGATACCTACGACCAAAAAGCCAAGGACGCCAAGGACAAGCTGCAAAAAGCCTCCGGAGCCAAGTCCGCTGCCGCCATCTGGCTGGTGGGCAATAAATTCTTCGTGGTCAGCGAAGCCCGCTCCAGCGGAACTGTGCTTTATAAGGACCTGGGCTTTACCGTTCCGGCTGCCGTGAAGGAAATATCCGCTGCCGGCAAGGCCAACTGGAACTCCATCTCCCTGGAGAAGCTGGCTACCCTGGATGCCGACTATATTTTCCTCGTGAACAGTGATACTGCAACAGGATCCGAAGCCCTGAAGGACCCGGTGTGGGGCACCATCCCGGCTGTTAAGAACAACCAGGTTTTCCAGTTCGACAAGACCAAAAGCTGGCTCTACAGCGGTGCGGTAGCCAATTCCATGATCATTGACGATGTGCTCAAAAGCATTGTGAAATAAGCAAATCACCGGACAGCAGACAGGCCTTACTGTTTGCTGTCCTTTTTTTGGGGGATATACCCCCGGCGCCCGTTTTTGAAAATAAGTCTTGAAAATAAATTGACATTTCCAAGAGTTCTGATTATTATAAAAATACGCTTAGTTTTCGGCCGCGGCCGGAAAGCGGGGGAACCACGCAATTGGGGCGAGTCATCTTAAGATGTAGGGTACCATCTACCCGAGCCCGTCAGCTAACCTCGTCAGCAGGAGATGGGTCATTTCTTTGCTTTTGACAAAGTAGAGTCGGGCCCTGTTCTTCAGGGCTCTTTTTGTGCTGTTCTACAATATCTACTCCGGCCCATTCCATGACCCCCTGCTGGTGTCCGTGCGTCTGTTTCCTCCGCCTCCGCCGTGGGGCGAGAGAGAAAAAACACAATCCGGAAGGGAGACGGAACATATGCTTAAAGCGATTATTTTTGATTTTGACGGAACGATTATTGATACGGAAACGGCTTGGTACGAGGCTTTCCGGGACGCATACCGGGAGCATAATGTGGATTTGACGGTGGAGCTCTACTCGGGGTGTATCGGAACCAGCCTCCATACCTTTAATCCCTATGAGTACCTTGTGACGGAGCTGAAGCTGCCGGTAAATCTGGACGCACTGCGCATCTCCGTTCGCGCCCAGCATACCGCTTTGATGGAGAAGGAGATCCTGCGTCCCGGTGTGCTGGATTACCTGAAGGCGGCCAAGGAAGCGGGCCTGCGCATCGGGCTGGCCTCCAGCTCCTCCAGGGAGTGGATCGACCGTTATCTGACCAGGCTGGGTATCGCAGACTATTTCGAATGTATCCGGACGGCGGATGATGTGGAAAAGGGGACGCCCGATCCGGAGCTGTACCTGAAGACGCTGGCCTGTCTGGGAGTGGAGCCCCACGAGGCGGTGGCCATTGAGGACTCTCCCAATGGAGCCCGGGCGGCGGCGGCGGCAGGAATGTACAGTGTGGTGATCCCCAACCGGATTACCTCTCTGCTGGAATTCGAGCCTTGCAATTACCGGCTGGATTCCCTTTGTGACCTGGACTTCCGCCATTTGATGACGAATCCCCAAGGCAGCTAAGCCTCCAACAAACCGGACGCCTCCGGTCCGGGAAAAATTCCGGCCCGGGGAGTCAGGGAATTTTACCGCATAAAAAGACAGAAAATTCAAAAAATAAAGGAGTGGTATAAGATGAAAGCAGTGCAATTTGGCGCCGGGAACATCGGCAGAGGATTCATCGGCATGCAGCTCTCCGGGTCAGGCTATGAGGTTTGTTTTGTGGCCCGGAATGAGCGGCAGATTGCCCTGCTTCAAAAACGGGGGCAATATACAGTCATGCTGGCAGGCGGGCCAGGTAGCGAGGATGTGTCCGTGGTCCGGAACGTGACGGCGCTGCGCATCTCCGACGGGGAAGCTGTGGCGCGCCAGGTGGCGGAGGCGGATCTGGTGACCACGGCGGTAGGTGCAGGCTCATTGAAGCATATCGCGGGGGCAATAGCCCGGGGAATCGAGCTGCGTCTGCGGGAGAATCCCCGCGTGCTTCACGTCATTGCCTGTGAGAATACCATACGGGGCAGCTCCCAACTGAAAAAATGGGTATACGCCCACCTCGACCCCACGCTGCACGGGCAGGCGGAGAAGCTGGTTTATTTTCCGGATTCCATCGTGGACCGGATTGTGCCGGTGCAGCAGCAGGAGGACCCGCTTGCCGTTAAGGTGGAGCCCTTCTTTGAGTGGGTGGTGGACAAACGCGGCACGGCGGAGGATTTCCCGGCCATTCAGGGGATTATCCTTACTGACGAGCTGGAGGCGTACATGGAGCGGAAGCTGTTCACGGTGAACACCGGACATTGCGTCGCCGCCTACTTCGGGTATTTGGCCGGCTGCCTGACCATCCAGGAGGCCATGAAAAAGCCGTTGGTCAAAATTAAGGTGCGGAGGGTGATGCAGGAAACCGGGCGGATGCTGGTGGAGAAATACGGGCTCGATGAAAAAGCCCACGTGGCCTATATCGAGAAAACCCTGGAGCGTTTTGCCAATCCTGGTTTGACGGACCGAATCGAGCGGGTAGCCCGTTCGCCTTTGTCCAAGCTCTCCTACAACAACCGCCTGGTGCGGCCGGCCATGCTGGCTTCACGGCTGGGACTGCCGGTGTCCAATCTGGCCGATGCCATCGCCGCTGCGCTTCATTTTGACAGCAACATCGATGAGGATGCGGCCCGGGTACAAACGGTGATCCGCCAGAAGGGCATCCAATCGGCTCTGGGCGAGTTGACCGGCATTCCGGTGCGCCATCCCCTGCATAAGGAGATCGTCAGCAGGTACCACAGGCTCAACGAGCGTTATGCTGCCGGATACAAGCTGGCTGGCGGACGGTAAAATTAGGGATGACAAACTATAGCAAAATAAGCCGCTTTCAGAGAAATCTGAACGGCTTTTTTTGTCTTTTTTGTCGCAAATGGGAAAATGGTTGGGCCTTTTATCGTATGTTCAGTATTTGTTCATAGCCAAGTAGTATCATAGATTGTAACAGATGATAAAACCACCAGCCAAAGGAGTGGAATTAATGGAGAAGAAAAAAATAATGGTTGTGGACGATACGGCTTTTATGCGGATGGTCATGCGGACCATTATGGAGGAATTGGGCCATGAGGTGGTGGCGGAAGCGCAGAATGGCGCGGAAGCGGTCAACATGTATCATTTTGTGCGGCCCGATTTGATCACCATGGATATTACCATGCCCGAGATGGATGGAGTCAGTGCTCTCCGGAAAATCAAGACCATGGATGCTTCCGCTAAAGTTGTCATGTGTTCGGCCATGGGCCAGCGGGAAATGGTGCTGGATGCCATCCGCAGCGGCGCCAGCGATTTTGTGGTGAAGCCGATCCAAAAGGAAAGAGTATCCGAAGCAATTCAAAAAACCTTCAGCCGGGCATAAAACCCCGTGCGATTAAACCGGGCCTTGCGGTTCCGCGTCTAATTCATATCCAGCATATCCGTATGGCTTTAAGGGTACGGTGTAAAGGAGTGGTATGAATGAATACGAGGGAACGTGCAAGGTCTCTTTTGCGTTGGGCGCTGTTCGGTACTCTTACTGGTGTTTTGTTAACCGGCTGTGGTCCAAATGGGGAGGCGTTGCCGGAGGCCTCCGGCAGCCCGGCGCTTTATGCTGCGACCCCTCAAGCAGGCTCGTTGCCGCCGTCTTCTGCACCTTCAGTGGCGCCGGCAAGTTCAGGTACGCCGGGAGTGGTGGTTGCACCGGAGGGGGATGACACGGATTTATGGTTCCGGATTGACCAGATGGGTTTTGTCAACGATAAGATCGGCTGGGTAGCCGGGGAAAATACATCGGGCCCTTTTGTGGGTCGAACCCCCACCGGGGGTACGGATTGGACCAAGGTGGGGACGGACGGCATGTATATAACCGCACTTGCGCCTGTGGAGCGGGAACGCGGGTTTGTGGTGGGGAACTCAGACTGCCAGGAGCAGAAGGGGATTCTTGGGTGTTCGTCCAAGGGCATCTATGAAACGATGGACGGCGGGGCTCATTGGACCCCACGATGGGAAACGCAAACTTCCCGACAGGAGGGGAATCCGTATACGGCAGAGGTTCTGTCTGTCAGTCCAAAAGGGTGGGGATATGCGGTTGCGGCTCATCAGCTTCTGCTCACCCGTGACGGCGGTGCCTCTTGGGAATCTGCGGCCTTCACCGGCAATCTGGAGGGTTTTGTTCCAGAGAAGGCCGTGTTTACCGGGCAGTGGAAGGGATGGGCGGCAGGCTATGTGACAGCACCGGGCTGTGCCGGGAGCGCGAAGCCCGCTGAGGCAGACACCGGCTGCCGGATTCCCGCTGTGGCCTACACGGACAATGGCGGCAGCGGCTGGCGGCTGGATGAGCTGCCGGAGGCGGAGCGGGGGCAGACGGTAATCGGCGTTTCTGCGCCGGATGGGCATACAGCCTCCGTGTTATTGTTCAATCCTGCCAATCTGGAGGCTTCCTTCTACAGCAGCACTGCCGGAGAACCCGGCAATTGGCGGCAGATCAGCCAATTCCGCGGCGGCCGGCCGTATGCCAGAGATATGCATTTCCTCTCCGCGGACAGAGGCTTTGTGGCGCTGACTCCCGGAGCAGGCCCTATTGAGGGCGGGCTGATGGCCACTGGAGATGGCGGCAAAAGCTGGAATACGGCGCCCATTGCGGACATTGTAGGCGTCAGCCGGATCAGCTTTGCGGATGAGCGGCTGGGTTGGCTGCTGGCGGAAGCCAACTGGGAGAGCCGCATTCTTTTGAGGACACGGGATGGCGGAGAAAGCTGGGAAAAGGTCACTCTTCCGGCGGAGGTGTTTGGCAGGTAGGCAGGGGGACACACGCTCCCTCCCATGCATAGTCTATAGAAGGGAACATCAGGCAGGCTTGCATGACATGCAGGCACCATTCCTTGTGACACTTGTGGGAGGGGAAGCGTATGGGAAACGAAAAGCCATACCTGGTGCTGGAGTGGAACGACCATTTGACCGGTGCTGTCGGTTGGGTGGTCGTTCACCGTTTTGTGGAGGGGTATGCCAGCGGGGGCACCCGGATGCATCCAAGCGTTACCCGCCGGGAGGTGGAGCGTCTGGCCAAGGTGATGGCTTACAAATATGAAGCCGGGGGCAGCGTCACCACCGGCGGCTGCAAGGCGGGTATCGCCTATGATTATAAGGCCCCGGACGCCAAGGCGGTGCTGGGCCGTTTTCTGAGAGCCATGAAGCCCTATCTGCAGGCAGGGGTGTCACTGGGTGGGGACTTGGGGGTGGCCTTCGAGGATGTGCTGGCCATAATGGAGGAGCTGCAGGTGGAGCTCATCACTCCTGCGATGAAGCGGGACCCTCATGTGATGGAGGGCCTTCGGGCTTACCGGAGGCTATTGGGGGAAACAGTGGACGGAACGTTTCTGCTGAATGATGCGGTGACCGGATATGGAGCGGCCTATTGTGCCGATGAGGCTTGGAGGGTTCTGCAGCAGGCCGCTGATCGCAAAGGGGAGACGGGTAGCAGGAGTGGCACTGGCGTCGGCACCGGCACTGGTGGTTATCCCGGCGGTGCTGGCCCTGAAGACCGGGCGGGAGGTGCAGGGGCCCGGGTGGTCGTGCAGGGGTTTGGCTGCGTGGGGGCAAGCTGCGCGTTTTTGCTGCACCGGATGGGATACCGGGTGGTCGGCATAGCGGATGCCAATCTGCTGGTAGAAAATCCCGCCGGACTGGATGTGCCTGCGTTGGTGCAGGGCCGGATGAAGCACGGGGAGCTTGCTCCGGCCAGCTTCCGTCCGGAGGACCGGGTGCGGCCCAATGGGGAATGGCTGGACATCGAATGCGACATTCTGGTTCCGGCAGCGCTGGAGGATGTGATTCACGCAGGCAATGCCCGCCAGGTGAAGGCGGCGCTTGTGGTGGAGGGAGCCAACATCCCGGTTTCCCCGGAGGGGGATGTGGTGCTAAAGGAACGGGGCATCCATGTGGTCAACGACTTTGTGGCCAATTTGGGGGCCATCCGGTTTTATGACGCCGCCATCTTCGGCCATGTCCGCTCGGGAGCGGCGGAGGTGCTGCAGGATATCGAAGCGCTGTGCCGCCGCAACACCTCCCGTCTGCTGGCTGAGGCCAAGCGGTTGGGCCTGTATGAACGGGAGGCGGCGGAGCAGCTCTTCCGGCCCCGGGGGTAAGGGGAGCTCCGGGGTAGCCCAAGTAAACTAACTAACCCGGCCAGCCGCAATAGCTGCAACAGTATTTTCATCAGCTGCCAGTCCAGCACCCGCCAGCTACACCAGCACCAGTACTGAACGGCCGCACCAGCTCCATTACCCACCAACAGTATTAGCTCTAGTATCCACCAGCCCCAGCAGATTCCAGCCAACCGTATCAGCCGCCCCAGCGCCACTATAGTCGCCCCAGTGCACCAGCACCAGTAGCCGCATCGGTCGCCCCAGCGCCCCACCCCCAACCATTTGCATCATTACTAGCCGGCGCAGCACTGGCAGCATCACTCGCCGTAACCGCGCCAGATTCACACCAACCGCAAAAAGCCGCTAACGGAAGCGAGGACCTTCCGCTGGCGGCTTTTATGTTAGTGGAAGGAATGCGGGGGTTTGCCGCAGCCCTATTGTCCATGCATAACTCCATTACCCATGCGCGTTACTGCCATCTGCGTGCTCCGTCGTCCATGTGTGCATCCTTTGCCCGGCCAGCTGCATTCATACCGTGGCGTAAAGGACTGAAGAGCCCTTATTTGGCGAAAAGACGTTGATTTTCCACCTGTGCGGACTGAGGAGCCGTTATTTGCAGGGAATCAACAGGTTAGGACACCTGCAGAGAGAAATAACGTACCGTGTGTCCGCGAAACCACCAAAACCGGTTTTTTTGGCAAAATAACGG
Organism: Bacillota bacterium; assembly: GCA_023393235.1. Classification (GTDB taxonomy): domain Bacteria; phylum Bacillota; class Bacilli; order Paenibacillales; family NBRC-103111; genus Paenibacillus_AR. The sequence goes on along the minus strand of JAEWMH010000040.1, from coordinate 7,943 downwards.
AACCACGGTCCGATAGCCCGGGACGGTGAGCAGCAGGTTGGTTTTGTAAAGGAACCACGGTCCGATAGCCCGGGACGGCGAGCAGCAGGTTGGTTTTGTAAAGGAACCATGGTCCGTTCAACCGGGACGGCGAGCAGCAGGTTGGTTTGTAAAGGAATCCGCCCGCCCCGGGACCATCACAGCAGGAACATGGCGAAAACCGTGGTGACCGCCAGCCCGATAACCACGGGCTTCACGTTCCGGCGGGCCAGCTCGAAGGGGTCCACACCGCAGATGGCGGCTGCCGGAATCAGCGCCCACGGGATCAGCGTGCCGCCTCCTACCCAGATGGCGGCGATCTGGCCCATGGCCGTCAGCGTGGCGATGCCGTGGCCGATGGAGGCGGCGAACAGATTGGCAATGGAGCCTGCCAGCGAAATGCCGGAGAAGCCCGAGCCGTCCAGCCCGGTAATGGCGCCTACCGCAGTCAGTGTCACCGCGCCGACGGCGGGATTCAGGGGCACGGCGGAGGCCAGGGCGCTGCCCAGGTCATTGACGATACCGTGGGAGCCCTCCGGCAGCACCTTGCCGAACAGCTCGAAGAAGGCGGAGTCCCCCAGATAGAAGAAGGCGGCGATGGGGATGACGGGACCGAAAATTCGGAAGCCGAACAAAAAGCCGTCGGTCATATAGGTGGTGGCTTCCTCCAGCCCTTTTTTGCGGTGGACCGCCATGGAAATGAACAGCATCAGAAGAAGCGCAGTACCGCCTACCAGAGCGGTGGCGTCCCCGCCTTGCAGATTCATCGTAAACATCAGCACCACGTCCACAGCGAACAATACCGGCACCAAGATGGCGAAGAACAACCGCAGCCTGGGGGACAAGGGAGCCGAAGCGCTGCCGGATGGAGAGCCTGCTGCGGCTACGTCCGCTTTCAGCCCGGTGCTCATGGTCAGGGCTCCGCTTTTCATATCCCGGCGCATATACCAGAAGCTTACGGCGGTGGTCACAGCGCCCATCACCAGCACCAGCGGAACACTGGCGGCAACCACATCGCCAACGGGAATCCCCGCCGCATCCGCAGTCAGCTTGGGTGCGCCTTGGATAATGTAATCGCTGGAGAGGGCGATGCCGTGCCCGAAGAGATTCATGGCCATTGCTACACCCAAAGCGGGCAGCCCGGCCCGGACGGCCACGGGAAGCAGCACGGCTCCGATGAGCGCCACGGCGGGAGAGGGCCAGAAGAACCAGGAGATCACCATCATCAGGATGCCGGTCACCCAATACGCCAGGCCGGGGCTCCGGATCAGCCGGGCGAAGGGGGAGATCATGGTTTCATTGATGCCGGACCGGGCCAACACCCGGCTGAGACCCACAATGATAGAGATGATTAGAATAGTGCCCAGGAGCTCTTTGATGGCATAGATGAAGCTGCCGAAGACCCCGCTGACGGACCGGGGAAGGTCGCCGGTAGCCAATAGCCCCAGAAGAAAAATCCCGGCGATGCACAGCACCGTCGTATCCAGACGCCGGATCATGAAGCCGATAATGAGCACAATAAACAGCAGATACAGCCAATGGACCGAAACCAGTGTAATATCCATCCGTATGCCACCTCCCGTATGCAAAAAGCTCGTATGCTTCTTGTACTCCAGCCTATGCAGGCGGATAGGGAGGGTGCGGGCGGATGCCCATGTGCTTACCCGGGGATAAAGGATTTCACAAGAGCACAAGTGCGGGTGTATAATCAATAGAATGTGCGCGAGGAAAGCAAATTTCAACGAGAGATAGGAGTGTCATCCGCATGAATCCTTCAGCGTCTCCCTCCGGAGCAGGACGCAGCTTCAGCCGGTGGGCGGTTCTGGCCAATGTTTCAGTGGGTACCTTTATGGCCACGCTGGACGGCAGCATAGCCAATGTGGCTCTGCCCACCATTTCACATGAGCTTGCGGTTCCCCTCCATGACGTCCAGTGGGTGCTGACCGCATACCTGCTGACCATTTGCGCCACGCTGCCGATTATGGGCAAACTCTCCGATTTGTTCGGACGCAGCCGGGTGTACAACGGCGGCTTTTTGCTGTTTGCCTTGGGTTCAGCCCTGTGCGCCTGGTCGGGCACACTGACGGCTCTGATCCTCTCCCGGATTCTCCAGGCGCTAGGGGCATCGTGTCTGATGACCAACAGCCAGGCCATTGTGGCGGAGACCTTCACCGCCGGAGACCGGGGCAAGGCCATCGGCATCGTCGGCACCATGGTATCCCTAGGCTCTCTGACCGGGCCGGGCATCGGGGGGGGTCTGGTGGACCATCTGGGCTGGCCGTCGATCTTCTGGATCAACGTGCCCATCGGGATTATCGGCTTTGCCGCCGGATTGGTGATCCTGCCCCGAAGCGGGGAAAAGAAGCCCCAGGAGCCCTTCGATTACACCGGGTCCGTGCTGTTTATGGTGGGGATATCGGCGCTGCTCTACATTCTCTCCAATGCCCAGGAATGGGGCTGGATGACAGGAGCGGTAATCGCAGGCGGCCTCGCTTCGCTGGTAGTTCTTGCTCTTTTCTATTATTGGGAGCGGCGGACGCGTTATCCGATGCTGGATTTCACCCTGTACCGGAACCGCACCTTTGCCGTAGGCAACATCGCAGCGTTGTTTTCCTTCATCGCCCTCTTCTTCATTAATGTGATGATGCCCTTCTACATGCAGGGGGTGCTGGGCTTCTCTCCGGAGAAAACAGGCTACGTTATGATGGTGAATCCGGTGTTTATGGCCGTGGTGGCCCCGTTCTCCGGCTGGCTTTCCGACCGCATCGGGTACAAGCTCCTGACGACGGCCGGGCTGGGCATTAACGCGCTGGCCTTTATGCTGCTGAACACCTTGGGCACGCAGGAATCCGCCTGGACCGTAGGTCTGCACCTGGCCTTGTTCGGCATCGGCGGCGGTTTGTTCCAGTCTCCCAACAACTCCAGCATCATGGGGGCCGTACCCAAGTCCAAGCTGGGGACAGCCGGCGGGCTGAACGCTCTGGTGCGCAACGTGGGGATGGTGACGGGTATTGCCCTGTCCGTTTCCTTGTATTCCACCCGGTTGAATCAGCTGTCCGGCTCCCGTCCGGAGGCGGAGGCGATGCTGGGTGCCCTTCATGCCGTTTTCTGGACGGCTGCAGGTGTATGTCTGGTGGCCTTGGCCATTTCTGCCAGAAGAATCTCTATCCGTGATGCGGAACCGCAGGCAGGAGCAGGCGCTTAACCACACGCAATTTTTAACAAACAATCAACAGGAGGTTTTTGTCATGAGCGGTATGAATCATCAGGAATTTGATCACATGCTGGAAAAATACGCGGAGCTGGTGCTCCGGATCGGGGTGAACATTCAACCCGGGCAGGTGCTGTTTATTGAATCCCCGCTGGAAACGGTGGAGCTGACCCGCAAGATTGTCCGCCGGGCCTACCAGGCGGGTGCCAAGTATGTGCAGGTGCAGTGGGATGATGAACAGGTCACCCGTGCCCGCTTCGAGCATGCGCCGGATGAAAGCTTCGACTTTTATCCCCAATGGACAGCCAAAATGATGGAGCAGCTGGCGGAAGGCGGCGGCGCCCTCTTGAACATCAAGGTTCCGGATCCGGACCTGTACAACGGCATCGACGGCAAAAAAGTGACCCGCGCCAACAAGGCCGCTTCCCTGGCCCGGCAAACCTTCCAGCGTTATGTCCGCAACAGCGACTTCAGCTGGTGTCTGGTGAAGGCTCCTACCCATGCGTGGGCCTCCAAGGTATTCGCCGACCTGCCTGAGGAGGAGCGGGTGGATGCCATGTGGCAAACCATCTTCAAGATGAACCGTGTGGATACCCCCGATCCGGTAGCCGCCTGGCAGGAGCATCTGGATGTGCTTTTGGACAAGCGCAATGCATTGAACGCCAAGAACTACAAGTCCCTTCACTTCAAAGCCCCCGGCACCGATCTGGTGGTGGAGCTGGCCGAGAATCACCGTTGGCTGGGTGGCGGCAAAAACAACGGCTTCGGCGTTTATTTTGTGGCCAATATGCCTACCGAAGAGGTGTATACCATGCCCAAGCGCACCGGTGTAAACGGCACCGTAAAGAGCACCATGCCCTTAAACCTGAACGGCCGTCTCGTAGACGGGTTCTCCCTGACCTTCAAGGACGGCAAGGTAGTCAGCTTCCAGGCTGAGGTGGGGGAAGAGCATCTGGCGGCGCTTTTGGATACGGATGAAAATGCCCGCTATCTGGGTGAGGTGGCGTTGGTGCCGTACCATTCCCCGATTTCTGACCTGCGCCGGATTTTCTATAACACCGGTATCGACGAGAACGCCTCCTGCCACCTGGCTCTGGGCAGCGCCTATCCCACCAACATGGAGAATGGCACCACCTATTCCAAGGAGGAGCTGATTGCCCGCGGCGCCAATGTCAGTCTGGTGCACACCGACTTTATGCTGGGTTCGGCGGATATGGATATTGACGGCGAACGTTACGACGGCACCGTTGAAGCAGTATTCCGCAATGGCAATTGGGCCCCGGGCACCCTGGGCTGATCCCAAAATAAAAGACCCCCCGCCCGCCGGAAGGCAGGTGGAGGGTCTTGTTTGTATGCGTTTAGGCGTGTGCGCCGGAGGCCAGCAGCTTCTCGATAAACTTGCCGATTTCCTCCGGGGCATCGGTAGGAGCGAAGCGCTTCAGCACCTTGCCGTTTCCATCTACGAGGAATTTGGTGAAGTTCCACTTAATCGCTTTGATACCCATGAGCCCCGGAGCTTCTTTGCACAAATACTTGAAGAGGGGATCGGCATGTTCACCGTTCACATCAATTTTGGCGAACAACGGGAAGGTTACGCCGTGATTCAGCTTGCAGAAGGAGGCGATCTCATCCTCACTGCCCGGCTCCTGATGGTTGAACTGATTGCAGGGGAAACCCAGGACCATCAGCTTTTCCGGCCCGTATTGCTCATAGAGCTTTTGCAAGCCGTCATATTGGGGAGTGAGTCCGCACTTGCTGGCGGTATTGACGATGAGCATCAGCTTGCCTGCATATTGGGACAGGGATACTTCTTCACCACGGATATTTTTGACGGAAAAATCATGAACGGACATTATATGGCCTCCTCAGAAATTGTAGTTTTAATCCAACTCGGTAAGCGGGACCTGAAACGGGGCGATGCTGTCTAACCGGGCTAACAATTCCTTCAATTGGCGGTGCAGGGAGATGGCCTCTTCAGGGGTCATGCCGCTGCGGCAAAAGGCGGTTTGCGGGATATGCGCAGCTTGCTCCCGGAGCTTACGGCCTTCCTCTGTGACTTCGATCCAGACATTGCGCTCGTCCTGGGCATCCCGGGTCCGTTTCACCAAACCGATGGCCTCCAGCTTCTTCAGAAGGGGGGTCAGAGTGCCGGAATCCAGGTAAAGCACCTCGCCCAAGTCCTTCACCTTCATCCGACCTTCCTTCCAGATGGCCAACAGGGTGATGTATTGGGTATAGGTGAGCCCCAGAGGCGCAAGAAGGGGACGGTACATCTTGGTGATTTCCTTGGAGCAAGCGTACAACGCGAAGCAGAGCTGTTTGTCCAAATCCATATACGACTGCGATTCCATTCCGGTGCGGGTCCTCCTTCTTACCAAACTAGTTGATATAAATTAAATTGTATACAATCATTATAGCTGGGGCCAATCCCGATGTCAATTTGATTTTTCGCTATGGAGTATGCTGATTTATTGGGTCCCAATCTGGTATAGTTATCCATATCTCTATATAAAAAAGCGAGGCGAACCAGCATGAAACTGTTTTTTCTGTCGGATATTCATGGCTCCATCTCCTGCCTGGACAGGGCGCTTGCGGCATTTGAACGGGAAGGGGCGGATTATCTGGTCAGCCTGGGGGACTTGATGTACCACGGCCCCCGCAATCCGCTGCCGGAGGATTACAACCCCAAGGAAGTGGCGGCCCGGCTGAACAGTGTGAAGGACAAAATTGTGACAGTCCGCGGCAATTGCGACAGTGAGGTGGACCAGATGCTGGTGGAATTCCCCATTCTGGCGGAGTATGTGATCCTTTTCCACGAGGGCAGGCGGATTTTTGTGACACATGGCCACCATCACAGTATGGACCAACTGCCGGCGCTGTCTCCGGGGGATGTGTTCATCCAGGGTCATACCCATATTCCGGTTGCGGAGGAACGCGGCGGCCTCTATCTGCTGAATCCGGGCTCCATTACCCTGCCCAAGGAGAATTACCCGGCCTCGTACGGGGTGCTGGAGGGTTCCTTATTTGAAATTAAGACATTGGACGGCACCCAAGTGCTGAAAAGCATCCGGTTCGCAGGTTCCGCAGCAGGCTGATCTGCCCGCCTGCTGGGAAGCGCTGTTCCCGGGAAGGGACGGACAGGCTGGCTGGTGGCACATGGCAAAGGAGGGGTTTGGATGAAACGCAGCTTTATTTCCCCGGCGATCTATACCCAAGGGGATAACCGCCTGCTGGAACTGGGCGGGTATGTCGGCCGGGTGGCCGGAGCAGGCCAGGTATTTCTGGTGGCCGGCAAGGAAGACCGCCAGCGGGTCAGCCATTTATTGGAGGAGGCTCTGCGGGCGGAGCCGTTTCCGCTTGTATATGGAGACTTCTCCGGAAGATGCACGGAGAGTGAAATCAGCTGGCTGGCCGAGCTCTGTGCCCAGGAGGCCTGTACGGCAGTGGTGGGCTTAGGCGGCGGCAGCGCTTTGGATACGGCCAAGGCAGTGGCCCATGAGCTGGGCCTGCCTGTTATCATCGTGCCCACCATTGCTTCTACGGATGCACCGTGCAGCGCGGTTTCCGTGGTGTACCGGGACACAGGTGAGCTCTCCCGCTACATCACCTTGGCCAAGCCGCCGGAGGTGGTGCTGGTGGACACGGGCATCATCGCCCGGGCGCCCGTCCGTTTCCTGGTGGCGGGCATGGGTGACGGCCTGTCCACCTGGTTCGAGGCCAGAGCCAACAGCCGGGCCGCGGGCGGCTCCGGTGTAAGCCAGGCGGGGGAAGCCATCGCCCGGCGCTGCTATGAGGTGCTGCTGGCAGACGCCGCTGCGGCCAAAGCCGCCTGCGCCGCAGACCGCGCCGGTGAGGCGCTGGAGCGGGTAGTGGAGGCGGTGCTGCTGCTGAGCGGCCTGGGCTTCGAGAACGGCGGACTGGCTGCCGCCCATGCGGTGAATAACGGCCTGACTCTTCTGCCGGAGACACGGTCCTATCTCCATGGGGAGATCGTAGCCTTCTGCACCCTGGTGCAGCTGGTGCTGGAGCAGGCGCCGACTGAGGAGGTGGAGGCTGTTTTGGGATTTTCCACCAGCCTGGGGCTGCCTGTAACCCTGGCCCAGATCGGGCTGGGTGAAGCGGAGGACAGCCGGTTATGGCCTGCCGCCCAAGCAGCCTGCTTGCCGGACAATCCCATGGGCAACATGCCGTTCCCCGTAAAGCCCGGGGACGTGCTGGCAGCGCTGCGGGAGGCGGATCGGCTGGGCCGGGCAGCGCTGTTCCGCGGCGGCTAACCCTCACCCAGAGCACCCCACTAGTTTGGCGTCCCCGGTTGCTCACCGCACCCGACTAGGTTGATGTCCCGGTTGTTCCGCACACCTCACTGTTGAGCTCCGGTTAATCACTGCACCTCACTCGTTCCCTCCAATTCTAACGGCGGCAGGAGCCTCTATTACCGCAAAAACCTGGCTTTGCAAATTCTAACGGCGGCCAGAGACGCTATTTGGGCGAAATGCACCCTCAGGGGTCCAATTTTAGCCCAATAGCGGCTCCTGCTTCCGTTAGATTTTTATCCGCTCCATTTTGGTGCAAATAGCGGCTCTCACCGCACTAGCGATGCACTAAACTTAACATGGCTAGGTGGATGCCTAGATATAGGGATAAACATGATTTTGTTGAAAATATTTACATGTTCTTCTCTGCTCTTCATCAAAAAAGAGAATAGGCAGCTAAA
>JAEWMH010000003.1 GCA_023393235.1 Bacillota bacterium | reverse complement strand
CAAGGGCCTGGCCTGGATTCAAATCAAGGACGGCGAATGGAAAGGCCCTATCGTCAAGTTCTTCAACGAAGCGGAAATCGCTGCTCTTACCGAACGCCTGGATGCCCAAGAGGGAGACGTGCTGATTTTCTCTGCGGACAAGGCCAAGGTCGTTAACGATGTGCTGGGCAACCTGCGCCTGAAGGTAGGTAAGGACCTGGGACTGATCAACGAAAACGAGTATAAGTTTGCCTGGGTTATCGACTTCCCGCTTTTGGGCTATGATGAGGAAGCCAAACGCTATGTGGCCGAGCATCATCCGTTTACCCGTCCTCATGAAGAGGACCTGCAATATTTCGACACCGATCCGGGCAAAATCCGGGCTCAAGCTTATGACCTGGTGCTGAACGGCTACGAGGTGGGCGGAGGCTCCATGCGGATTTACAAACGCGAGGTACAGGAAAAAATGTTCGACGCATTGGGCTTCTCCCCGGAGCTGGCCAGAGAGAAGTTCGGCTACCTGCTGGACGCCTTCGAATACGGTACCCCGCCCCATGGCGGCATGGCTTACGGCTTCGACCGTCTGGTGATGCTGATCGCCAAACAATCCAACCTGCGTGAGGTTATTGCCTTCCCGAAAACAGCCAGCGCCACCTGCCTCATGATGAGCGCGCCGAGCCCCGTGGACGAGGAGCAGCTGGAGGAGCTGTCCATCAAGCTGGCAGTGAAGGAACCCGCGGCCAAGTAATTTAGACGTCAGACCCGTCGCGCTCTGCGAGGAGCGCGCGGATTGAAATTTAGGAGGATTTACCCGATGCTGCATCAATTTTCCCGCACAGAGCTTGCCGTCGGAGAGGAAGGGCTTGATATCCTAAAAAACAGCACCGTAGCAGTGCTCGGTATCGGCGGTGTAGGCTCCATTGCTGCTGAAGCCCTGGCCCGCTCCGGCGTTGGCCGGATTATCATGATCGATAAGGATGTGGTGGATATCACCAACATCAACCGGCAAATCCACGCCCTATTGTCCACTGTCGGCAAGCCTAAGGCGGAGCTGATGAAAAACCGGATTGCCGATATCAATCCGGAATGCGACGCCATTGCCCTCAAGATGTTTTATACGGAAGAAACCTATGAGGAGCTGTTCCAATATCCGCTGGACTATGTCCTGGATGCTTCGGATACGGTCAGCTACAAGATCCACTTGATCAAGGAATGCCTGAAGCGCAAAATCCCCGTCATTTCCTGTATGGGGGCAGCCAACAAAATGGATCCTTCCCGGTTCCAGGTGGCGGATATTTCCAAAACCACCGTGGATCCCATTGCGCGGGTCATCCGCCAGAAGTTGCGTAAGGATGGGATCCACAAGGGGGTCAAGGTGGTATTCTCCACAGAGGAGCCGCTTTTGCCTCGTGAGGATATTACCCAGAAGATCGTACCGGAGAATGCTCCGGAAATCCGCAAGGCCCAGAACCCTCCTGCCAGCAACGCGTTTGTACCTCCGGTGGCCGGTTTGATTATGGTCGGTGCGGCAGTTAAGGATCTGTTGAAGAAGAAGGCTGCGCAATAAGCGGCTGGACACAAAATCGCTCTCTCTTGCTTAAAGGCAGGGGAGGGTGATTTTGGTTTTGCCTTGCCTATTGACTGACTGTGCATTTTGGAGTAAAATTCAGCCATATCTGAACAACCTGGAAAAAGGGTAAGTAGACATAAGGAAATGGACCTCAGAGAGCCGGTGGCTGCTGCGAACCGGTGTCCGGCCTATGCTCGAATGGCCTTTGGAGTTGCTTTGCCGAATCGCTTCCGTAAGCGTAGTAGGGAAAGCCGGGATTCCCGCCGTTATCAAGGGAGCGGTATCGGGCAGGCTTCATGTGAAGAAGCATCGCAGCCCCGTACTGTCAGCGGACCTTTAACGCCTGGCACAGGCGCAGGAAGGTTATTTAAGGTGGCCAACGACAAGCTTCGTCCTTAGAGGACGGGGCTTTTTTTATTTATTGGGCGATGCCGGGGGCACCCCCAAAAGTAATCGGAATAGGCTTCGAAGCATTTGCTTCACTTTTGGGGGAATCAATACGGGGGCACCCCCAAAAGTAATCGGAATAAGCTGCGGAGCTTTTGCTTCACTTTTGGGGGAATCTTGATTGGGGGTGATGGCCATGGATGATGGCTGGGGCTGGTGCCGGAAACAGGTAAGCATAAATAATAATTCGGGAGGAAGTTACCATGAAAAATCGTGTATTAACAGGGGACCGGGTCACCGGCAAGCTGCATCTGGGCCATTACGCCGGAAGTTTGAAAAACCGGGTGGCGCTGCAGGAGGAGCATGAATGTTTTGTGATGCTGGCGGATGTGCAGGCGTTAACCACCCATTTTGAACGGCCGGAGCTGATCAGTTGCTCGTTGAAGGAGATGGCGCTGGATTACCTGGCGGCAGGAATCGATCCGAACAAAACCTCTATTTTTGTCCAATCCATGGTGCCGGAAATTGCCGAGCTGACCATGTTTTTCTCCATGCTGGTTACGGTAAACACCTTGCGGCATAACCCTACGGTGAAGGCTGAGTCCAAAGGTGCAGGTTTGGATGAGATGTATTACGGGTTTCTCGGGTACCCGGTGAGCCAAGCGGCGGATATCGCCTTTTGCAAGGCAGCGCTTATTCCGGTAGGGGAGGACCAACTGCCCCACTTGGAGCTGGCCCGCAAGGTAGTGCGCCGGTTCAACGAGCTGTACAAACCGGTGCTGGTTGAGCCCCAGGCGCTGGTCAGCGAGGTGCCGAGGCTGGTAGGGACGGATGGGGAGGCCAAAATGAGCAAAAGCCTGGGCAACGCCATTGAGCTGGACTGCAGTTCTGAAGAGCTGGCGCTGAAGCTCCGCAAAGCCAAAACCGACCCGGCTCGGATTCATAAAAATGATCCGGGACATCCGGACATTTGTCCTATCTATGCTTATCATGGGGCCTTCCGGCCGGAGGGGGCTGCGGACATCCGGGAGAATTGCGAAGCGGGGACTGTAGGCTGTACGGCGTGCAAGGAGCAGCTGCGGCTGGCCTTGGAGGAGTTACTTGCCCCCATGCGTGAGCGACGGGCCGATTATGCGGTGCGGCCGCGTGACATTGACGACATTCTGCAGGCCGGCACCGCAAAGGTCCGCCGCATTGCTGCTGTAACCATGGGCGAGGTGCGGGAGGCCATGGGCATGGATTATTTCAGCCGCAGCCGCTAAAAGAAGAAGACCCTGCACTTGCCGGTGCAGGGTCTTCATATTACTACCGCCGGAGTTCCTCCAGCCGGTCCAGAATGATGCCTTGTGCATAAAGCCCCAGTCCCAGAGCAATACCGCCGATCCACCATATCGCCGCTTCGCCGAATTGGAAGCCATAATGATTAACGGGTGAACCGGCCGCTTCGGTTACGGTGTACAGAATATCCCGCCCCTTGGCAATACCGGCAATAATCCCCGTAAGTGCCGCTGCAATTCCCGCCAATCTAAGAATAATGGCCAACTCTTTTTCCTCCCCGAAAAAATGATGTTATCTCCGTTTATCCGTTAGAACCGGAGCAGGTTCCCTAAAGCCTTCCCTGCTCCTTGTACCGTGCATAAATTTTGCCCTCCGTACCGCTGTTATGCGGCCTGTAAAAGCGGGTTTTGCCCAGCTCAAGTGGCAGATACTGGTTAGATGCGCCAGGGTTGTCAATGGGATTCCGGTATGACTTGCTGCCGTCCCGGATATCCTCGGGAACTTCATATGCAGGGGAACGTGCCACCAGCTCCAAGGCGCCGTTAATGGCTTTATAGGCACTGTTGGATTTGGGGCTTTCACAGATGAAGATCACCGCTTGGGCCAGCGCCATCCGCGCCTCCGGCATCCCCACGAAGAGCACGGCATCCTTGGCGGCCAAAGCCATCTGCAAAGCAACCGGATTGCCCATGCCCACATCCTCTGTGGAGTGGACCACGATCCGCCGGGCAATATATTCCGGGTCCACACCGCTGTAGAGAAGGCGCGCCAGCCAGTACATGGCCGCATCCGTCTGGCCGCCACGCATGGATTTGCACAGGGCAGAGGTCAGATTGTACCGGTCGCTGGTGGTTATGCCGTTCAGGCGGAATGAATACGCCTCCTGAACATGGCGCAGCTCCAGCGTATCCGTGCCATGAAGGGAATATGCGGCTGCCTCCAGGGCATTCAGCGCATTGCGCACATCACCGTTTGAGATATCGGCCAGATAGTCCAATGCTTCCTCCGACAATGAGATTCCGGAGCCGCCCAGCCCCCGCTCCTTATCCGCCATAGCTCTTTTAAGAATGTCCCGGATGTTATCCGTGGAAAAAGAATTTAATCTGTACACCCGGCACCTGGATACCAGAGGCGGGATGATATCATGGTGAATGCTCTCCGTCGTGCAGCCAACAAGGATGATAGTTCCATTTTCTACAACGGGCAGAAGGGCTTCCTGGATATTGCTTTTCAAGGCATGAATTTCGTCTATCATTACAATGGTTTTGTTTCCGTAAAGATGAAGTTGGTCGCGGGCTTCGTCAAAGGTTTTGCGCAGCTCGGCAATGGCCAGGGAAACGGCATTGAGCTTGATGAAGTTGGATTTGGTCATTTGGCTGATGATGGTGGCCAATGTGGTTTTGCCGGAGGAGGGAGGCCCCTGGAGGATCATGGAGGGGACCCGGTCCGTTTCGATCAGCACACGAAGGGATTTGCCCTTGCCTACCAGATGCTCCTGTCCGGTATATTCATCTAAAGTGAGAGGACGCATACGCTCCGCCAGCGGCTTGAAGCTTTCGTCCTTGGGTTCTTGCTGCATTGAGAATAAATCCATTACCTTCGCCACCTTAAAGGATACTTGCGTTGCGGCCCGAAGGCGCACTCCGTTTATTTTACCATAAATTCTCCGGTCCTTCTCGGGAATAACGGCAGACACGGATATCTGGCGACCAAGTGGATATGAGCTGTTTATTGCATAAGCAGGGAAAGTTGGGTAAAAAATGGGGGGATGGTTATCCGTTTTGGAGGACCGTAGGTCCGCGAAATGTTCAAAAAGGGGGTGAATTTGAAAATAACAGAACGTCTGTCTGCAACACGGTATCGAAAGGGATACTGGTCCCTTTTTTCGCAAGTAGTCTAAATAATCATCCGTTTGTAACTTTCGTCTGCTGTTTGCCGTCCATAATGTATGCAAGCAGCCAAAGGAGAGGAGATTCAGCATGAAAATCATCGCCGCAAGTTTGCTCTTGCTGACGCTGGCCGCCGGGTGTCAAGGCGGCTCCGCCCCAGTGGCTACCGGCACCATCCCGGCTCCGGCAGCCACTGTCTCTGCAGCGCCATCCGCTGCTCCTGCAACTCCCGCTCCTGCGGAGAGCCGCGCCCCGGCGGCCACTGCATCCCCGGCTGCATCCATTGCCGCATCGGCAGCTCCGGCCTCCGCCGGAGAGGTCCGGCAGCAGGTGGAGGCTGCCGCAGCCAAAGCCGTCACCGCCCTGAAGGAGCGGGACTGGGCTGCATTGGCCCTTGCCGCACATCCGGATAAGGGCGTGCGGATGTCTCCTTACGTCCATGTGGACACGAAGCAGGACGTGGTCTTGACCCGGGAAGAGATTAAACGTCTTCAGGATGACAAAACCGTGCGAACTTGGGGATCATACGACGGCTCCGGAGAGCCCATCAAGCTGACCTTTGCCCAGTTCTACGACAAATTCCTGTACAACCATGATTACGCCAAGCCGGAGAAGTCCGCTTATGATGAACCGATTGGCAAGGGGAACACCGTCAATAACATCAAGGAGGTGTATCCCGGCAGCCATTTTGTGGAGTATTATTTCAGCGGCTTTGATCCGAAGGTGCAGGGGATGGACTGGGCCAGCCTGATTCTGGTTTTCGAGGAGAAGGGTGGCGCGTGGTATTTAACGGGGCTGGTCCGCAACCAGTGGACAATATAGATAAATCCCCCAAAAGTGAAGTCCATGCTTCGAAGCGGATTCCGAATACTTGTGGGGGAGCCCCCGACACAAACGTCTCCAAAAGGAAGCGTGATCCGCCCGTCCCACAAAAAACTGCCTTCCCAAGCTGTTTAGGCTTAGAGAGGCAGTCGGCTGCACATAGGGTTGCTGAACGGTTTACTTCCGGATGATCTTGTCGATGGTGGCGCCGCCCAGGCAGACCTCGCCGTCGTAGAAGACGACGATCTGCCCCGGGGTTACCGCCCGCTGGGGCTCGGCGAATTCCACCCGGCAGGTGCCGTCCTCGGTTGAAATATGAACCGTCACCGGCTGGTCGGGCTGGCGGTAGCGGAACTTGGCGGTGCACCTCAACAACTCCGGGGGAGTTCTTCCCGGAATCCAGTTGAAGCCCGTAGCGGTTAAGCCCACGGAGTATAAGTGGGAATCATCCCCCTGGGCGACAATCAGGGTATTCGTCTCCAGGTTCTTGTCCACCACGAACCAGGGTTCCCCTGTGCCGGAGCCGCCGATACCCAAACCCTGGCGCTGCCCGAGGGTGTAGTACATGAGCCCCTCATGCCGTCCTTTCAGTTCACCGGTCAAGGTACGCATTTCTCCCGGCTGGGCAGGCAGGTATTGGCTCAGGAATTCCTTGAAGTTGCGTTCGCCGATAAAGCAAACGCCGGTGCTGTCCTTCTTTTTGGCGGTGGCCAGGCCAGCCTCCTCGGCAATCCGGCGCACCTCCGGCTTGGGCAGATGGCCGATGGGGAACATGGCCTTGCTCAGCTGGTATTGGTTCAGGGGGCTAAGGAAGTAGGTCTGATCCTTACCGGGATCATTGCCCCGGAGGAGTCGGTACACCCCATCCTGCTGATCCACCTGGGCATAATGGCCGGTGGCAATATAATCGGCTCCCAGGTCCAGCGCCTTCTGCAGGAATTCGCCGAACTTGATCTCCCGGTTGCACATCACATCCGGGTTGGGCGTCCGACCCCGGCGGTATTCCTCCAGGAAATAGGCGAAGACTTTATCGTAATACTGCTTTTCAAAGTTGACGGTATAGTAGGGAATGCCGATTTTTTCCGCCACCCGGCGCACATCCTCGGCGTCATCCTCCGCGGTGCAATGGCCGAATTCGTCGGTATCATCCCAGTTTTTCATGAAAACGCCGATGACGTCATACCCTTGCTGCTTCAGCAAAAGAGCGGCAACCGAGGAGTCCACGCCTCCCGACATGCCCAGGACAACCCGTGTATCTTGTGGTGCTTTCATCATGGTTTCGCCAGACCTTTCGTGTGGGAAATATGCAATACCTCCTATTGTACCATTTTTCTAAAACAGAAGCATTTTTTTCATGAAGTTGTCATACTGGAGTTCCCAAGAACCTCTTCATTGTGATAACATAATAACGATGTGGATAAAAAAATCGGTTATCAGCGGATTTGAATTCCGGACTGTCTGGACATGCTGGTAAGAGACAGACCCGACCACTGGAGCGAAAACAAGAACAGTCGATTGAGGTGGCGTTCTCTTGAAAATATCAACTAAAGGCCGTTATGGCCTTACCATTATGATGGAACTTGCAGCCAAAAACGGGGAAGGTCCGACCTCCCTGAAGAGCATTGCCGAGAAGCACCGCCTCTCTGAGCATTATCTGGAGCAGCTTATCGCCCCCCTGCGGAATGCGGGTTTGGTGAAGAGCATCCGCGGGGCATACGGCGGATATATTCTTTCCAAGAATGCCGAGGAGATTACCGCCGGCCACATTATCCGTGTGCTGGAGGGACCCATCAGCCCGGTGGATTTCACCGAGGAGGATGATCCGGCGAAGCGTGATCTGTGGATCCGCATCCGGGATGCCATCGCAGAGGTGCTGGATTCCACCACCTTGGCCAACCTCATTGAATTCCATGATGAAGGCAAGATGGATAATTACATGTTTTACATTTAATGTAAAATAGAAGGTGTATGGATTTCATGAACCCCATCTATCTGGACCATGCGGCGGCAACGCCGCTATTGCCTGAAGTGCTGGATGCGATGCTGCCGCTCCTCCGGGAGCAATACGGCAATCCTTCCAGCCTTCACCGTTTTGGGCGGGATGCCCGGGCCGTCCTGTCCCGCGCACGGGAAACTATCGCCGGGCTGCTTCACTGTGCACCCAAGGAGCTGATTTTCACCGGAGGGGGCACGGAAGCCGACAATGCCGCCATTTTCGGGCTGGCTCCGCTGCCTGCCGGTCCCAAGAACCATATCATCACGTCAGCGGTGGAGCATCATGCGGTGCTGCATGCCTGTGAGAAGCTGGAGCAAGCCGGATACGAGGTCACCTATTTGCCTGCCGACCGTTCCGGATTGATTTCGACAGAAGACGTGGAAGCGGCCATTACCCCCAGGACTCTGCTGATTTCCGTTATGTACGGAAACAATGAAGTAGGGTCCGTTCAGCCTGTTTCCGCGATCGGACTCCTGGCCAGAAGCCGGGGTATCCCCTTCCATGTGGATGCAGTCCAGGCAGCCGGCCTGGTGCCTATTGACCTGTCTACGCTGCCGGTGGACCTGATGAGCTTCTCGGCCCATAAGCTGGGTGGCCCTAAGGGCATCGGGGCCTTGTACTGTTCCTCCCGGATTCACCTGTCCCCGCTTATCTATGGAGGGGCCCAGGAAAGAAGGAAACGTGCAGGAACCGAGGATGTGGCTGCTGCTGCAGGTTTTGCCGAAGCACTCCGGCTGGCAGTGGAAACCATGGAAGACAAACGCCATCGGATGGAGGAGCTGCGCACCTGTATGCTCCACGGCCTGGAGGCCAGATTAGGCGCAGAGGGCTTCATTGTAAACGGGCCCTCCCGTCCGGAGGACCGTCTGCCCCATATCCTCCATGTAAGCTTCCCGGGCTGCGCCACAGAAACCCTGCTGATGCGGCTTGATCTGGAGGGAATTGCTGCGGCCAGCGGCTCCGCCTGCACCTCCGGATCCCTGGAATTGTCCCATGTGCTTACGGCTATGGGGCTTCCGCAGGATGTGGCAGCCTCCGCCGTCCGCTTCAGCTTCGGACCGCAAACAACTTTCGAAGAGATTGAAATTACCTGCGAAAAAGTTGGAACCATTGTGGAACGGTTGCGTAAATAGTGAAATGGCACTTGATATACCCACAGTTCTCCGCTTCCTTTTAACCTTAGGATAATTCTTCTTAAATGCCGCACCCTATGCTTGAGTGGACAAGCAGCCGATGTGGGCAAAAAGGAGGAATCGTACATGAGGAGCGTGTGCAATCTGCTGGGGTTGCCTGTTATGGATATCGTCACCGGCAAACGGGTCGGGACGGTTAAGGATGTGCTGGTGACCGGCGCCTGGAAGCTCCGCGGCATCGTCCTGGAGTACAAATCCTGGTTCAATGCCGCCCGCTATGTAGAGTGGAATGCCCTGGTTTCCATCGGGGAGGACGCGGTAATCATCAACAGCACAGCATCCGTCCGTCCCTTCAAATCCTTTCCTGACACCAGTTTGTTAGGATGGGGCAAGCAGAAGCTGAAGGGTTTGCCTATGGTTTCCGTAGAAGGAATCCAGATGGGGCGTTTGGAGGATGTTTATTTTTCAGAAAAAATGGAAGACTCTATAGTAGGCCTGGAGCTGTCGGACGGAATTCTGACAGACTTGCAGGAGGGAAGGCGAAGGATTCCCGTTCCGCCGGGTGCTATGCGGGGCGAAGACGCCATTACGGTGCGGACCAGCCAGCCGGCGGGCAGCCCGTAGGGAAGGAACACCTGCTTACACGCATGCGGATGAAAGAAGCAATTTATTTTACGGAACAGGGTGATGGATTTGACAATGCAATGTCCCAACTGCAATTCCCGGGATATCGGAAAAATTGGCTCCCACCAGTTTTACTGCTGGGGCTGCTTCATTGAATTGACGGTAAACGGTGACAAAATGTCCGTTTATCAGGTGGAAGAGGACGGTACGCTCAGCTCTCTGGACGATCTCTTCTTTGAAGACGAATTCATTGCGGAGCAAATTCAGGCCAACTGACCTGTCTGATCTTCGCTTGCTGTAAAAGCCCACGCCTTTAAGGCGCCAGGGCTTTTTTGGCGTTGGCGGCCCCGGCTGCTCCAGTTCCCCCTGTTTTGTCCCTTCCAGGTTTAATTCCCCCAGGGCAACATATACTACACTAAAGGAGTCTGTCCGGCGGAAGGGACATACCATGACAAAAGGGGGGGAGGCTACCATGGAGCCATTCTGGTCCACCAAACGGTTTCGAATCCTGATTTATGCTCTGCTGGGGCTTCTGATCGTGTACATGCTCTGGCTGGTCCGGCCCATTCTGGGAGGTATATTCAGCTTTGCCAAGGCGGTGCTGGCGCCGTTTATTATCGCCATGATCATTTCGTATGTGCTGAATCCTGTGGTGGTGCTGCTGAACCGGAGGAGAGTGCCGCGGACAGTGGCGGTGCTTTTGATATATGTCACGTTTCTCGGTTCGCTCACGGTGATTCTCATGAACGGCATTCCCATGTTTATGAACCAGCTCACGGAGCTCAATGAACATATGCCGGAATTCACCATGCGGGCGCAGGGGATGATCGACCAGTTCAACGACAGCGAAATGCTGCCCGATAGTATCCGCAGCGGCATCAACAATTCGTTGTTCCGGCTGGAGCAGGGTGTCTCCGATTGGGTTGCCAACTATCTCAACGGAATTGGCAGCAAGCTGAACGTGCTGTTTGTGGCGCTGATTGTGCCGTTTGTGGCCTTTTATATTCTGAAGGACTTTCAGCTGATCGAAAAAACGGTACTGGCTGTGGTCCCGCGCAAACACCGCCGCCATATCACCCGTCTCCTGTTCGAAATCGACGAGGCGTTAGGCAGCTACATAAGAGGGCAGTTTCTGGTCTGCATCATTATCGGAGTAATGGCATATATCGGGTATTGGCTCATCGGTATGGAATACCCGCTCCTTCTGGCCTGTGTAGTAGCGGTATTCAACATTATTCCTTACCTGGGCCCGTATCTGGGCGCGGCACCGGGAGTGCTGATGGCAGCCTCCATCTCGTGGAAAATGGTGCTTTATGTGCTTTTGGTCAATTGGATCTGCCAGCTTCTGGAGGGTAACGTCATATCGCCCCAAGTGGTGGGGCGGTCCTTGCATATGCATCCGCTGCTCATCATCTTCGCCTTGTTAGTAGGCGGACAGGTAGCCGGGGTGGCGGGGCTGATTCTGGCGGTGCCGTTTTTTGCGGTGCTGAAGGTGGTGTTCTCCCATGTGTCCCAATATTTCATCCAGCGGCGGACCACGTAGGAGCGGAGCCGGAATGACGGGTATATGGGAATGCAAAAAAGAGCTGCCCAACTTGCGGGACAGCTCTTTCTTTATCCGTTTAGGCAGCTTACTTGGCTTGGATATACCCTTCAGCCTTCAACAGCTCGGCGATCAGTACCGCGCCGCCTGCGGCTCCGCGCAGGGTGTTGTGGGACAGGCTGACGAACTTGTAATCGTGGAGGAGGTCCTCACGGAGTCTGCCGACAGAGACGCCCATGCCTTTTTCGATGTTCCGGTCCAATCCGGTTTGCGGACGGTTCTCTTCTTCGAAATAGGTAATGAACTGCTTCGGGGCGCTGGGAAGCTGAAGCTCCTGCGGTCTGCCCTTGAAGCTTTTCCACAGGTCGATGATCTCGTCCTTGGGAGGTTTCTTTTCAAAGGAGGCAAATACCGCGGCCAAGTGTCCGTCAGCCACCGGCACCCGGATGCATTGGGTGGTGATGGCAGGGGTTGGTGCCTTCACGATGGCGCCGTTCACAATGCTGCCCCAGATGCGCAGAGGCTCCTGCTCGCTCTTTTCTTCCTCGCCGCCAATGTACGGAATAACGTTGTCGATCATTTCCGGCCATTCCTTGAAGGTTTTGCCCGCGCCGGAAATCGCTTGATAGGTGGTCGCCACTACAGCGGTTGGCTTAAAGGCCGCAAGGGCGCTCAAGGCCGGCACATAGCTCTGAATGGAGCAATTGGGCTTCACGGCGATGAAGCCGGTGGTAGTGCCCAAACGCTTGCGCTGATGCTCGATGACGGCAATATGGCCCGGGTTGATCTCCGGGATCACCATCGGAACGTCAGGTGTCCAGCGGTGGGCCGAGTTATTGGAGATCACCGGTGTGCCGGTTTTGGCGTAAGCCTCCTCCAGCGCTTTGATTTCTTCCTTCTTCATATCCACAGCACAGAAGATCAGATCCACCTGTGCGGCAAATTCCTCTACTTTGGACGCATCCTGAACCGTAATGGATTTCACGGCCTCCGGCATGGGCTGCTCCAGCTTCCATCTGCCTTTTACCGCTTCCTCATACACCTTGCCTGCGGAGCTGGCACTGGCGGCGATTGCGGTTACTTCAAACCAGGGATGATTTTCTAAAAGATTGATAAAGCGTTGGCCTACCATGCCGGTGCCCCCGACAATACCTGCCCGTAACTTGCGAGACATTCGGATTTTCCCCTTTCTACATAACGCAATGATTAGCGTCATTATAAAGAACTTAGGGCCTCTAGGCAATACCTGTTTTTTATCCAACTGCAGTTGTCCGCCCACAAAAGGCGATAAACAAATCAGTTTTCTCTGATTTTTTAGACTATGCTGTGCTTTTGGGGGAATTGCATGTCCCGGAATGTTGTGTTTTATCATTGCTGCGGGCAGTTCTCCATGATAAAATTGCAAACAGTTTTTACCTCTTCCATTTTCGGATTTAACACAAAACATTAACGCTGTATTGGAGGCTGCTGCCCCATGCAAATGAAAATAGGGATCTGTGACGATGACGCCGCCCAACGGGGTTACCTGGGAAAATTAACGGAGCAGTGGGCCCGGCAAGCGGGAATCTCCGCATCCGTTCAGTTGTTTGAAAGCGCGGAAGCCTTTTGGTTTTGTTATCAGGTGGATAAAGCATGGCACCTGCTTTTGCTGGATATCCAGATGAAGGAGATGGACGGCGTTGCACTGGCCCAACATATCCGAAGAGACAACGTGGACGTCCAGATGGTGTTTATAACCGGGTTTTCCGATTTTATGGCGGAAGGCTATGAGGTGTCCGCTCTCCATTATCTGTTGAAGCCGCTGGATGAGGCCAAGCTGTTTACTGTTATGAATAAAGCCTGCAGCGCGGCGGTAAAAGAAGGCGGCGGAGCTCTTGTATTCAGTATGAACGGCGAGAGTGTCCGGGTGTTGACGGATCACATTCTATATGTGGAGGCCTTCGCCCATTCAACCGTGTTAGCCACTCTCCAAGGTCCCATCGAAACCAATTGGTCCATTTCTATTATGGAGAACCGGCTGGAGCCACATGGCTTTGTGCGCTGTCACCGTTCCTATTTGGTTGCCCTCCGGCATATCCGGCGGGTTGCAAGAACCTGCGCGGTTCTGGATAACGGTGCGGAAGTGCCATTATCCCGAAGCTCCTACCACAAGGTGAATCAGGCGTTTATTGCTTATTACAGGGGGATGGACGAATGACGGCTTTATGGGTTGCCGGCGCTTGGCTTGGTGGTGCGCTGGCGGCAGCGGCTCTGTTTTTCTTGATCCGAAGGTATATCCGCCGGCTGGTGGACCGGCGCATTGCCGCTTACCAGAATGATCTGATGGCTAAGCATATTGCAGAGGTCAATAATATGTACCGCCAGATGCGGGGCTGGCGCCACGACTACCACAACCATATCCAAACCATGAAGGCCTATCTGGCTATGGAGCAAATGGAGGAGATGCAGCGTTACCTGGGGATGCTGGATGCGGATCTGGCGGATGTGGACACTGTTCTGAAATCCGGCAATGTGATGGCCGACGCCATCTTAAACAGTAAGTTATCTTTGGCGCGGGTGCGGAAAATCGCCATTAACGCCAAGGCGAACGTACCGGAGAAGCTGGGGATACCGGAAATCGATCTCTGCGTGATCATCGGAAACCTGCTGGACAATGCGATGGAGGCTTGTTTAAAGCAAAAGGCGGAGGAGGAACGTTTTATCCGGATATACATCGGGGTGTTGAAGGGGCAGTTATATATCTCTGTGACCAATTCGGCAGGCGGTCCTATCTTGAAGCTTGGGAAGGAGTATCTGACCACCAAGGATGGAAACAGCCACGGCTTCGGACTCATGAGAATGGACCGGATTGTAGCCAAATACAACGGATATTTAAACCGGCAGCATGAGGAGGGGGCATTCGCTACGGAGGTTTTGCTGCCTCTGGACTAGTATAACCGCTTGTGTGCTGTTCGTGCTTATGGAGCAGCCATTGGTGCGCATCGGCTTTGCTGCAGCCACTTTTTTGGTATGCTGGCGGCAAATGAGAGGAGGAGCATTTGTCCATGCCAAAAACAGAGAAGAAACCGGGGCACTCCGTATGGAGCAATGTGCGGTACCTGCTGAGAGACATTGCCAGGGAATACAAGCTTCTGCTGGTTCTGATGATTATGGAATGCTTATGCGGGGTGGCAATCCCTTTCTTGGCCTTATTTCTGCCTAAAGAAGCGGCGGAGCTGGTGACCGAAGGTGCGGGAAAGGCGGAAATCTGGCTGCGTTTAGATCTTTTGGCAGCTGTGCTGGGGATTCTTGCCGCAATCAAAGGAATGGCTGGCAGCGCCAAATACGTGTATTCCAATGATATGCGGGTTCTTTATCAGGCCCAATTGCTCATACGGGCGCTTTCCTGCGATTACGACCGGTTGGAAGGCGCATCGGGCTTGAACCGCTACCGGATGGCGAACCGGACCCTGGAACGGGGCGATTGGTCCGCCACATCCGTGCTGATGTTATCCATGATGGACATCGCCGTAAGCGGTGTCAGCTTCCTTCTGCTGTCCGGCCTGATTGCTCTCCTTCATCCTGTGATGGTCGGGTATTTGATCCTGCTTTCCGCCGTGAATTATCTGGCTTTAAGCCACGCCCGCCGCTACCAGGAGAGCAGAAAGCATGAAATGGCCGGGATTGAACGGAAGCTGCATTACGTGGAGCATCATGCCTCAGATGTCAAGGCGGCCAAGGATGTGCGGATCTACACCATGTCGGGCTGGTTTATGCGGCTCCGGGAGGAACTGATGGATGTATACACACGGTTGCTAGCCCAAATTAAGGCGCGGCATCTGTGGACCGGAGTGGTTCAGGCGCTGACCATGCTGCTGAGGGACGGAGCCGCTTATGCTTATTTGATCTGGCTGGTCTCCACGAAAGTATTGACCGTCGCCGACTTTGTACTGTACCTGGGGGCTGTCGCAGGCTTTTCGGGTTGGGTGCAGAAGCTGGTGGATAACATAAGCCGGATTCAGGGGGCTAGCCTGGAGATGAATGATATGCGTGCTTTCCTGGAGGAGTCGGACCGGCCGGAGCCGGAAGAACCTTATTCTCTTCCGGCTCCAGGGTCCCCTATAGGTATTGAATTTCGCAATGTCTGCTTTTCCTACGGAGGTCCAACTGGCCAGGTGCTGAATCATTTTTCCCTCTGCATCCCTCCTGGGGAAAAGCTTGCGGTGGTGGGACTGAACGGGGCGGGAAAAACCACCATGGTTAAGCTATTGTGCGGTTTCTACAAGCCGGATAGCGGCGAAATTCTGATTAACGGGCTTTCTATCAACGGGTACAGGAGGCAGGATTTGTACATGCTGTTCTCCACCGTTTTTCAGGATATTACTTTATTTCCCTTCACCGTTGCGGAGAATGTGTCTATGACCACTGCAGAAAAGACAGACCGGGACCGGGTTTGGAGCTGTCTGGAATTAGCCGGCTTGGCGGAGGACATCCGCGAGGTACCGTGCGGTATAAACGCCCAACTGTTGAAGGCTATGGATGAACGGGGGCTTGTACTGTCGGGAGGCCAGCAGCAAAAGCTTCTGATGGCCAGAGCCCTCTACAAGGATGCGCCGGTGCTTATCCTTGATGAACCGACGGCGGCGTTGGACCCCATCGCAGAAAGTGAAACCTATGACCGTTTTCACAGCCTGACCGGAGGGAAAACCGCAATATACATTTCTCACCGGCTGGCCAGCACCCGATTTTGCCACAGGATTGTGCTGATCCGGGACGGCGCTATCGCGGAAGCTGGAAACCACAGCGAGCTGCTGGAGCAAGGCGGCGAGTATGCCCGAATGTACCGGATTCAAAGCCATTATTACCAAAACGGGGAGGTATCGGCATGAAACCGGAATCCCTTCGCCACATTACCGCTGTACTCAAGATGGCCTACAAGCTTGACAAACATGCGCTGTGGTCCACGGTGTTTGCCGCATTAACCGGCTCAATCATCCCGCTCCTTCCAGTGTTAATATCGGCCTACACGCTGGACGCCCTGGCAAGAGGCCAAGGCTTTACCCGCATTCTGACTATAGTTCTGGGCAGTCTGGGAGGATTATTCCTGCTCCGATTGCTGGAGAGCTTTCTCATGAAAATCCGAGATGTCCATGTGGAGGTATGCACCCGCAAATTCAATATGGAATTTGGTCGGAAAAATCTGATGATGGATTTTGAACTGCTGGAAAGTCCCCGTGTCAACGAATTGAGAAGCCGGATCCGCAATGACGATAATTGGGGAGCGGGATTCTACAGTGTATTCTGGAGCCTGAAGGACGTTATGAGCTGTTTGTTCCGGCTGGCAGGAGCATTCGTCTTGTTTACTCCACTCCTAATGGATGGTTCCTTGTTCTCCGATTGGATCGGACCTGTACTGTTGATTGCTATATTGGGCTCCGGTCTTTTGGCAGCTGCAGCCAAAACGGTTTGGACCGACCGGAAGTTGTACGGTATTATGCAGGAATCGGCGGTGAAGAAAACCTACTTCGCCTATTTTGTTAACGGGGACAAAGGCAGTCTGGGAGGCAAGGATGTGCGGATCTACGGAGCTGCTCCCTTGATATGGAAATATGTGCTCAGTGATGTGGACTGGAGCGAAGCTTGGAAGCGGCGTTTTGCCCGGACCAGCGGTTTGGGCGGGTTTATCCTCGGCCTTGCCTCCGGCGCTGCCGAAGGGCTGGCTTACGTGCTGGTGGTACTGTTGGCTGCTGCAGGCGGGGTAAGCATCGGAGCTGTATTGAAATACGCCGCCGCCATTTACCAGTTTTCCAACGGGATGTCCAGTATGGTGAATGCATGGGGACAGCTGTCCATAGCAGCCATGCGGCAAAAGCATAAGCTGGAGTACCTGGATGTCCCGGATGTACTGGTTAAGGGGACTCTGCCGGTGGAGAAACGGGATGACAATGAATATGAAATCCGGTTCCGGAACGTATCGTTCCGCTATCCGGGAAGCGAGTTGTATGCCCTTCGCAACGTTTCGCTTACATTGGGCATCGGTGCCCGTATGGCTGTGGTGGGATTGAACGGAAGCGGTAAAACCACTTTTATCAAGCTGTTATGCCGTCTTTATGACCCCACGGAGGGGGAAATTACCTTAAACGGCATCGATGTCAGGAAATACGATTATGCCGAATATATGAGTCTCTTGTCTGTCGTGTTCCAGGATTTTCGTCTTTTTTCCTTTTCCTTGGGCCAGAATGTGGCGGCAGGTGTTGACTATGATCAGACGAAGGCGGAAGCATGTCTGGCAGAGGTGGGGATGGAGGCACGCTGCATGGCGCTGGAGAAGGGTTTGGATTCCACGTTGTATAAGGATTTTGACGACAGGGGCATTGAAATATCCGGCGGAGAAGCTCAGAAAATTGCCTTGGCGCGTGCGTTGTATAAAGATGCACCCTTTATTATTCTCGATGAGCCTACGGCTGCGCTGGATCCTATTGCGGAGTACGACATTTACTCCCAATTCAATTCAATAGTGGGAAACAAAACAGCCCTCTACATTTCCCACCGCCTGTCCTCCTGCCGGTTCTGCGAACATATCCTTGTTTTCGATGAAGGGCGTATTGTTCAGCAGGGATGCCATGACGTTTTGCTGGAGGACCGGGAAGGCCGGTACGCCGGATTGTGGAATGCACAGGCGCAGTATTATTCGGAGGAAGAAAAGGTGGGATGATCACCCCCAATCTTTCAAAGGATGTGATTGCCACCAGAACATATGTTTGATACAATGCAGGAGTGAGGTTTTCGGACGGATACTAGGAGGCCGGTCTTGTGATAGAAGAGCAGGAGGTTATTTCTTTTGGAGTGAAGTTTGAGGCCACGGAGTATAAAGACAGGCCTGCGGCATATGCCGTGATCATGAATGGGCGTCATGAGGTTGCAGTGGTCCGCTCGAGGGGCATGCTTTTTTTGCCTGGAGGAGGAATAGAAGAGGGTGAAACCCGTGAGGAATGCCTGAGACGGGAATGTGCGGAGGAACTGGGATACGATATTGAGCTTGGATCCTACATCGGTTGTTCCATACAATATTTAGTTTCCCATGTGTCGGGCGAACCTCTAAAAATAATCGGATATTTCTACCGGGCTGTCCTGGGTGGACCCAACGGGCGTAAATCGGAGCCGGATCATGAATTGGACTGGCTTCCCCGGGAGCAGGCCGCTTCCGGTATGTATACGGAGATTGCCGCGTGGGCCATTCACGCTTGCGCTTCATAAAAGAATAAACGGTCGCAAAGCATGCGCCGATTGTTCCCTGCTAAAGGGGGCAGTCGGCTTTTTTATTTATATCTATTTGGAAAGGGGTTGAAAAGTATGAAGCAAAATCGGCCTCCGTCCCATGATGAGGCTTTGAAAAAGCTTCTTCAGACTTTTTTTGCCGAGTTTTTGGAGCTTTTTTTGCCGGAGGTAGCGGAGCAGCTAGATCACCGGGAGACACGCTTTCTGCAGCAGGAGCTGCTGGTGGATGTGGTAGGCGGCGAATCCAGAGAGCTGGATTTGCTGTTGGCTACACGCTTCCGGGATACGGATGGTTACGTCCTTGTTCATTTTGAACCGCATTCATACCGTGAGCCGGATTTTCATGAAAGGATGTTCATCTATTTTAGCCGTTTGTTTGAGCTGTACCGCAAGGAATTTAAGTTGATTATTCCTATAGCCGTGTTTTCTATGGATGGAGTGCGCCAGGAACGGGACAGCATCCGCATGTTTGTAGGGGAGCATGAGATTTTGCAGTTCCGGTTTTTGCAGGTGAAGCTGAAAAGCCACAATTGGCGGGATTTTATGGATTCCGATAACCCGGTGGCTGCTGCGCTTCTGGCCACAATGCGCTATACTAAAAAGGAAGCGCGAGAACTGAGGACGGCGTATTTGAAAATGCTGCTGCGGCTGGGCGATAAGCTGGATGAGGCAAAGCTGGCACTTATTATGTCTGTGGCGGATCTCTATTACAGACCCGTCCCACAGGAGGACGAGGACATAATCCGGGAGCTTCATGCGGAAGGCGTCCGGGGAGGGAGGAAGAAGATCATGGAATTGATGCCGGCATGGAAGCGTTGGGGTTATGAAGAAGGACTGGAGAAGGGAATGGAACAGGGAATGGAGCAAGGTATTGAAAAAGGAATTGAAAAAGGGATGGAGCAGGGCATCCAAACGGTTGCCCGGAACCTGATTGCCATGGGAATGGATGACGCGGCTGTCATTAAAGCGACAGGTCTTTCTCCCCACAAAATCCGTGCCTTGCGGAATTTGCCGGAGGATGGCGTTTCCAGGCGGCCTAATTGACAAGGTTCGCCGGATTGGATATAATATACCAGCGTATATGGTAAAGCATTGAAGGAAATGAGTAGTCCATAGCCCGTCGTGTTAGAGAGAAGGTTCCGGTATCTCCTATGGGAGGACGTCCGGCTGCAAGAACCTTTACGGCGAAGAATGGATGAAGCCCTTTCCTGAGCGCGGAGCGAACTCCGCCGGCTAAGAACCGTTATCTTCCTTCAAGGAGACTTTTGCAGCCTGCCGCAATCAGCGGCCCCGGCACAATAGTAACCAGGGTGGTACCGCGATATAATCGTCCCTGTTTCAGGGGCGTTTTTTTATTTTTATATGAGGAATGTTGTTTTCCTATACCCTGCGAGGAGGCAGAACCATTCATGAAAGCCAGTGAAATCAGAAGCAAATGGCTGGAGTTTTTCGCCAGCAAAGGACACAAAATCGAGCCCAGCGCATCCCTGGTGCCCCACAACGACCCGTCTCTCCTCTGGATCAACGCCGGTATGGCGCCCCTGAAGCCGTATTTCGACGGCCGGGTGAAGCCGGAGAATCCGCGGATCACCAATGCCCAGAAATGCATCCGTACCAATGATATTGAGAATGTGGGTAAAACCCGCCGCCATCACACCTTTTTCGAAATGCTGGGCAATTTCTCCATCGGTGATTATTTCAAGGAAGAGGCTATCACCTGGGCGTGGGAGTTTCTCACCGGACCGCAGTGGATCGGCTTTGAGCCGGAGCGTTTGTCCGTAACCGTTTATAATGAAGACCAGGAAGCCTTCGATCTCTGGAGCAAGAAAATCGGCATTCCGGAAAACCGCATCTATAAGCTGGACCGGGACAGCAACTTCTGGGATATCGGCGAAGGCCCGTGCGGCCCCTGTACCGAAATTTTCTACGACCGTGGCGACAAATACGGCGATCTGAACGATCCCGAGTGCTGGCCGGGCGGGGAGAACGAGCGGTTCCTGGAGGTATGGAATCTGGTATTCTCCCAGTTCAACCACAACAAGGACGGCAGCTACACGCCGCTGCCCAACAAGAACATCGATACCGGTGCGGGTCTGGAGCGGTTTGCCTCCATTCTCCAGGATGTGGATTCGAACTTCGATACGGATCTCTTCCAGCCCCTTATCCAGAAAACCTGCGAGATTGCAGGAGTATCCTACAAAAAGGACAATGACACCGACGTAGCCTTGAAGGTTGTGGCTGACCATATCCGCACCGTAGCCTTCTCCGTAGGGGATGGAGTGCTTCCTTCCAACGAAGGCCGGGGCTATGTCATCCGCCGTCTTTTGCGCCGTGCCGTGCGTTACGGAAAATCCGTATTGGGCATGGATAAGCCCTTCCTGTACCTGCTGACTCCGGTAGTCGGCGAAATTATGGGCGTCTATTATCCGGAAGTGGTGGAAAAACGGGAATACATCGAAAAGGTCATCCGCACCGAGGAGGAGCGCTTCCACGAAACCCTCTCCGACGGCTTGGCCATATTGAACGGCCTGGCCGAAAAGGCCAAAGCGGCTGGAGCCAAGGAACTGGCCGGAGCCGATGCCTTCAAGCTGTATGACACCTACGGCTTCCCCTTTGACTTGACGGAGGATTTTGCTTCCGAGAACGGCCTCACCGTAGACCGGGAGGGCTTCGACAAGGCCATGGAGGAGCAGCGGGAACGCGCCCGTTCCGGACGCCACGCAACGGAAAGCATGAAGGTGCAGGGCGGTCCTTTGTCGGAATTTACGGATAAAAGTGAATTTATTGGGTATACTGGGCTGATAGCAGAAGCCCGGATCATTGCCTTGGTGGTGTCCGGCGAGCTGGTGCAGGAAGCGGCAGCCGGTGAAACTGCCCAGGTCATTCTGGACAGAACGCCCTTCTATGCCGAATCCGGCGGCCAGGTCAGCGACTTCGGCATTCTGGAAGGAACCGGTGCGGTAGCGGATGTCCGGGAGGTTTCCAAGGCTCCCCACGGGCAGCATGTGCATACGGTGCTGGTGCGCGAGGGTGCGCTGAAGGCCGGTACGACTGTCTCCGCATTGGTGGACCGTGCCAACAGAAGCCATATTATCAAGAACCATACTGCAACACATTTGCTGCACAAAGCGTTAAAGGAAGTGCTTGGCCAGCATGTCAATCAAGCCGGCTCTTTGGTATCCGCCGACCGTCTGCGCTTCGACTTCTCCCATTTCGGGAGCATCAGCGCCGAAGAGCTGCAGGATATTGAAATCCGGGTAAACCGCCAAATTTGGGAAGGCACGGAAGTGGATATTTCCAGCATGCCCATCGACGATGCCAAAGCTTTAGGGGCGATGGCTCTTTTCGGAGAAAAATACGGCGATGTGGTCCGTGTGGTCCGGGTTGGCGATTACAGCATCGAACTGTGCGGCGGCTGCCACGTATCCTCCACGGCGCAGATCGGGCTGTTCAAGATTGTCAGCGAAAGCGGCATCGGCTCCGGTGTACGGCGGATTGAGGCGGTAACCGGCAAGCAGGCTTACGAATACCTGGACGGCCAGCTGGAGCTTCTGAAGGAAGCGGCACAACTGCTCAAAACCAACGTGGCGGATCTTCCGAAACGGGTGGAAGCAACCCTTAGCCAAATGAAGGAGCTGTCACGGGAGAATGAATCCCTCCGGGCAAAAGCAAGCCTTGCTGAAGCGGGAAGCCTGACCGACAAGCTGCGCTCCATTGGGGGCATTCCGGTATTGGCTGAGCAGGTTCATGCGGGGGATATGGATTCCCTGCGGAATATGGTGGACAGCCTTAAAGCCAAGCTGGGCTCTGCGGTTATCGTACTGGGCTCCGTTCAGGAGGATAAGGTAAATCTGGTGGCAGCGGTCACACCTGATCTGGTGGCTAAGGGGCTCCATGCCGGCAAGCTGGTAAAGGAAGCGGCGGCACGCTGCGGCGGTGGCGGCGGCGGACGTCCGGATATGGCTCAGGCAGGAGGCAAGGACCCGTCCAAGCTGGCCGAAGCGCTGGAGCTGGCGGCAGAATTGGCAGGCAAACAGGGTGCAGGAGTGTAAATCCAAGTTTTTCTTATTCCGAATAAAGGTATTTCGACAGCCTTTGGAGAATATAACCAGAGTAACATGCGATTTCGTATACTCCTTATAGGCGGAAATTATTTCTCAAGCGGGAGGTGCCGGTTGTGAATTCGATGGACAAAACGATGAAGTTCGATGTCGTGCCTGAAGGAGTGGAGACTTCCCCCAAGGAAGTCCTGCTGGCCGTATACGATGCGCTGCAGGAAAAGGGGTATAACCCCATCAACCAAATCGTCGGGTATCTGCTTTCCGGTGATCCGGCTTATATTCCCCGGCATAACAATGCCCGGAGCCTGATCCGCAAGCGGGAGCGGGATGAGCTTATTGAGGAGCTGGTGCGGGCGTACCTGTCCCAGCACAAGGTCTCCCAGAAGTAACCGCCGGCCCGAGTAAAGACAAGGGAGAACGGACGAACACATGCGATGGATGGGACTGGATTACGGCGACCGCCGAATCGGTGTGGCCTTAAGTGACGAGCTGGGCTGGACTGCCCAGGGTCACTCGGTACTGGAGCGCCGCAAGCCTGAGGAAGATATGGAAAAGCTCCGCATAATCGCTGTCGAGAATGGCGTGACGGATATTGTCGTCGGTTTGCCGAAGAATATGAACGGCTCGATCGGTCCCCGCGGTGAGTTATGCCAGGCCTTTGCCGAAGAACTTCGCGCTAAACTCGGGCTTCCCGTACATCTGTGGGATGAACGGCTGACTACGGTGGCAGCAGAGAGAACGCTGCTGTCCGCCGACGTCAGCAGGAAAAAGCGCAAGCAAGTGATCGACAAAATGGCCGCGGCGCTTATTTTGCAAGGTTATATGGATGCCAAATCGAAAGGGTGAGCAGGATGGCGAACAAGCCGGTCCAAGAAGAAGAGCCGGAAATCATTTACATTCCGGATGAGGAAGGCAATGAAGAGGAATTCGAAGTCATCATGCGCTTTGAGGTGGATGGCAGCGACAAGAAGTACATGATGCTGGTGCCCGTGGTTACCTCTGAGGATGAAGAGGAAAGCGACGAGGTATATGCTTTCCGGTATGAGGAAGAGGGAGACGACCTGCAATTGTTCACCATTGACGATGAAGAAGAATGGAACATTGTAGAGGAAACCTTCAATACCTTGATGGAAGAAATGGACGAAGAGGTTACTCCATGAAAACGCCTTCCTTAGATGATGTGAAGCCCCTCTCCGTCCTGAAGGAAGCCTTCGGGGAAGAAGTCCTTCTGGAGGATGGAGAGGGCGCTTCGGAGCCGCAGCGGATCCTGGCCGAATTTGAGGTGAACGGCGTATCTTACGCCATTCTCCAAAGCGACCGGATGAAGCGTGAAGACGAAACGGCCCTGTATCACATTATCACCGACGAGCAGGGTGAGCTTCAGCTGGCAGAGGTGCCGGATGATGACGAATGGGAGACCATCCTTGAACTATATGACGAAATGACGGTCTCTTTTGAAGAGTAAGTAAGAAAAATGGAACACGGAAGCGAAGTATGGTACGATGAAGGGAGCGGCTCTTTGGTCGCTCTTTTTTTCGTAGATATCTGATTCAGATAGAGGAGGAAACCGGGCTTTGATGGCTGAGGCACTTGAGCAAAACCCGAAAAAAAGAAGCGGATGGAAAACCGTCCTGCTCATTCTTCTAATTATCTTTCTGTTGGGCGCGGTGGCCGCAGGAGGCGCAGGCTATTATGTGTACCGCTCCCTTCAGCCGATGGCGCAAGGAGAGCCGGTGGAGGTGTCGATCCCGTCCGGAACGGGTTCGGCCGGCATCGCGAAGCTGCTGGAGGATCACGGCATTATTCGGAGCGGCATGATTTTCTCCGCTTATCTGAAGGTTAAGCAGGAAGGCGGCCGCTTCCAGGCCGGGGATTACCAGCTGGCGCCGGGTATGACCCTGGCAGAGATCACCGACAAGCTGAACCGCGGGGATGTGATCAAGGAGGAAATGATCCGCTTTACCATCCCTGAGGGGTATACGGTGCTGCAGATTGCCGACAAGCTGGCAGCCGACGGTATCGTTAACAAGGACTCCTTCCTTGCTTTGGCGAGTGATCCAGGCAAGTGGACACAGCCCTGGATTAAAAGTATCCCGGACAATACCCAGCTCCGCTACAGGCTGGAGGGGTACCTGTTTCCTGAAACCTATGAAATGAAGAAGGAAAGCACGGAGGAGGCTATTCTGGGCCGGCTGCTTTCCGAATGGGACAGGAAGCAGAAATCGCTGCCGCAGGGCTGGGAAGCGCAGATGGACAAGCTGGGATTGGATCTTCATGGCATCTTGACAGTCGCCTCCCTGGTGGAGCGCGAGGTAGCGGTGGATGAGGAACGGGCTCTGGTGGCCGGGGTGATCTACAACAGGCTCAAGCAGAAAATGCCCCTGCAGATCGACGCTACCGTACAATATCTGTTCGATAAGCAAAAGGAGCGTTTGTTTGAGAAGGACCTGCAGACACAAAGCCCGTATAATACGTACTTGAATTCCGGTCTTCCTCCAGGCCCCATTGCCAGCCCGGGGTTGTTATCCATTAAGGCGGCTCTGTATCCGGAGGAAACGAAATATCTGTTCTACGTCACCAAGAAGGACGGAAGCGGGCGCCATCTGTTTGCCGAAACCTTCGAGGAGCATAAGAAAAACAACGCGGCCAGCAAACAGTAGAAATGGAACGGCAGGCCGTTCAAGAAGGAGTGGGCTTCAGAGATGAAACGTACGGAACTGCTTACAGCCGCCGGCTCCCTGGAGGATATCCGGCTTTATGCCCAAGCCGGAGCGGATGCGGTTCAGATCGGCGAGCACCGCTTCGGCGCAAGGCTGCCCGGGAATATCCCCGCGGCAATGCTGCAGGAGGCTGTCCAAACCGCTCATGGCAGCGGGTTGAAGGCCTATGTGGTCGCCAACCGGATTTTTGACAATGCAGGGGCGGACGCTCTTCCCGGTTACCTGGAGAAAATAGCAGAGGCGGGAGCGGACGCCGTGGTGTTCGGCGATCCCTCCCTTTTGTCCGCTGCCAAGGAGGCCGGGGTTTCGCATCTCCCCCTTCACTGGAACCCCGAGATGACCGCCACCAATTATATGACGGCCAATTACTGGGCGGACCGTGGGGCTGTCCGGGCAATTCTGGCCCGGGAGCTGAATATGGAGCAGGTGCTGGAATTTAAGAAACACTGCAAGGCGGATGTTCAGGTGCAGGTGCACGGGGTAACGAATATCTTCCACTCCAAACGCCTGATGGTCAAAAGCTACATGGAGCACCGCGGTGCACAGGCTTCCCCGGGCGATTTCGGAATGGAACGGGGGCTTTATCTTATCGAAGAGGAACGTCAGGACGAGCGTTATCCCGTCTACGAGGATGAAGCGGGCACCCATATCATGAGCGGAGACGATCTGTGTATGCTGGATGCGCTGGAGGATCTTTTTGCTGCGGGCATCGACAGTATGAAGGTGGAGAGCCTGATGAAGCCGGCCGCATACAACGCGGCGGCGCTTCACGCGTACCGCCAGGCCATTGACGCATACACGGCCGACCCGGCAGGCTACAGCTTCCGGGAGGAGTGGATGGAGCCGCTGCTCCGTCTGCAGCCAGCGGACCGTCCCTTAACCTACGGTTTTTACTTTAAGGAGCAGGTCTATTGATATGGACCGCCATACTATGATAAAGGCAGGCGAGAACCGCATGGAACAAACAGCATCTATAGTCAGACAGCAGCATACCCGCAAGCTGGCCAAGCCTGAGCTTCTGGGGCCTGCCGGCAGCCTGGAGAAGCTGAAGTTTGCCGTCCGCTACGGAGCGGATGCGGTATATATCGGCGGGCAAAAATACGGCCTGCGTTCCGGCGCCGACAATTTCAGCTTTGAGGAAATGCGCCAGGGGGTGGATTTTGCCTCCCGGTATGGAGCCAAAATCTATGTGGCCGCCAATATTTTTGCCCATAACGAAGACATCCCCGGCTTGGAGGATTATCTGGCCAATCTGCAGGAAGCAGGAGTAGCCGCCATTATCGTGGCCGACCCGGCTATTATTGAAACCTGCAAAAAAGCCGCCCCCAAGCTGGAGCTCCATCTGTCTACCCAGCAATCCACCATGAACTGGAGAACGGTGAAGTTCTGGAAGGATGAAGGAGTGGACCGGGTGGTGCTGGCCCGCGAGGCCGGCCTGGAGGAAATTCTGGAGATCAAGCAAAAGGTGGATATTGAGATTGAGGCATTTATCCACGGGGCCATGTGCAGCTCATGGTCCGGACGCTGCGTGCTGTCCAACCACTTTACCGACAGGGACTCCAACCGCGGGGGCTGCTGCCAATCCTGCCGCTGGAAGTACGATCTGTTTGCCGGTACGGAGGAAGAAGGCACCGGAGTGGCGGTGGCGGGTCCGGAGGAGCATCAGTTTACGATGGGTGCCAAGGATCTGTGTATGATCGGGCATATCCCGGAGCTGGTGGAATCAGGCGTGGACAGCTTCAAGATTGAGGGGCGGATGAAGAGCATCCATTATGTGGCCACGGTGGTGAATGCGTACCGGCAGGCCTTGGATGCCTATATGGCCGATCCCGTGGGCTACACTTTGCGCCAGGAATGGCTGAACGAAATCCACAAGGCAGCCAACCGGCCGTTGAACACGGGCTTCTTCTTTGATGAGCCGGGCCATGAGGACCATATCTACGGTCCCGAGGAGAAAATGATCGATTACGATTTTGCAGGACTGGTGGTGGATTATGATCCCGGGACCCGAAGCGCGGTCGTAGAGCAGCGGAACCATTTTAAACCCGGGCAGGAAGTGGAGTTTTTTGGGCCAGAGGGAAGATTTTTCACCCAGAAGGTGGAGGCTCTGACGGATATGGACGGTATGTCTCTGGATGCCGCTCGCCATCCGCTGCAGCATGTTCGTTTGAAGGTGGAGCAGCCGGTCAAGCCTTATGATATGATGCGTAAACGGAAGATGTAAAGAGAGTCATTTCTATAAACGTGGGGATCAATTCCAGTCAATTGTAAAAACCTCCAAATTATTTTTAATTGGAGGTTTTAATTTTTTGTAAAAAAACTATAAAGGATTTCCTATAGATTTGTCGAAGAATGTAGTGAGACAAGAATAAGACAGAATACATAGGATGGTGGATTCATGAAAATTCAACTGCCTGACCCCAGAGGACTTGTCGATCGGATAAAGCAGGGACGGAAAACGCTTACAAAGGATGGGGTGGGGGAATCTTACTCGGGCACCAATACTCAAATATCCATGAACCCGGCAAGATCGGTCAGCGTCAAGCTATTTTTAATTTTCTTTTCCTGTATTGTGCTTCTGGTGCTGGCGGTGGGTCTTTTTTCATACATGCAGTCCAAAGCGATTATTAAAGACAAAGTCGCCCAGGCTACTGAAAAGACAATTACATTAGCCGGCAGCAATACCGAGCAGGCCTTGAAGGTGTACGAAGATATCACCATGCAGATGCTGACAGACCAGGATTTCATGAAGTCGCTGCGCAATATCTCCGATACCACCCTGAGCGCTTACGACCAGCTTCAGGCGCAGCAAACCGCCAGTACCCGGTTGGGATCGTTCTTCTCCGGCAAGAATGATGTTTCCACGGCCGTGCTGATCGGCATCAATGAAGACAGCAGGAATCTCGGCACGGACAGCAACTCTGTTACCATCCGCGAGAAAGTAAGGGAGCAGGAATGGTTTAAGAAGGTTGTGGAAGGGGACGGTGCCGCAGTATGGCTGCCGACTATTCCCGAAAGCTATTGGGGCAATATCAAGGGCGTATTCGGCATGGGCCGTCTGTTGAAGGATATTCAAACCGGCAACAAGCAATATGTGCTTTTGATTGAATTGAAGGAAAAGATGCTGCATGCGGGACTTGAGAACCTGAACAAAGAGGGAGAAGCCCCGGTTGTCATCATCGATGAAAACGGCAATTTGGTCCGGACGCCTGACCCGGCGCGGGTGGGCAAGGCTTTTGATGTGACCCTTAGCAGCGAGGATCAGAAGCAGTCGACGGAGTCCGCGGAAAGCATGACTATTGACGGTAAGCTGACCATCTTCAAGAAGCTGGGTGTGTCCCCCTGGACAGTGGCTACTGCTGTACCCGTGGATGACCTGGTGAAGGATGCCGAGAAAATTTGGAACCTGACGATTATTATGGTTTTGGTCGCTATGGCCTTTGCGGTGGCTTCGGGCTTCTTCGTAGCCTGGATGGTAGGCCGGCCGCTGATTAATCTGCGCAATCTGATGCAGCAGGGTGAGCAGGGCAATCTGACCGTGCGGACACGCTTTACCAGCCGGGATGAAATCGGTCAGTTGGGTCAAAGCTTCAACCAGATGATGGAGCAGATCACCAAGCTGGTCCAGCAGACCAACCATTCCGCCCAAGAGGTGCTGAACAACTCCAATGTCCTGTTGAATGTTTCCAAGCAAACCGCCATTTCCGCCAAGGAGATTGCCGTGGCTACGGAGGAAATTGCCAATGGGGCATCCAGCCTTGCGGTAGAGGCGGAGAAGGGCAATACCATCACCTATGAAATCGGCCTCAAAATGCGCGAGATGGCAAAAGCCAATGAGGAAATGAACCATGCCACCATCCAGGTGGAACAGGTCAGCGAACGGGGCACCGTGTATATGGCGGATTTGATTGCCAAGACCAATGATACCGAGCAAATGACCCGCAATATGGTGGAAAAGGTGGATCACCTGAAGGAAAGCACCTCCTCCATCCGCAAGATCCTGGAGATGCTGAACAATATCTCCAAACAAACCAATATCCTGTCCTTGAACGCAACCATTGAAGCCGCCCGTGCAGGCGCTGCAGGCAAAAGCTTCATGGTAGTCGCCGATGAAATCCGCAAGCTGGCGGAGCAGTCCAAACAATCCATCGAGATTGTCGGCCAGATTACAGATACCATCCAGCGTGAAATTGATGAAACGGTAACCGCCTTGTCGGATGCTTACCCAGTTTTCCAACAGCAGATCACTTCTGTAAAGGAAGCGGATTTGATCTTCGGCCAGGTCCGCAGTCAAATGGACGGATTAAGCGAACGGTTGAAGGGTGTCAACCACTCTCTGGGTTCATTGGAAGAATCCCAGTCCACCCTGACCGATGCCATGAGCAATGTCAGCGCTGTGTCCGAGGAATCCTCCGCGACCTCCGAAGAGGTGGCCTCCTTAAGCAACGAGCAGCTGAGTGTCAGCGAAGGTTTGGTGAAGCTGTCCGAAAGCCTGGAGTCCCTGTCCGTATCGCTTCAGGAGCAGCTCAAGAAATTCACTGTATAATAAAACCAAATGCTTACGGGCCAAAGCCCGCAGATACTCCCTTCCGGGAGGGCTGCGGGCTTTTCCTTTGGGAGGAGATGTTTGTAAGTCGGACATATGTGGAAATATAAAGGAATTGTAAAGAGGATGATCCCCAGATTGGATATTCCACCCAATCGTCCCAAAGTACCCCCATAAATCCATCATCTGAGGAAGGGATTATTCATGTTATGTGTGAAAGCCTTTACAATTGCGATTGTATTCTTACTTTATCTGTACATAACCGGAGGGAGCTAACGATGAATACCAGAAAGAATAAAACCCAAAAAGGGAAAGTGATTATTACCGCAGCCTTGGCCTTCACATTAACAGCCGGAGCAGGCAGCGCGTTTGCCGCCTCTGCATCCGGGGACGCGACCCGGGAAAGTCTGTTGACGGCTTTAACCCAAGCTCTTCAGGTGAAGGATTCTGCATATGCTGGCTTTGTTGATGTAGATGCCCATTCCTCCCAGGCGGAGCTGTTGGGCAAAGCCCGGGCCGCCGGCCTGATCAGCGGGTTCCCGGACGGAACCGTGCGGCTGCAGGACGCAATTACCCGGGAGCAGGCGGCGATTATGATAGCAAGAGCCAAGCAGCTGCAGCTGGAGCCGGCGGCAGCGGACGCCTATCCGGACGCCAAGTCCATTTCCAACTGGAGCAAGGGTTACGTAGGGGCCGTTACGGCAGAAGGCTATATGAAGGCTCTTCCGGACGGCAGCTTCAGCCCCCAAGCGAAGCTTACCGCCGAGGAAGTAAAAAAGCTGGCTGAACTGGTGCAGCAGGAGCCGCATGTGAAGGTTCAGAGCGCCAAAGCCTTGTCCGCCCATGAGGTGGAGGTAGTGCTGAACGGCAAGTTCAGCAAGCTGGAGCCGGGGGACATCCGATTGACGGCGGCAACCGGGTTATGGACGGACCTGGACCCGAAGCTAACCCGCTTTTTGACCGTCCAAAATGTGAAAACCGAAGTACAGGCCAATGGCCAAACTGTGGCCATCCTCACCATCAAGGAGGAACTGGAGGCAGACGGAACGATTAAGCCTGCCCAAGCACCGGCGGGAATTCCCCTCTTGAAGGCAGCTTATTATACCGGCGATCTCCAAAAGGATACAGTCACTGCCGATAACATTCTGACTTATCAGATCAACGGGGCATGGAGCAAGGAAACACCCAAGTTTGTGCTGGAAAAGGGAGCTTGGGACGGTGTGGAGAAACGTTCCAGTTGGATCAACGAAGCAGGTGTGGAGCTGGCAACCATTGATAATAACGGCACCACCGACGAAATCCTCTTCCTGTCGTACATGTACGGCCAGACCAAGGATGAGAAGTACAAAAAAGCAGTGGAGGAAGCCTCCGATACCCTGCTGAAGATGCAATATCCTTCGGGAGGATGGCCGCAGACCTACCCGGCCCGGGGCAACTATTCCGATTATGTAACCTTCAACGATAATGCCATGGTCCGTGTTTTGAATGTGCTGACCATGATGAAGAATAAACAATTCCCGTTTGATAACGGGGTAGTGGAGGATTCACTTGCCTCCCGCTTGCAAACCTCCCTGGATAAAGGGCTGGATTATATCCTGAAATCCCAAATCAAGGCCAACGGAGTATTA
Source organism: Bacillota bacterium (assembly GCA_023393235.1). Taxonomy (GTDB): domain Bacteria; phylum Bacillota; class Bacilli; order Paenibacillales; family NBRC-103111; genus Paenibacillus_AR. The sequence continues at coordinate 38,133 of JAEWMH010000003.1, read as the reverse complement.
ACGGCCTGGTGCGCCCAAAGTGATCCCGTGACCTACGAGCCCCGCCCGGCAAGAGCCTACGAACATCCGTCCATCTCCGGCTCCGAATCGGTGGGTATTATCGCTTATCTCATGAGCCTGCCGGAGCAAACGCCGGAGGTGAAGCAGGCGGTGGATTCGGCGCTGGGTTATTTCAATGATGTCCGTGTAGACGGAATGAAGCTGGATAAAAAGGACCCGGCCGGCATTTATATCGTTCCGGATGCCAATAAAACCCTGTGGTACCGGTTTTATGAGGTTGGCACCAACAAGCCCATTTTCTCCGGCCGCGACGGCGTCATCAAGCATAATTTGAACGAAATCGAGCTGGAACGCATTACCGGCTATACCTGGGCGGGAGAGTGGCCGGGCAAGATTCTGAAGCTGGCCGCCACTACCGGATATTATGAAAACAAAGTGTACGTAGAGGTTGTGGATACCAAGTCCAAGAGCGATCTGGGGCTCACCCTGGACAAAGGCTCGTTAACCGTCATTACCGGAGACAAATAACCGTTTGCGGGCTGGAGGCAGGCTCCCTTTATCCGAGGGGGCCTGTTTTTGTTTTGGCGGTGGAAATGTTGCCCATACTGGAGAGGAAGAGAAAGCAAAGGATGATGAGGATGGATAAGCGCCGCATATTTTTCATCCTGCTGGGGCTTGTTGCGGCAATAGCGGCTTTGGCAGGAAGACTTCTCTGGCTTCAGACGGTCCAGGAGGTGGAGCGTGCCTCCACTCCGGTGGATCTGGTCCGCCAATCCGTGCTGCAGCGTGAGCAGCGGCTGCTGCTGGATTCAGGGCGCGGGGATTTTTATGACCGGAACGGGGTGTCTCTCACAGGCGAGACGTATTCGGCGCTATTGGTGTTTCCTGTTTCGCTGGCAGCTTCAATCAGCCAAGAGGAGGCGGAGACAATGGGCCGGGTGCTGAGCATAGAGCCGCAGGAATGGGTCCGGTTCCGACGGGAGCTGACGGTTCCCCGGTTCTGGACGGGCGCTGGCGGAAATAAGCCGCTGCCGCTCTCCCCCGGCACTGCCCAGACCATCCGCAAGCTGCAGCCAGCTGCTGTGGCGGTGGTGCCCTTCAGAAAGCGGTATCTTCCCCCCTATAACGCGGCGCAATTGATCGGGTACATCGGGCAGAATCCGGAGCGGGTGAAGGCGGAGTTTAGGCCTATGGTGGAGGCGGGGCGTCTGGCTTCAGACAGTCTAATCGGCGCAGCCGGTTTGGAAAAATCCTTTCAACCTCTATTGAACGGGTTGGGAGGTACTTTCCTTTCGTTGTATACGGACTCCCGCAATGAGCCGATTCCCGACATCGGCTACCGGCTTCATGCACCAGAGAATACCTATTATCCGCTGAAGGTGATGACCACTCTGGACGCCGGTCTTCAGAACGGCTTGGAACTGCTGGCGGACGAGGCGGGTTTGAAGAACGGGGCTATTGTGGTGTTGGATGCAAAGACAGCAGATATTGCCGGTATAGTCAGCCGGCCCCGCTTCGATCCGGACAGTGTAAATCCGCAGGATAAGGGCTGGGCCAATCAGGCGCTGTTGGAGGCCACCCCGGGCTCCATCTTCAAAACTGTGATCGCCGCCGCCGCGCTTGAGGCAGGTGTTGCCCGTCCCGATGAACGGTTCGAATGTAAGGGGGCCTGGGGCAAATACCATTTTACCTGCTGGAAAAAGGAGGGGCATGGTACGCTTACCTTCCGTCAGGCTTATGCCCAATCCTGCAATATTGTGTTCGGGCAAATTATGCAGCGGCTGACACCGGAGCAGGTAGAGGAAACCGCCCGGAAGCTGGGCGTTGGAGACACGGTGGGCTGGAGCGGCAAGCTGCTGCAGGACCCTGTCTTCCGCCAACTGGACCGGGAGGGCAGCGGTACAATCTGGACGGATGAGGCGGCGCGGAAGGACGAGGGTGCCCGGCTGCAGACGGCCATTGGGCAACGCGATGTGCGTATGACTCCCTTACAGGCGGCTAATATGGTGGTAACACTGCTGAATGGCGGCAAGCTTCAGTCCGTCAGGGCGGTGCAGGAGGTGCGTTACCAGACGGACCGGAAGCTGGCGGAGTTTCCGGCGAAGCTTTTGTCCGGTGAGGATGGTATATCCAAGGGGACTTCAGAGACCCTTCTCAAGTGGATGCAGGACGTGGTGGTCAACGGCACGGGAATGGCCCTGAAGGGAGCCAGCTGGCATCTGGCAGGCAAATCCGGAACAGCCCAGGTCCCCGAGGCAGGAACAGATCTGTACAACCAATGGTTTATCGGGTACGGTCCGGTGGAGGCTCCCCGGTATGCCGTTGCGGTGGTTTCCCTGAAGCAGAAGGCAAGCGGCTCAGAGGCGGTTATGCTGTTCCGTCAGGTGATGGAGGTTTTGGCCGATTTTGAAAAAAAAGAACGAAAAAAATGACGGGGCCATGTCAGGTCCGATATACTAGGGGGTGTCTGAAAGCTCCGGGGGAGCAATTTTTCAGACACGTCCTAAATGAAGCGTCCGGGTTGCCGGACAGACAAAGGAGGCCGCGGAAACCCCATGGACGGCAGCGTGTCGGAACGAAAAAAACGTGACAGGCTCCTCTTGTTCCTTTTGTGTTTTGTGCTGGCGGGAGCGGTTCTGGGGCTGACAGCCGGACCGGTGAAAGCGGCAGGAGGAGCATCGGCTGGAGAGCCGGCCTCACTTCAGGCGTTGGTGGATGCGGCGGGGGAAGGCAGTGTGCTCCGGATTCCGGAGGGACGGTATGTTGGACCTCTGGTGATCCGAAAGCCGCTGCGTCTCCAGGGAGACGGTAAAGCCAAGGTAGTGAATGGAACGGATGGACCGGTGATTCGGCTGGAGGCCTCCGGCGCAGAGCTGACGGGAATCGGGATTGAGGATACCCGTGAGGATCCGGACAGTGTGGCCTTGGAGGTGGCTGGCAGCTGCAACCTTCTGAACAGCCTGACCATTGCCACACAGGGCTTCGGTATCCGTCTCCATCAAGCCCACGAGAATATTCTGGAACACATACATATCGAAGGAACGACGGTCCCGGAAACCGGCCTATCCCAGGATGAAGAGCCGGTGGAACGGGGGAATGGCATTGATCTCCTGGAATCAGACCGCAATCAGATCCGGAATAACCGGATCAGCAATATGTTTGACGGGGTTTATATTGAAAAAGGGGCAGGCAACCGGATTGAGGGCAACATGGTCACTGAATCCCGGTACGGCTACCACCTGATGTTCAGCCGGGATACGGCAGTCACCGGCAATACGGGCAGCCGCAATGTGACCGGAGCCATGATTATGGCGGATGAAGGGGCGCAGGTCACGGGGAATGATTTTGCCAAACAAAGCGCCAATGCCACCGCCCAGGGCATTCTGCTGTTCGACGTGAAGCGGGTGCTGTTGGAGAATAACCGTGTGGAGGGCAACCGGTTGGGCATCTATGCCCAAACCCTGCGGGACACCACCATCAAGAACAACCGGTTTCTGCGCAATTTTTTGGGGATTCAAATGACCGATGCGGAGGGCAACCGGCTCACCGGCAATGATTTTGTGGCCAATGTGATTCAGGCCCAGGCGGTAGCGGAAGCGGGGAACATCATCGAGCATAATTTTTGGGATGATCATGGCGGTTTGGATCTGCAAGGGGACGGCATCAGTGATTTGCCCTACCGGAGCAACTCCTTCTTCCTCAGCTTGACAGATGAAACGCCTGCCTACCAGCTGTTTTTCGGGGCGCCGGGTATGCTGTTTCTGGAGGGGCTGTTCGGTTCGGGCAGCCGGGAGGATCTGATGGATCAGGCACCGCTGATGAAACCGCGGGCCGCTGCTGAACCGGCTGATCCTGCGGCTGGCGGCAGATGGGCTTCCATTCTTTGCGGGGCGCTCTTGCTGGCGGCCAGCGGTTTGATTTTTATTAAAGGAGGAAAAGCGCAATGAAGAAACAACCGGTACTGGTTTTGATGGTTCTGGTATTGGCCCTGGCGGTGCTTTCTGCCTGCGGCAAAACGGAGTATAAGGCGGTTGCCATTAACGAGGGTGTAGACAAATGTGAAGTTTGCCAGATGCTGATCAAGGATGACCAATACGCCACACAGATTATTTTGAAGGATCAGAAGCCGCTGAAGTTCGATGATCTAGGAGATTTGTACGTATGGCTGAACAAAAACGGCAGGGATAAGGTAGGGGCTGCATTCGTCCGGGATTATTACACCAAAGAGTGGATTAACCTGGACCAGGCGGTATATGTCTATGACAAAGGCATCAAAACGCCCATGAGCTTCGGGGTGGTGTCCTTTGCCAAGGAAGCGGATGCGGACAAGTTTATTAAAGAAGCGGGCGCAGGGAAGAAGATGACTGCCAAGGAGCTGGACAGCCACGATTGGGCCCATTCCATGGGAGGCGGCCACGGCGGCATGTAAGCCGTATTCCGGGAAAGCTCCGACAAGATCAACGGCAAGGGAAGTGCGACAAAGATGAAATGGCTGATTATCGCCCTGCGTGAGATCAAGCTGGGGATGCGCAATCCGTGGGCATATTCCTTTATGGTGCTGTTCGCCTGCTTTACGCTGGCGATTGTCCTCATCCAGTCCCATTCGGGGCTGGAGGGGTATACCCACGGTACGGGCAGCCTGCTGAATCTGATTTTGTATTTGTTACCTCTGATGACCCTGCTGCTGGGTTCTTTTGCGGTAACTGCGGAGAAGGAGGAGGGCGGGTGGCGGCTGTTATCCGTGTATTCCTTGTCCGGCTGGCAATTATTGCTCGGGAAATATGTTGGTTTGTGTCTTGTGATGTTCACCGTGGTGGGTGCGGGTTTTGGATTGTCCGGTCTGATCGGAGGCATCCTTGGCAGGAATTTTTCACTGTCCTTGCTGGCGTTTTTTTATTTTTCGTCCCTGGCACTGGTGTTTATCTTTTTGGGGGTGGCCGTATTTGCAGGCACGCTTGCCAAGGGTCGGTGGCATGCCTTGACAATCAGCGTGGGCATTTGGTTTGTGCTGGTGCTGGCTTGGCCGACGTTACTAATCGCTGTGCTTGGTTTTCTGCCGTACCCGGCCATTAAGCCGGCTCTGCAGGTGCTGTCCTTCCTGAACCCGGCGGAAATGGTGCGGATTTTTATGGTGACACGGATGGGCGGCGGCGCAAGCTTCGGCCCTGAATACGCGGGCTGGATCGGATGGATGCAGGGGGCCGGGGGGCTGGCGGGTTTTGCCGGAGCCGGGTTGGCGTGGACCGCTTGTACGTTGCTGGCCGGCACTCTGATCTGGGAGAGGAGACGGTACGAATGACGGTATTGGAGCTGGACGGGGTCAAAAAGGATATCCGCGGCCGGACGGTGGTCCAGCCTGTGGATTACCAGCTGCCTGCCGGTCAGGTGCTGGCGCTGTGCGGCGGCAACGGTGCGGGCAAAAGTACCGTTCTGGGGATGATCGCCGGCATTACGGAGCCTACTGCCGGAACGGTGCGTCTGGCCGGCCGAACCTGGAAGGAGGACCGGCCTGGCTGCTCCGCTCTGATCGGATATATGCCGGATGACTTTCAATTCGGCCAAGCATTGACTGCCGGGGAGACGCTGGAGTTTTACGCTGCCCTGCGGGGGCCGGCTGCCCGGAAACGGGTGGAAGCGGTACTGGAAGAGGTAGGACTGACCTCTGTGCGCCATGCCAAGGTGTCCACCTTCTCCAAAGGGATGCGCCAGCGGCTGCTGTTTGGCCAAGCCCTGCTGGGGGAACCGGAGCTTCTGGTGCTGGATGAGCCTACCAACGGGCTGGACCCCTATTGGCTGCAGGCCTTGGCGGAGCTGATCAACCGGCGCAAGGTTCAAGGGCAGTCGGTGGTGTTTTCCACGCATCAGCTGGAGACGGCGGAATGGACGGCGGACCACGCCATCCTCCTTCATGAGGGGAAAGTCAGCATGGCCGCACCCATGGAGGAGTTCCGCAGCCGGTACGGCGAGAACGGGCTCTCCAAGGCGTTCGCCCATTCGCTGCGTGAGCTGGATAAGCGGGCCGAGTAGAAACGGTGGGGATCAAGTTTTAATCCGGGCATGTTGACTAACGGAACTCAGCGACCGTTAAAGGCTGAAAATTCGCTGTTTCTGCGGGTAACGGAACTATACGTCTCTTAGGAGGGAAAACAGATGCGTTTATGGGGGAAAAGCGGCGTAAGGTCGTGTGAGTTCCGTTATTTCTCCAAAAGATGCATTTTGCTCGTCTAAGGGCCTGTCAGTTCCGTAACAAGTCCGGTTGGGCATCGCTGTGCCGATTTCGAGGCTGTCATAACTTATCCGGCCTGCGGCATGGACCAAGTTATTCTGAGGGGCTGCCCTCAAATCGGCTCTGCCGATTTCGAGGCTGTCATAACTTATCCGGCCTGCTGCGTGGACCAAGTTATTCTGAGGGGCTGCCCTCAAATCGGCTGTGCCGATTTCGAGGCTATCATAACTTACCCGGCCTGCGGCATGGACCAAGTTATTCTGAGGGGGATATTCACATGAAAAAGTGGAGGTTTGGTGGAGCTTTTAGGCATCTGCTGCTGGTGGCGGGGATTGGGGGGCTGCTGGCCCTTATGGCCGGTTGCGGCACTACAGCGGCTCCTGCGCCGGGAGTGGATTTGAATCCGTACACCATCGATTTTTCGGCGGACCCGGCGGTTCCCCGGCTCGGCTCGGCGGTTACGCTGGAGGTGAAGGTGAACGGCCGGGAGAAGCTGTCGAAACGGGCGGAGGTCTATTTTGACCTGAAGAAGAAGGATTCTACGCTGGAGCTGGAGATCAAGGGAGAGAACAAAGGAGAGAACCGCTTCGCGGGTTCTTATACCTTCAAGGAAGCGGGGTTTTATGAGGTGTCCATCCATGTGATTACCAGTACCGCCCATCAAACGGAGGTCAGACAGCTGGAAGTGAAGTCATAGGGATGAGGCAGAGGCTGGAGCAAGGAACGCTGTGTTCATCCCGCTAGCGGAAGGCAGGTGTCCGTTATTTATGCCGGAAGGTGTCATAATGCCGGATAGCGGAAGTCTAATTTCCTTTAATGCAGAGGAAACCTATCTTCCGCTGCTTCTCTGTATGTTAACGCCATTCAATAACCCTAAACCCTGAAGCTCCATCCGCCAGCAAACCGGATAAGGAGCTTTTTATATTTCTTCGTTAGGAGAAGGAACATTTTATGACAAAATTCACTCTTTTCTGATATGATGGTCTAAAATAGATTTTTAATTGGAGCTGGAGGGTTATTATGAAATTACTGGGAAAGTCCGGACGTAGCGGGCGCCGTTTCCGGTTCAGCCTGCAATGGAAGACCATTCTGGTTTGTGTGCTGCTTTTGGTCACTCCTGGCCTTACAATTGGTTATATCGGCTATAATACGGCTAAGTCGGAGATGGACAAGCTGGGTGAAGCCTCCTTGAAGCAGAATGTGGATATGACTATCCAACTGATCGATGCCTACCAAAGCATGGTGGACAAGGGTGCAGTAACATTGGAGGAAGCTCAGGAGCAGGTGCGGGTCCGGACAGTGGGGCCGATGAAGGCCGACGGGAAAACAAGGGAGATTGCCAATAAAATCGGAGAGCACGGCTACGCATTTGCGATAGATGCCAAAGGCATGGATGTGATGCATCCCAACCGGGAAGGCGAAAATCTGTGGGACTCCAAGGATTCCGACGGCAATTTGTACATACAGGACATTATCCGCACAGGTGAAGGGGAAGGCGGATTTACTTATTACAGTAATCCCCTTCCCGGCAAGGAGGAGGCCGCCCCAAAGGTGACCTATTCCAGAAGCGAGCCCCATTGGGGCTGGGTTGTGGCAGCAGGATCTTATTTGGTGGATTTTAATGCCGGTTCCAATAAAATCGGGGACATGATGCTGATTGTACTGGCGTTGTTTACTGTGGTTGGGTCTGCGGGGGCAGCATGGTATGCCAGGCATATTGCCAAGCCCATTCGGCAGATCACCGGCCAGGTGGAGGAGATGGCGGGCGGGAATCTGCAGCTTGCAGAGCTGCGGATCAAGAACCGCGATGAGGTGGGGCGTCTGGCGGAGCATTTCTCCGTTATGAAGGAACAGCTCCGGGGATTGATCAGCCATGTATCCTCTTCCTCTCTGCAGGTCGCAGCCACAGGGGAGGAGCTTTTGGCAGGCAGCGGGGAAACCAGCCGGGTCGCCGAGCATATCGCCCATTCTATCCAGGAGGTGGCGGAGGGGGCCCAGCATCAATCCGGCATCATTGACGAAATTAGCCAGCTGACCCGGTCAGCCAACGACAGTGTAGCGAAAATCAGCCAAGGCTCGGAGTCCGCTGCCCAAGCCTCTGCCCAAGCGGCCGCAACGGCTGAGCAGGGCACCAAGGCCATGGTGGAGACCATGGATAATATGACCCTGATCAAGGAAAAGATCATGGGCATCGAAAAAACAGTGAGGCTTCTGGAGGAGAAATCCGGTGCCATCGGCGAAATTCTCGGACTGATCACAGCCATCGCTTCCCAGACCAATATTCTGGCCTTGAATGCGGGCATTGAAGCAGCACGGGCGGGAGAGCAGGGCAAGGGCTTCGCTGTGGTGGCCGCCGAGGTGAAGAAGCTGGCGCTGCAGACCGGCAGTGCTTCCGAGGAAATTGGCGCGTTGATCAGCGAGATCAAAGGGGAGATCGCCCAGGCCGCAGCCGCAACCCGGGAGGAAGTGGCGGCGGTTGCCGCCGGTATGGAGCTGGCCTTTACTGCCAGCACCTCCTTCCGGGATATTCTGGAGGCAGTGGAAGCCGCTGCAGAGCATTGCCGAACAGCCGCCGACGCCTCTGCCGACGTTTCCATCCGCATGGACGGTCTGGCTGCGGCGGTGGAGCAAATTTCCGCTATCTCCGCAGAGGCGGCGGGCCAGTCCCAGAATGTGGCCGCGGCGGCCCAGGAGCAAAACGCTTCCATGGAGGAGGTTGCGGCCGGAGCGCAGCAGCTTTCCCAGATGGCGGATGAGCTGCAAAAATTGGTATCTTTTTTCAGGGTGGATGGATAAAGCATGGTTTCCGCCGTCGAAAAATGGTATAGTACTAGAAGTGCGGCAAAACGCTGCTATCCATGAATGGGACAATAGGGGGACACGAAAATAATGGAAGACAACAACAGAAAAAACGACGGTTTGGAGCAGCATGGCGATCAAGCCGGAAGCACTCCGGAAGAGAACCAAACCGCCGAGCGGGCTGATCATGACCAAGCTATCCCAACCGAAGGGGACGAGTTCGGACCGGAAGCCTTCGCGGATGAAGCTGTTGAAGAGAGAGCCGAGGCAACCGCTGTTGCCGCAGCCGCTCCCGCCAAGGCCAATCCCTTGCCCTGGTTCCTGTTCGCCATCACATTAGCCGCTTTGGCAGTGGTTCTGTACCTGGGCCAAACAGGCAAAGCCGGTGTCAGCGGTGCAGCCGCTACCGTAAACGGCGAGAAGGTGACCAAGCAGGAGCTCTACGACGCCATGTACAAGCAGGGCGGCGCGACGACTTTGGACAGCCTGATTTCGGAGAAGCTGGTTACCCAGGAAGTGGACAAGGCCAAGGTGAAGGTAGATGAAGCGGCCATTGAGGCGGAGCTGGCTCAGATCAAGACCCAATTCCCGGATGAGGCCCAGTTCAACAGTGCCATGGAGCAAAGCGGCTTCACCCTGGATTCCCTCAAGGCCGAGATCCGCAAGAACCAGGAGATCAGCAAGATCTTCGAATCCAAGATGGATCTGTCCGACGCCAAGCTAAAGGAATACTTCGACAAAAATGCGGAGCAATACAACACTCCGGAGCAGCTTATGATCTCCCACATCCTGGTGGAGAAGAAGGAGGATGCCGATAAAATCCTTGCCGATCTGAAGGGTGGAGCGGATTTTGCCACCGTGGCCAAGGAAAAGTCCACCGATCCGGGCAGCAAGGATAACGGCGGCTCCCTGGGCAGCTTTATCTCCCGCGGACAAGGGCTGGATCAAGCCTTCGAGGACGCTGCATTTAAGCTGAATAAGGGTGAAATGAGCGGCGTAGTCCAATCCTCCTTCGGCTTCCATATCATTAAGGTGATGGACAAGAAGGAAGCGGTTCAAGCCAACTTCGACAAGCAGAAGGAAGATGTGAAGAAGAACATGGTCAGCGAAGAGGTGCAAACCAAAGGCGCTGAATGGCTGGAGAACCTGAAGAAGGACGCCAAAATCGAAAAGCTGTAAGAACCCGAATCTCATACCACATCCCGCCATTACGGTCATCCGGCCGATAGAAGCGGGATTTTTTTTATCTAATGAAAACACAAAAGGAGGCAGTGCTGACCGGACGGACCCATCCGCCGCCAACCGGGGGGCAGCCGTTGGAAACTGCGCTCAACATATGTTACCATTTGAAAATAGAGTAGAATACTGCGATAAGGAGGTAGCGCCCTTGACTGGACTCAACAAACAGCCTATTATCACGATCTGTTCGGATTCTGTGGGCGAAACCGCCGAAGCGGTGGTGAAAGCCACAATCCGCCAGTTTGACCTTCGCAATGCCAAAATCAAACGGTACAGCCATGTGCTGACGGAAGCGGAAATCCGTGATATTGTCGGCGAGGTGGCCGCAAACGGCGGCATGATCGCCTATACCCTGGTTCAGCCGGACCTGCGGGAGCTGATCCGGGAGGAGAGCCTGCGGCTTGGCGTCCGTACGGTGGATGTGATGGGGCCGATGATGCAGGCCTTTATCGAATCCTTCGACGGTTCGCCTACACGCAAGCCGGGTATGCTGCACCAGATGGACGATGATTATTTCAGACGGGTGGAGGCCATCGAATTTACGGTCAGCTGTGATGACGGCCGCGATCCCCGGGCGCTGCTGAATGCCGACATCGTGCTCATTGGCGTATCGCGGACCTCCAAAACACCACTCAGCATGTTTCTGGCGCATAAGGGCTACAAGGTGGCCAACCTGCCCTTGATTCCCGAGGTGAAGCCGGCGGCGGAGCTGTTCCGGATTCCTCCGGGCAAAATCGCCGGGCTGATCATGGACCCCGAGAAGATGCTGAAAATCCGTGTGGAGCGTTTGCGGGCCCTGGGGCTGACGGCCGGAGCCAAATACGCCAATATGGAGCGGATTACCTTTGAGCTGAATTATGCCAAAAAGCTGATGGAGCAGCTGGGCTGTCTGACCATCAACGTCTCGGACAAGGCGATTGAAGAGACGGCGGGAATTATTCTGGAGCATTTGTAGGAAGGGGACAAAAGCGGATGATTTTTCTCCGTAGAGAGACATTCAAGCAATACCTGCAGCTTTACCCGGTAACCAGTGCCATTCTGGCGATTATCGCGGTGCTGTTCGCGGCTATGGAGATCACGGGGAGCTCCCTGGATGCCATCACGCTGTTGAATTTCGGCGCCCTGTACAGCAACAGCGGCGAAACCCATGAATGGTGGAGATACATAAACTCCATGTTTTTGCACATCGGCTTTTCCCATGTGCTGTTTAATGCCTTTGCCATCTATGTTTTCGCTCCTCCCTTGGAGCGGCTTCTGGGGAAATTCCATTACGCGGGGTTTTTCCTGCTTTCAGGCCTGGTAGGCAATGCCTTCAGTATGCTCTTCACCGAACCCCCCTTTATCGCTGCGGGGGCGTCCGGCGCCATCTATGGGGTTTACGCCGCGTATGTGTATTTGGCAATTTTCCACCGGCATGTGCTGGATGAAGGAACCCGTTCCACGGTAATTGCGATTGTGGTAATGGGGGGAATCACCTCTTTGATTATCCCCAATGTGAACATCTTTGCCCATCTGGGCGGATTTGTGGCCGGTTTTGTGTATTTCGCCGTACTGACCCGCCGGTTAAGACGCCGGAGTCAAAGGTAGGATAGACCGTGCTCGGCTAACGGAACTCTCCGGCCCTTAGAAGGGAATTCGCCAGAATCCAAATTTTAACGGAACTCTGCGGCCGTTAGAGGCTGAAAAAGCCGGAAAGTGAAGCGAATAGGGCAGCTAACGGCTTCTCAGTTCCGTTAACATTCAGAAAAGCTGCTGTCGGCCGTCTAAGGGGCGCTGAGTTCCGTTAGGGCAAGCGCGCCCTCAGTAGCACGGATTGGCAAGTCCGTGATATAACCATGTAAAAGCCTGTTTACGGAAAAAGACTCTTTTCCGCAAACAGGCTATTTGACGCTATTTGGTACATGTAATTGTTGTTCGGAACAGGCGGGCGGTTAGCCCAGATACTCCATCCTGCGGTGCAGGGACACATTGTCCCCGTAAGTGCTGCGGAGGGTTTGGAGCAGATCCACCATCATCCAGTACATTTCCCTGGGACGCTGGTTGGCAGGCCTTACGGTGTCGATCCGCACGCCATTCACTACTACATCAAGAACGATCATTACGCGTCACGACCTTTCCATGAGCTATCGTTTTGAGTAGACTATAACACAAATGGATAGGCCGTGTAAAAATATTTAATCAATTCAGATTATTAATTTTTTGTTTACGCCCCTTGAAGGGTTTGGTGGATGGCCGCGGCGGCTTTTTTGCCTGCGCCCATGGCGAGAATGACCGTTGCCGCACCCGTCACCACATCACCGCCCGCATACACCCGGGGTTTACTGGTTTCCATTGTGGCTTCCTCCACGATAATTCCGCCCCAGCGTTGGGTGGAAAGGCCCGGAGTGGTGGAACGGATCAGCGGGTTGGGGCTTTGGCCGATGGCGATGATCACCGTATCCAGCTCCATACCGAAGATGCTGTCTGCCTTCTCCACAGGGCTGCGGCGTCCGCTGGCATCGGGTTCGCCCAGCTCCATCTCCACACATTCCATACCGGTAACCCAGCCGTTTTCACCGGTGATCCGGACCGGGTTGACCAACAGCTTGAACTGAATGCCTTCCTCTTGGGCATGATGGATTTCCTCCCGGCGGGCGGGAAGCTCATCCATGCCTCTGCGGTACACGATGGAAACCTCCTCGGCGCCCAGCCGCAAAGCGGTGCGCGCTGCATCCATGGCCACATTGCCGCCGCCCACCACAGCCACCTTTTTGCCGATGCGGACCGGTGTTGGGCTGTTGGGGAAGTCATAGGCCTTCATCAGATTGACGCGGGTCAAAAACTCATTGGCGGAATACACGCCATTTAAGTTTTCGCCGTCAATGCGCATAAACCGCGGCAGTCCTGCGCCGCTGCCCACGAATACGGCCTGGAAGCCGTGCTCGAACAGCTCATCTACGGTAATGGAACGGCCCACCACCACGTTGCGCTCGATTTTGACGCCGAGGCTGACCACCTTCTCGATTTCCTCCTCCACCAGGGACTTGGGCAGGCGGAACTCGGGAATGCCGTACATCAGCACACCGCCTAAGGCATGGAGAGCTTCGAACAGCGTAACCTCATAACCCAGCTTGGCCAGATCCCCTGCGCAGGTCAAACCTGCGGGACCACCGCCGACAACCGCTACCTTGCTGCCATTGGCAGGTTGTGCAGGCTCCTCCGGCAGCTTGTGGACCATGCCGTAGTCGGCTGCGAACCGCTCTAAGCGGCCGATACCCACGGGTTCGGCTTTTTTGCCGCGGATGCAGCTTCCTTCGCATTGGGATTCCTGGGGGCACACCCGGCCGCATACGGCAGGCAGATTATTCTCCTGCTTGATGATCCGGTAGGCGCTTTCGAAATTCCCCGCGGCGATTTCGCCGATGAAATCGGGGATAGGCACGTTCACCGGACAGGCGTTCACACACGGCTTATTCTTGCATTGCAGACAGCGGGTTGCTTCCTCCATCGCCTGTTCGGGCGTATACCCCAGGGCCACCTCCAGGAAATTGCGTCCCCGCACCAGAGGCGGCTGCTCAGGCATGGCTACCTTCACCGGGCTCATGTTCGCTCTAGGCATTCTCCCTCACGCTCCTCTTCCGATACGGCAGGCATGGGCTTCCATTTCCTTGTACATGCCCTGTCTGCGTATACATTCGTCGAAGTCCACCAGAAGACCGTCAAAATCCGGACCGTCCACACAGGCAAACCGGGTTTCCTCACCTACAGTGACCCGGCAGCCGCCGCACATGCCCGTGCCGTCGATCATGATGGGATTGAGAGATACCCCGGTGGGAATCCCCAAAGGTTTGGTAATGTCCACTACCGCCTTCATCATGGGCAGAGGACCGATGGCGATGACCTCGTCATAGACGTGGCCGTTATGTAAAAGCTGCTTCAGAATATCCGTCACAAAACCCTGGATGCCGCAGGAGCCGTCGTTGGTTGCCATATAAAGCTGGCCGCAGAAGGCCTCGAATTCCTGCTCCAGGATAATCAGATCCTTGCTTCTTCCTCCCAAAATCACGTCCACCTCGGCTCCGGTTTCCTTCCACTTGCGGAGCTGGGGGTACAGAGGCGCCGCACCTACACCGCCGCCGATGCCGAGAATCCGCTTCTTGCCGGGATGGATATCTGCCGGGCGTCCCAGCGGTCCGGCGAAATCCGAGATGCTTTCGCCAACGGCCTTTTCCGCCAACCGGGTAGTGGAATAGCCGACGATTTGATAAATAATGGTTACCGACTGCTGCTGCCGGTTATAATCCGCAATAGTCAGGGGAATGCGCTCTCCGCCTTCCTCTACCCGGACCATCACAAATTGCCCGGGCTCGCATTTGCGCGCCACATACGGGGCATGCACAACCAGAAGCTCGACAGCATCGTTCAGCTTGCGCTTTTCAAGTATCGTGTACATGTTGGCTCTCCTTCTCAATCGAATGCTTCTTCCATTATAGCGTCTTCCGTCCGGCTCGATTGTTGGCGACTATGTATATTTCATGAAAAAAAAGGATAAAAAAAACCTCCGGATCAACCGGAGGGTTAAGGCTGGGACAGGGTTTTGACCTTGCCTTGGAATTGCGCCAGGCTTAATTGATCGAAGGCGGCAAAGCCGCCGTTGGCCACCAGGGCTACGGACTTTCCGTTATAAACCAGATAGAGTCCCTGCCATAAGCCGTTCAAGGTATAATAATCCGTGCCACCGGCTTTCCGCAGGAAAAAGACGTAATCACCTGCTTCCAGAGGTCCGGTATAGGTTTTGTTCAGAGGGTCCGCGGCATCCGGCAGAGGCTCCACACCAGAGGTTAGCAGCTTAACGGGAGAAGCCGCGGAACCTTTCCACACGGCATGTACGCGAATCCGCTGGACATAATGGACGATCCGTCTGCCGGAGATTTCCTGTCCGGTAGGGTAGTTTTCCTGCCCGTCCTCCAGATGCCCCTCCACAATCAAATCAGCGCTTTGGGCAAGCGCCTTTTCCGAGGCGGCGGGTTGGACGGGCACTGGAATTCCGCCGGGCTGGGGAGCTGCCGCAGCGGGAGACGGCACTCCCAAGAGTGCAGCCGCTATGGAAATAT
The DNA here is from genome assembly GCA_023393235.1 of Bacillota bacterium. GTDB lineage: Bacteria > Bacillota > Bacilli > Paenibacillales > NBRC-103111 > Paenibacillus_AR. The sequence continues at coordinate 22,776 of JAEWMH010000003.1, read as the reverse complement.
GTACAGAGAGCCGTTTCCACGGCTGTAGGAACCCCTTTTTCATACCACGAATCCTTTCAGTCATCCGTAATCAAAACACGGGTTTTCAGCGGGATATGCCGGTACAGGTATTCCACATCCTTGTTGCGCATGCGGATGCACCCGGAGCTGGCGGACAAACCGATGGACCAGGGCCGGTTAGTGCCGTGAATGCCGTACTTATAACCGCCGTCTATGCTTAAGCCCATCCAGCGGGTACCCAGCGGATTGTCAGGATGGCCGCCGGCAATTTTTTTTCGCATATAATAAGGCTTGTGAACCTTCGTCACGATCCGGAATTCCCCCTCCGGCGTGAGATCTCCGCGTCCTGTGGCAACCGGGAAGGTGTACAGCACCTGACCGTTCATCACAACCTGAAGCTGATGCCTCTTTTTGTGGATAGCCAGATACAGCTCTTCCTCTCCCACAATGGGGGTTAGGGGGGCCGTCTGTGCCGTCTGATCCAATCGCGCGGCATCCTGGACAGGATCGGCATTGGCGGACGGTATATCCCATAAAAGCACTAAAAACAAGCTCACGGCAAAAAGGATTAATGGGAGTTCCCGCTTCCGCAAACGGGTCAGGAAACCCTTCATATCGGCTGATATTAACCGGGCTGTGCGCAATTCCATTCACCTCCATGTTAGCCTGTGCAGGAACCCTTCCGCCCATTCATATAGAACGGCTCCCAAAAAATAAGAACCCCGCCTGTTATGGCGGGGCTGCTGGGCAGAATCTTACTATTCCAGGCCGGAGTCTTACTGGGATAGCCACTCCAGCACCTTGACGGCATTGTCCTTTTTGTTGGCATTCACCCGGATTAGGGCGATTTTTTCCACATCGGGCAGCTTTAACTCCTTAATGGCCGGGTGGTTGGAGACGTCGATGCCCGACCAGACCGTCTCACCTGTATCGGTTTCGCCGGTGCGCCTTTTTTCCTGGGGAACGGATGTCAACGCGGGAATGTCATCCAGGCGGAGGAACGCACCTTGTTTGCTGAACCTGGCGTAATTGGTTTTATCCATAATGTAGATATCCGCCTTATCCGCAGCCATGGAGATAATCGCTTTTTGCATCATGGCCATGCCATATTCATCCTTGGGATCCGTGGGCGAATATTGGTTGACGATATGGATATCCTTCCAGTCGGTCATCTTCTCCAGGGTTTTCACCTCGAAGCTGTCCAGCTCCCCCTGGATCTGATAGTCCGTGAAAAAAGTCACCTTCAAATCCGCACGTTCGATTCTTTTTTCCTCACTGCGGTTCTCAATAATACTGGAGGCAGTGAAAAATACGATAAGCACCGCGGCGATGGTCCCGATAATATGCCAACGGTAATATTCGTACACATACTCGATTTTCCCGAAGGTTTTGTTCTTCGGCTCCTTCTTGCGGATCTCTTCCTCAATGGCAATGCCTTTAATGAAGTTATAGGCTTTGGTAATCTCATCCATAGAAGGAGAACCGGGCTCTAGTCCTCCTGTCTGCTTCTTGCTGCGGAGCAGGAGCACCGTGTACCGTTTCTCTACTTCCTCGTCTGTGGCATTTTCATCCAAACCCAGCGTTGCGTACGCCTTTTTTGTGTCCATCATGCTCTTCTAGATCCTCCTGACATGTAGTTAACCTTGGTCCGGCAGCCCGGCCAGGAAAGCAGCCGCTTCCTTCAGCGTGGCGACGGGGACCAGTTTCATTTTGGTGGAATAGCCTTGAAGAAAAGCCTCGGCCTCCTTCTGGTTGCCGTCGGTTGCCAGCACATCCTTGGGACACAGGAAGTAGGCTGCGCCTTCCCGGCTGGCGGCCACCAGCTTGTAACGGATGCCTCCGATCTGTCCCACATTGCCCTTGGCATCAATGGTGCCCGTTCCGGCTATTTTGAGCCCCCGGGTGTAATCCTTTTGCTCCAGCTTGGACACAATGTCCAGCGTCAGCATCAGACCGGCGGAGGGGCCGCCGATGTCATCCAGCTTGAATTTCACGGGAATGTCGGGGAGCGCTTTCCTTACCGGAGAGAAATAAAACCCGATGCCCGCCCGGGAGGCTCCGCCGCTGTCATCCAGCTTCACAAGGGTCACGGTTTCCTCCAGCGTTTTTTTGCCCCGTTGAATCTGGACCTTCACTGCATCCCCCGGCTTGCGGTTCTTCAGTTGAAGCGCCAGCTCCTCGGAGTTGCGAATCGCTTTGCCTTCAATGCCTGTAACAATATCGCCTTCATGAAGCTTGCGGGAGGCCAGGGTATCCTTCAGGAAGGAGCGGATGATAACGCCGGTTTCCTCCACTTGAAGAGGTTTGTTCAAATAGTCATAAGCCGCCATCACGGCGCTGGCCTCCGAGTCCACACGCATCCATTCCGTTAATTGGTTATACGCGTCAACATCGGAGACGTTCCCGATGGCCTGCTCCACAGGAACGGTTTCCGTATATTTCTCCTTCACCCTGACAAAGGCATATTCCAGAATACTCGGTTTAATATGCTGGAGGACGGTAGTAAAGAGAAAATCCCCTTTTTCCTGCCAATCCGAGCCCTCCACACTGACCCTGGTTTTCACTGCCTCCGCCGACCCCGGTGTTTTCACGAAATAGGGGAGCGGGTAAAACAGCAAAAATCCCAGAATGGCTGCCAGAGCCACTGTACCCCCAAGCCGGGCCTTGCTCCAGGAGGACCTGTTGTTGGACATGCGCGTTACCTCGTTAGTGGATTTTACCTAATCATAACGGGTTTGGAGAGCGGATTCAATCCTTCATCCCTTGGTCCGGGCCGGGGGCCGGATAAAGGATGAAGGCTTCGCATTTTGGCGGAGCCAAAATGGAAGGAAATCTATGAAGCTTCTGTCGGGGCGAAGGCCGGATAAGGGATGGATAATTTTGCAAAAAGGGAGGATCCGGGTGGAAGCAGAAGGAAACCCGGCAAATTTACCCGGTACATCCGGATAAGGGGACAAGAGCCCTCTCAGACCCGGGTATCCGCCGATAGCTCCGGTTCAGCGAAGATTCTGTTTTCCCTCCTGGTGTTATAATAGAAACAGGTGCACTTTTCCAGATTTATAAGGTATGCGGAAAAGAGGCAGCGAATCTTGTATGACGGGAGGACAAGTTTATGTTCGTCAAGCTTCAGGCAGAACCGCGCAGCACATTCACGAAATCGGCCAAATCCGAATTGCGTAAGGCAGGCCGCGTTCCCGCTGTAGTGTACGGCAAGAAATTTTCCGGCACCCCGATTACGGTTAATGAAAAAGAGGTACAGCAGATTTTGAGCACACGCCCCAATACTCTAATTGAGCTGGAGGTTCAGGGGGAGTTCCGAGATACCGCCGTTATCCGGGAAATCCAGCGGGACAGCTTCAGCCGCAGGATCCTATCCTTGGCTTTCCACCAGGTGACCCGCAATGAGCCGGTCCGGGTGAGTGTGCCGCTGGAGCTGATGGTAACCCCCGAGGATAAGGAGCTGGAGGTGCAGTTCCTCCATTACGAGCTGGAGGTTATGTGTCTGCCGGATCAGATTCCGGCGGTGCTTCAGGTAGACCCGGAGCCGCTGCGTCAGGGAAGGGCTTTGCTGGTAGAGGATATTCAGCTGCCGGAGGGCGTGAAGACGCTGCTGCCCCCTGAAGAGGTAGTGGTGACCATCCTGAATGTGGCTGTGCCGCAGGCTCCGGTGGAGAGTGAAGAGGAGGTCACGGCGTAAGGTCTGTGATTTATGGAATTATAATAGGATGATAAAGCGCGCTGCTTGTTTCCTCCGGGAAGCAGGCGGCGTTTTTATGATGAAATGAAATTACGCTTGGTGTTCCGGGAACCTTCTATTATAATGATAATGATATTCATTATTAGTTATTGGAAAGGAAGACCAGTATGTCAGTGGCACAAAACACAGCCCATGAACCGGCAAACGCCGCCGCCTTGCGGTCAAGGCCATGGGCCGCCTCTTTGATTCTAACGGCAGGCCTTGCCGTTTTGCTGTTGGGAATGGGGGCCTCCATTTCCTTCGGCGTGGCGGATATTGCCTGGAGCACCGTTTGGGAAGCGGTATTGCATTACAATCCTGATTTGTCCCAGCACCAAATTATTCATGAAATCCGGCTTCCCCGTGTGTTGGGTGCGGCATTGGTGGGAGCATCCTTGGCGGTGGCGGGGGCGATCATGCAGGGAGTAACCCGCAATCCCATGGCGGATTCGGGTCTTCTGGGGCTGAACGCGGGAGCCGGACTGGCGATGGCCATTTGTATGGCAATGTTTCCGGGACTTCCTTTTATGTACATGATCCTGTATGCTTTTATGGGAGCGGGGCTGGGTGCAGGCACGGTTTTTGGGCTAAGCTCAGCGGGGCGGGGTGGTATGACACCCATCCGGCTGGTGCTGGCAGGAGCCGCTGTCAGCGCTCTTCTGGCTGCGTTAAGTGAGGGCATTGCTCTCTATTATAGGATCGGGCAGGATCTGGCTTTCTGGTTTGCAGGCGGGGTTGCGGGCATCAAGTGGCTGCAGGTGGACACCATGCTCCCTTGGATGGGGGCAGCATTGGTGGGTGCTCTTCTGCTGTCCAAGTCCGTCACGCTGCTCAGCTTGGGCGATGACGTGGCGACGGGCTTAGGCCAGCGGACTCTGTTGGTGAAGGCGGCAGCTGCGGTGATTGTGATTGTGCTGGCCGGTGCATCCGTCTCTGTGGCGGGGGCGGTAAGCTTCATCGGTTTGATAGTGCCCCATGTGACCCGTGCGCTGGTTGGGGTGGATTACCGCTGGGTGATCCCCTGTTCGGCGGTGCTGGGGAGTTTGCTTATGACTCTTGCCGATTTGGCGGCGCGCATGGTGAACCCCCCGGTGGAAACGCCAGTAGGGGCCATTATTGCCTTGCTAGGTGTGCCCTTCTTCCTGTACCTGACCCGTAGAGACGGGAGGGGAATAGCATGAAGGTGTTGAACGACGGAGGAGGCAAAACAGCTTCCTTATATGAAGGGCAAAGGCGTCGCCTTGGACGGGCTATGGCGGTAAGCGGCATTTTGGCGGGACTGGTGCTGGTGGTCTTCGCCATCAGTCTGAACGCCGGGCAAACCCGGATGCCTCCCCTGGATGTGCTCAAAACCCTTTTGGGCCAGGGCACGGAGAAGCAGGCCTTGATCTTGTTTGACTTCCGTTTGCCCCGTATGGTAATTGCCGTACTGGTGGGGGCAGGGCTCGCTGTAGCCGGGTGTGTGTTTCAGGCGGTATTCCGCAATCCGCTGGCCGACCCCGGTTTGGTCGGGGTGAATGCGGGAGCCAGCCTGGCCGTGCTGGTGTTTGTGGCGTTTTTTTCGACTGCGGCGGCAGCGCCGGTGTTTTTACTGCCGTTTCTGGCATTTGCTGGAGCGGGCGGGGCGGCGGCTCTCATCTTCCTGCTGTCCTATAAACGGGGCAGGGGGTTGTCCGCTACCCGCCTGATTCTGACGGGCATCGCCGTTGCGGCAGGCCTGAATGCGGCAATTATCGTGCTGACCTTGCGGATCGACCCGGCGAAATATCAATTTGCCGCCACGTGGATGGCCGGAACTATCTGGGGCAGCAACTGGAAGTTTGTGTTTACGCTGCTTCCATGGCTGGTGGTGCTGGTACCGTTTGCCCTGTTTAAAGCCCCTGTGCTGAATATGCTCAGCCTGGGGGATGATACCGCCACCGGCCTGGGTGTGGCGGCGGGACGGCAGCGGGTGCTGCTGTTGTCCGCTGCGGTGGGCATCGCCGGCGCGTGTGTGGCGGTGTCCGGTGGGATCAGCTTCGTGGGGCTGATCTGCCCCCATCTGGCCCGCTCGCTGGTCGGGCCACGCCACCAGCAGCTGCTTCCCGCGGCTGCGCTGTCGGGTGCGCTGCTGCTGCTGACGGCGGACACGCTGGGCCGCGTGATTCTGCAGCCGGCGGAGGTGCCCGCGGGGATTGTGGTGGCGGTGATCGGCGCGCCGTATTTTCTGTATCTGCTGGCCAAGGCCAAGAGCTGAGGCTGGAGCGGGAGTGGAGCCGCGTGTGCGAGCGGGCGAGTGGGTGGCGGTTGTGGAGCCGAGTATGCGTGCGTACCGAGTTGGGTGGCGCGGCTGCCCGCGACGGCTGGCATGCCCATTACACGTGCGGCGGCGCCTAATCGGTCCTGTTTCAACCTGCGAAGCCGGGAGAGAACATTCTAACGGAAGCAGAAGCCGTTATTTGGCTAAAATGCGGGAGTTGGGAAATCTAACGGAAGTGAGCGCCCTTATTCGCCTGGATATAGGCCAAAACAAGGCCAATTGATGCAAATAGCGGCTCTGGCCGCCGTTAGATTTTGCGGAAAGGCTTTTTAGGGCAAATAGTGGCTGTGACCGCCGTTAGAATTTGGGACCGGGGAGCTGTCTCCCCGCAAAGCCCCGCAGATGCTACCGAAGCAGGCTTTGCCTCCCGGCAAAGCCCTGCGAAAACATACGGAGGAAGCTTTGACCCCGGCACAGTCCGGCGAATACATACGGAGGAAGCTTTGCCTCCCGGCAAAGCCCAACGGATACATACGAAGTAAACTTTGCCCTCCCCAGGGCAAAGTTCTCAGGAGGGAATGTGGTGCTGCGTCAATTTTTTGCCTATTACCGGCCTTACAAAAAGCTGTTCATCCTGGACTTTACCTGTGCGGTAGTGGTGGCCCTGCTGGAGCTGGTGTTCCCTCTGGCGGTGAATCAGGTGGTGGACAAGCTGCTGCCTACGGAAAACTGGAAGTGGATCGTATGGGCCTGCGTGGGGCTCCTGGGCATCTATCTGGTCAATATGGTGCTGCACTTTATCGTAACCTATTGGGGGCACAAGCTGGGGATCAACATCGAAACGGACATGCGGAAAAAGATGTTCGATCATCTGCAGAAGCTCTCTTTCCGGTACTTCGACAACACCAAAACAGGCAACCTCATGTCGCGGATCGCCAACGACCTGCTGGAAATCGGCGAAATGGCCCATCACGGCCCCGAGGACCTGTTTATCGCGGTGATGACTCTGCTCGGTGCCTTTTTCCTGATGCTCGGCATCAATTGGAAGCTGGCGCTGCTGACCTTTGTGGTGGTGCCTTTTCTGCTCAGCTTTACCTTGTACTTCAACAAAAAAATGATGGGTGCCTTCCGCAGCATGATGTCGGAGCTGGCGGAAGTGAATGCCCGGGTGGAGGACAGCATCGGCGGTATCCGGGTAGTGCAGGCATTTGCCAACGAAGCCCATGAGAAGCAAATGTTCGCCGTTAACAACGGCCGCTTCCGGCAGACCAAGCTGTTGTCTTACAAAATTATGGCTTGGAATACCTCCATCAGCTACATCCTGATGCGTCTGGTAACAGTTTTCGTGCTGCTGTGCGGAACTTGGTTTGTGCTGCACAAGGAGATCAGCTACGGGGAGTTCCTGGCGTTTATTCTGCTGACCAATGTGTTTCTGGGACCCATCCAGAAAATCAACACCATCATCGAAAGCTATCCCAAGGGAATCGCCGGGTTTAAGCGGTATATGGAAATTCTGGAGACGGAGCCTGATGTGGCGGACCGGCCGGATGCCCGGGAGGCTGGAACGCTGCGCGGCGATATCCGCTTTATGGGCGTTACCTTCGGCTACGATCCGGAGCGCCCGATCTTGAACCGGGTAGATCTGGATATCCGGGCCGGAGAAACCATAGCTTTTGTAGGGCCATCTGGTGCAGGCAAAACCACGCTGTGCAGCCTGCTGCCCCGCTTTTATGAGGCGCAGGAGGGAAGCATTACGGTGGACGGCACCGATATCCGTTCCTACACGCTGAGCTCCCTGCGCAGGCAGATTGGCATCGTCCAGCAGGATGTGTTCCTCTTCTCCGGCACCATCCGGGAGAATATTGCCTACGGGCGCCTGGATGCCTCCGAGGCGGATATCCGCGAGGCCGCCCGCCGCGCCAAGCTGGAGGAGCTGATTGAGTCCCAGCCGGAAGGGCTGGAGACGGTCATCGGCGAACGGGGCGTGAAGCTGTCCGGCGGCCAAAAGCAGCGTCTGGCCATCGTGCGGATGTTCCTGAAGAATCCGCCGATTCTGATTCTGGATGAGGCCACTTCGGCCTTGGATACGGAAACCGAGGCAGCGATTCAGCAATCCCTGGCGGAGCTGTCGGAAGGGCGGACCACGCTGGTGATTGCCCACCGTCTGGCGACCATCCGGAACGCAGACCGGATTGTGGTGGTGACGGAGGAGGGCATCGCCGAAACCGGCACCCACGAGGAGCTGCTGGAGCAGCATGGCATCTACAGCCGTCTGCACAATGCCCAGTTCCGTTAAGAGAGCAAAACTGCAAGACATAAAAAACCGGGTGGGGACTACAGTCCTTTCCCGGATTTTTGCTTTACCTCCCGAAGTCTGGTTCCCCGGCGCTATATTCGGCCCATGCTATCGCTGTTTCCGATATCCAACCCAAGAACTGCCCGATTCCTACGAACCGTTCTGTGCTGCCTGTTAAATCCGTCGCCCATATTTCCGTGAAAAATCCGTCGTTGGAACGGGTGGCATAAGCCAGTCTGCTTTGGTCAGGAGAAAAAGCGGGGAAAAGGTCCTGTTCTTTTTCCGCAAGCTTTTCCAAAAGTTTCCGATGCTGTTCAAAGTCCGGTAATGCCTCTATCGAGCGTGCAGCAAGATTGAACTCCTTGTAACCCTGCTCCTGTTTCTCCGGAAATTCGGTTCTGACTCTTACTGTGTTATCGTCCGCCCATTCCAAAGCATAGGTATTGATGTATCCGTCGCTATGGGAAAGATAAGCCGCTTTTGGAAAGGTATCCTGAACCCGTCCTTTCTCGTCAATGATGACTAAATCCGCCTCTGACATAAACCGTTTGTCTTGGACCATAAGTCCGATAAGCTTGCCGTTGGGAGAAGAAGCCATTCCCACAATTGGCTTGACGGAAGAATAAACGGGTTGGCTTTTGCCTGTGTCGGTGTTGATCCGTAAAACCTGAGAGTGGGACATAACAGCATAAAAATTATTCTTATGGAGAATGTTGGGCAGGATTACAGGTTGGTATCCATGAATATCCTTCAGGCTAAGGCCATCTTCTGCAGCAGGCAAAGGCAAGGACCTTGAGGTGCTGTCAGATAGATTTGTGAGGTACAAACCGGCATTATCGTAAGCCAGAGTGTAAGACACTCCTGTCTCTGCATGTATGGCCAATTGCTGGTGTGGTTTGACTAGTGGCAAGTATCGGTGCTGGAACGGCTCCAGTTCCGTTACAACAATAGCTGGAGGTATGCTGCTCTCCCGGTATTGGACTGCACCTTTCGATAAACGGGGTATATCTTCATTTATCCGCCTATGCCCATCAACAGATGGATAATCAACCTGGAAATGAATAATCTCCCTCGGCAGTAAATCCGAGAACGTCAGAGCAAACTCTTTGCCGGACTGCCACTCCAAGGTATAGGATAAGCTTGTTCTTTCAGGATGATTGCTTACCAGCTGTTTTGGTAAAGCTTGCTCCAGAAGACTCCGGTTTAATTCCAGATTTGAGGAAAAGAGAAAGGTGATGTGATTACGGTCCGTTACAGGAAACCGTTTTTCATCAGGATTCATCCGCAAATATTGAGGCTCTCCGGAGGGGGACACCGCAGGACTTGAAAAAATGGCAGGACTGGGCGATGGAACTGGTGGGGCGGTGCTTGCGCCAGGAGATGCAGATTGAAAACAGCCGGACAAAGCGGCTGCAAAAATGGTAAGGCAGAGCATTAACCGGATGTTCATGTCCAATCACTCCTAAAAAATAAATAATCTAAAATCCTATTCTGTTTTGAAAAAGGATTTCTAACGATTAGACGCAGATTATGAGGAGAAGGTTCCATATAAACCCAAAAAAGGATCAACAAGAATTAAAAAGCGTAAGTTCTCTTTTCAAGCTAATCTGAGAACTTACGCTTGTATATTTATCAAAACGATCAAATATTATCTATCTCCGAAATGATCCTAAGTTTCTTACATTGGAACACTGACCATACTAAAAACAGCCCTAGCCTCCGTTTGATGATAGTTATCTGTTGTACCTTGCTTGAATCTGATTTGCGTAGAACCTCCACCATCCAAATTGACTCCCATTGTACAACCAAATTTATCTTTCATTACAGTTCGCACGTCCCAAATTGTACAGCCTTTGCTGCTATTCCATAAGTCATTACCATCAAAAATGGCGCACAGAATGACTTTATTACCGCCTTTATAGCCGATAGCAGTACGGGCAACATTACTGTTGTAAGAAGGAGCCAATTCATTTGCCATTCTGCTATTAAATTCGGTTTGGGTTAGCGTTTCTCCCAAGAACAAACTGATGCCGCCAATTGCCCATTTGACGTTGCTTTGATTTACAGTATAACCATTATGAGTAACCGGAAACTGATAGAATTTTTTTTCAAAAATAAACGTTCCATCACCTAAATTATTTGCAAGTCTTACTAAAGTTCCTCTTCCACCATAATTGTAAGTCTTATAGTCTTGAGTTCCCCCAACTTCACGGACAACATTTCCATTTTGAATGGCGATACCTGTAAGATATCCGTATGTTGAACTGGAAGCACCATTATCAAAGAATGTTCCATTCACACCATAGTATGAGGAATTACCAATTGTCTTTTGCCCAATATCGCGTATAGTAACTTCATCAATATTGGCCTCAAGCCATTTCAAGTGCAAACTTTTTCCATTCGCTGTGTATGCCCCGTAATCATAAGTTGCTGCCATATTCCTGATTCCTCCTTTATTTTGAGAACAGGAAGCGTCCTTCCGTTCCTTTTCAGAACGTCATCGATGTCGCTCTCATTTATAAAGTGTTGGAACCTGAGTTTTGCACAACCTCTAGAAATCTAATTTCTAAAAATGGGTTTAGAGAACGTTTTTTACTCGCACTCCTCTCTTTGTTGTAAATGAGCGATTTGTTTATTACACAGCAAGCTTTGAAAACATAGAATAAGGCAAACAGGTTAGAAAAGCAGCTCAGTGGAGGGGAGTCACTGATTCTGTTTTTATTCCCCAAAGCTTACCTTAAATTTTATAGATGCGCGCAAAAGAATACGGGGTGTAAATTGCAAAATTTTTTTTGTGACCCTAAACATGTCATATTAATGGAAAAATACTTAGGGAAATCTAATTTTGAAACTCAACAAACAATTAATAGGGAATTCAGAATGTTCTATTTTAATAGACGATTTATTAAATATGTTTACTCTCTTATCAAATATTCTAGTGTTGATTTTCATAGGAGGAATAAAGTCTTACAAAGTAGGAATTTGCTAATATTTGACGTCCCTTATTTAGATAGTGAAATTTCTTTGGGTGATCATTTATATGTAACGAATAATATTGAGGTGGTTGAAGAGAATCATCATTTTAATTGTGATGATTTTCGTTCTTCGTTGGAAAATGAACATTTGTTTTTAGCAATCAGTTGTTTGACACCAAGACAAATGAAGATTATTACTTTGTATTACTCAGGTGGTCTGTTGGATAAGGATATAGCCCGAAAGTTGCATGTTTCACAGCAAGCAGTAACTAAAGTAAGGCTTGCTGCTTTGAAAAAATTAAAAAAGTATCTTTTAGATATTTCATTTTAACAGCAGGGGAAAATATGCTGCGAGGTGATTAAAATAGGAGATGGGGAGTTGTTCAATTTAGTTCAAGAAGCAAAAAATGGGGACATACTTTCAATGAAACAAATTCTTTTTATGTTTGATCCAGCAATTAATAAAATGTGTAATCAGTCAGCAATTATTGATCGAAATGACCTTAGACAGCACTTGTACGAAAAAATAATCCGAGCTATTCAAAACTATAATATAGACGATTCTCCAGACTTTTTTGAATATATTTCCTTGATAAGTAAAGAACAATCATAAATCCAAAAAGGTAATAAAAAATAACCGGCTGTTTTTATTCAGGCGGTTATTTTTATTCCAAAATATAGTCATTGAATTATATTATTTTATCCTACGCCCTTAACCGGTTGCGTTTGGCCACCACCATGGAGATGGCGAAGAAGGCCACGGCAAAGCCTGCGGTGATGAGCATGTTGTTGATGACGGGAGTCAGGCTGCTCCATGAGAAGTCGGTCAGACTGCCGATTTTGCTGTTGGCCTGGACGTACCAGTAGGTCGGGGTGAAGCTCGCCAACCGCAGCACCGGACCGGCGAGGAATTCCTGGGGAACGAAGACGCCGCTGATAAAACCCGGCCCCAGGGCTGCCACATTGGCAATGGCGCTGATGGCGTTGCGGCTTTTCACCAGATTGCCGATCAGGAAGCTGGCGCAGGCCAGGCACAGGGTGAAGATAAAAGAGTTCAGCAGCAGGTAAACCATATTCGGAGTGAATGAATCCTTCGGGTCGAAGATGAAGCAAGCACCTGTCATCAGCAGCCAGGTCGCACCGGTAAACACCAGATTGGCCAGGAAAAACTGCAGGTTGATGCTGCCGACGCGCAGCGGAGAACAGAAGTTCCGGCGGCTCAGATCCTTGTTGTTAAAGACGATCATAATGGCGGATACGCCCAGGATCAGCACGGAGGTCAGGGTGTAGGCCAGGAAGTTGAAATAATACACGGAGAAGCTTTGGGAAATATCCTTTTTGCCATCCGGGTTGGACAGCTTCACGGCCGTATCCACCGCCATATCCTGTGCTACCCGCTGTGCTGTATCCTGCTGGGAGAGCTCTGGACTGTTCTTGGCATATAAAGCAGCCAATCTCCAATATTGGTTCACCGTCAGATCTACATAAGCATTTTCCACGGAGCCGGGAACAACGGTTTTCTCCAGCTTCAGCTCCCCGCCCTGCAGAAAGGCATCGGTAAATCCGGCCGGAATACGCAGGATATAGGTGACATTGCGGAAGAACAGAGCATCCTGCAGCTTTTCCTCTTCATCGGGCAGCTCCACCAGCTGCGCTGTCCGGGACAGCTCTTTTTTGAAACCCTCCACAAGAGGGGTGCTTTCCTCAGCCAGGACAGCGATGTTGGCCTTGGTCTGGTTGAAGCCTTTGGTCTGCTGGTTCACATTGGAGACCGTAATCAACGCCGAGATCACCAGAAAGATGATCACATAAATAGAGATGGCCGGCAGATTCTTTTGGATAATTTTCAGACACAGCTTAAAGACTGGCATATTTCCGCCTCCTGATGATGGCATAGGTTCCCAGGCAGAAGACCGCCGCGAAGGCGCCCATCAGTCCCAAATTCAGCAGGTACCGGTCCAGGGTATCGTAATAATACAGGGAATAAAAGGCATCCGTGAGCAGATTCACCGGGTTCAGATAGGACAGAATCGGCGCTTTTTGGGAGATGATGTATTTCATATTGAGCATCATCATTCCCGCGAGGAAGGAGCCGATCATGGTAACGCCGATCAGAATGGCGGTTTTGAGGCCTTCTCCTGTTTTCAGGGCGGCGCTGATGAGAGAGCCGAAGGATAATCCGAGAATACAGCCGACGAAGGCCGTCAGCAGCACATAACCGGTCCGCGGTCCAAAATCTACATGGAGGGCAAAAGACAGATAAGCCAGCAGAATCAGAATTTCGGCAAATTGGATCACCAGCGCCGCGGTAAGTCCTGCCACAAACGCCTTAAGCTTATGGACCGGTGACATATTAATCCGGGCTGCCCGGGCGGACAGGTTCGCTTGAATGTCCGTCACCTCCTGGAGGCCGAAGAAGCTGCCGTAAAAACAAGCCATGGCGATAAGGCTGTAGAAATAGTTCAGCACATTGTTGGGAGCGGCGCCGCTTGCCGCCACCTCCGTCACATATTCGCGGGAGAGGCCCATGTCCTGGAGCAGCCCGTTTTGCAAAGCCTGGGGATTGGACTTGAGAATCTGTCCGACTGCCGATGCAGTCTGCTGGTATTGGTCCGCGAAGCTTTTCATGATGCTGGGATTCAGGCCGGATTTTTTGACAGTCAGCGCAAGGGTCCCGTCCACGCTGAAGTAACCTTCAATCTCCCCTGATTCCAGCAGCTGTTCCGCTTCCTCCCGGGTGGATACTTCCTTCAGATTGAAAATCCGGCTGTCTCCGCCGGAAACGGCTGTCAGGGTTTGCTGGAAGGAAGTGTCCTGCTTATACCCTGCATCGTTTACCACGGCGGCTTCGATGGGCTTAAACGCTTCGGCGCTGTTCAAACCGGAGAAGGCCATATTAAAAAAGGTGGCGAGCAGAAGCGGAAACAGCAGCGTCCAGAACATCAGCTCCTTGTTGCGGAGCAGGCATTTCATACGGACAATAAATATATGTGAAAACATAACAGACCTCCCAAGGGCTATTTAATCCCGCAATTCCTTGCCGGTAATCTCCAGGAATACGTCGTTCAGCGTGGGGAGCTCAGAGTAGATCCGCCCGAAGCTGATTTCCCTGTTCTTAAGAAACTCCAGCACATTCTCCAGATTATTGCGGCCCTTGCCGGACTTGATGGACAGTGTCCTGTCGGTGGCTTCCGCGGATTCGATGCCCGGCACTTTACGGAGCGCCGCCAGCGCCTCAGGCTGGACGGGAGCGAAGGTTTCCACAGTGATTTTTTCACCGGTGGCGATCATCCCCTTCAGCTCCTCTTTCGTACCCGCGGCAATAACCTTGCCCTTATCCATAATCACGATGCGGGAGCAGATCTGCTCGACCTCCTCCATGTAGTGGGAGGTGTACACAATAGTGGCGCCCTGTTCGTTCAGCCGCACGATGCCCTCCAGGATTTTGTTCCGGCTTTGGGGGTCCACCGCTACGGTAGGCTCGTCAAGAATGATCAGCTTGGGCTTATGGGCGATGCCGCAGGCAATATTCAGGCGCCGCAGGAGGCCGCCGCTGAGCTTCTTGGGATAATATTTGGTGAAATCCTCCAGCCCGACGAATTCAATGGCTTCCTTCACCAGCTTCTTGCGCTCCGTTTTGTCCGGGATATAAAGGCCGCAGAAGTAGTTGATATTCTCATAAACGGTCAGTTCATCAAAAACAGCGACGTTCTGCATAATGATGCCGATATCCCGCTTGATATCATAGGAGTCCGGCCTCATGGGTTTGCCGAACACCTCCACCTCGCCCTTGTCGTACTCCAGCAGCGAAAGAATGCAGTTGATGATAGTGGTTTTGCCGGAGCCGTTAGGCCCCAGCAAGCCGAAAATTTCCCCTTCCCGCACCTCCAGGGACAGATGATCCAATGCCAATAGTTCCTCGTACCGTTTCACCAGGTTTTTCACTTTAATGACCATGTGTGACCTGCCTCCTTCGTTCTCATAGCATCATGGTAACCGTTTTGGCGCCGGGGGATAAGTGCGCAGTGTCAGGAGACCGGCATGACAAATGTCATTTCCGGCCTGAACTTGTCCGTCTTTTTGCCGGGGGGATGTGGTAGAATAGAGGCTGCACGGATTCCTGCTCCATAAGGACGATAACGATGATGAATTTAACCGATAAAGTGATTTTGTTTGCCTCATGTCTGGTAGTCTATCTGTTGGATCCAGTTTCCGGTATGGAAATAGCGCCGGTGCTGACCGCTGTGATCGTCAGCAGTTTGATGTTTTACTACGATAGCAAACGTGCCAGCCCACTGCTGGCCTCCGTGTTTATTGCCGCCTGTATTCCGATGCCGGGGCTGCTTTTCTTTTTCCCGCTGGTAGGATATGACCTGATTTTCCGGCCGTGGCAGTGGATTGGGCTTGCTGCCCTGGTACCGGTTATGATTCATTGGGGACGTTCGGATGTGATGATGGCGGTCCTGGTGCTGCTCCTGGGATTTGCCGCCATTCTGAAGAGGAGGACGGATGCTCAGTTGAAGCTGCTGGCCAACTTCTACGAGTTGAGGGATTCCTCCAGGGAAATGGCTCTTGTGCTGAAACGCCAGAATCAGGAGCTGATGGAGAAGCAGGATGACCGGATCAGCCTGGCCACCTTGAATGAGCGCAACCGCATTGCCCGGGAAATCCATGATAATGTAGGGCATCTTTTGTCCAGCTCGCTGCTGCAGATGGGGGCTATGCTTGCGGTGACGAAGGATGAAAAAGCCCGCCCGCCACTTTTAACCTTGAAGGCAACTCTCTCGGAGGCTATGGACAGCATCCGGCAGAGTGTGCATAATCTGTATGATGAATCTGTGGATTTGTATGCCCAGCTTCAGGAGCTGACGGATAAATTCACCTTCTGCGGCCTGAAGTTTGATTATGAAATCCAGGGCAACCCGGATAAACGCCTGAAGTATGCGCTGATTTCCATCGTTAAGGAAGCCTTGTCCAATATTGTCCGGCATTCGGATGCCACGTTGGCCAGTGTGACCCTGCGGGAGCATCCGGCATTTTACCAGCTGGTGGTCCGGGATAACGGTCAGGTCAAGAGCATCAATGCAGACAGCGGGATTGGACTCAAAAATATTGAAAGCCGCGTGGAAGCCTTCAACGGGATCATGCGGATACATACAAAGGATGGCTTTGCGCTTTTTATTTCGATCCCGAAGGAAAATATTGTGGAGGAGGGTGCGGCGGAATGAAGGTAGTGGTTGTGGATGACGACAGGCTGGTGACGGCTTCGCTGAAGACGATTCTGGAGGCAGAGGAGGACATTACGGTTGCAGGAACCGGCAATAGCGGTCGTGAGGGTGTGGAGCTGTTCCGGAGGCTGGAGCCGGATATTCTCCTGATGGATATCCGCATGGAGGGCATGACGGGCATTGAAGCCGCGGAGATTTTGCTGGGGGAGGAGCCGTCCCGGAAAATTCTGTTTTTAACTACTTTTTCCGACGATGAGTACATAGTGAAAGCAATCCGGCTGGGAGCCAAGGGATACATATTGAAGCAGGATTTTGAAAGTATTGTGCCTTCCCTGCGCACGGTATTCGGAGGCCAGCGTGTATTCGGGGACGAGATCATCACCCGGATCCCGGCTCTGCTGAATAAGGGCATCAAGGCGGATTGGGCCCGCTTGGGCTTAAATGAGAAGGAATGGGACATTATTGTGCAGGTGGCCAATGGCTTGTCCAATAAGGAGATTGCCAAGGAGCTGTTTTTAAGCGAAGGTACGGTCCGCAATTACATCAGCATTATTCTGGAAAAGCTGGAGCTGCGGGACAGGACCCAGCTGGCGATATTTTATTTCCGGAACGGGTAGGGCTTCAGCCCATGGGGGCTGAGGCGCCTGACGAAGGGGACGCTGGCGGACAGTGAGTGGTGAGCTAGGGCGTAAGCAATAGCGTGGTTCAGATTCGTTACATATTCAAACCGCTTCTTTATCGCGAAATAAGCATTGTGAGATTCGTAAAATCCCGAAATGCTCCGGACTCCCAATAAAGGGGAATGGATGGTGCACAGAAATCTGTGCTCCCATGCACCAACCCCTTGCGTCAAAACTCCAGCTTCCCCGGATTCTGTTTATCCTCTGCTTGCTTCTGCAGCCAACCTTCGTACACCCGTTCAAATTCGCTCATCCGCCCACCCTATTCCAGTGAAAAAAAACCGCCTCAATGCGCCTGCTCCCAGAAGAGCAGCACGTATCGAAGCGGTATATGCTTAGTCAAGGCGCAGGTAATAGCGCGGCTCAGATTCGTTACATTTCCAAATCGCCATTTCTTCGAGAAATAAGCCTTGTGAGATTCGTTAAAATCACTTCCCGGGGGGCTCTTGGGGTCCGCCGGGAGTTTTGCAGTGTGTTTGTATTGGTCGGTTAGCTCAGGCCCAGTCCGGCGCTGGCATAGCCGGTAAGGGTAACCGCCACGGTGGACGTTCCGCTGAACACCATCAGCAGCCGTGTGCCCTCGGTAACCGGAATGCTGAGTCCTGTGGTGGTGCCCGAGACAGTGGTGCCGAGAAGGGTAACGGCCGGTAAGGTCATGGTGACGATAGCTCCTGCCACCGGAGAGAAGGTATTGCTGTCGGGATCGGCGGAGGCGTAAATCTGAGCCGTTACATCCGGAGTATCCAGCAAGGACAGTCCTACTACTACGCTAAAAAAGGCAGAGAGAGAAGTAATAGTGCCGTCACGCGGTACGACAAAAGCATAGTTGGTGGCTACGCCCGTTCCGCCGACAAGGCTGATATTACCGCCCGCCAGGGATACGCCTGCGAAGCTGTTGCCGAAGCCTACCAATGTTGTGGTGCCGACCACATTGCCGATAAGACCCGTAAGGACAGCAGGTGCGCCAGAGGCAAACGGAATCACTGCGGAGGATCCTGCATCGCCGGTGGCGCCGGTAACGCCAGTGAGACCGGTGGCGCCGGTGGCGCCAGGTAAGCCGGTATCGCCGGTGGCTCCTGTCGTTCCGGCTCCGGTAGGCCCAGTGGCACCGGTGCTGCCAGTAGCGCCAATGTCGCCAGTGGCGCCCGTGCTGCCGGTAGCTCCAGAAGCCCCGGTGGCGCCGGTTGCGCCAGGTAAGCCGGTATCACCGGTAGCTCCTGTCGTTCCGACTCCGGTAGGCCCAGTGGCACCGGTGCCGCCCGTTGCGCCAATGTCGCCAGTGGCGCCCGTGCTGCCGGTAGCTCCAGAAACCCCGGTAGCGCCAGGTAAGCCAGTCTCGCCGGTAGCTCCTGTCGTTCCGACTCCGGTAGGCCCAGTCGCTCCAGTGGCACCGGTGCCGCCCGTAGCGCCAATGTCGCCAGTGGCGCCCGTGCTGCCGGTAGCTCCAGAAACCCCGGTGGCGCCGGTAGCGCCAGGTAAGCCGGTCTCGCCGGTAGCTCCTGTCGTTCCGACTCCGGTAGGCCCAGTCACTCCAGTGGCACCGGTGCCACCCGTTGCGCCAATGTCGCCAGTGGCGCCCGTGCTGCCGGTAGCTCCAGGAGCTCCGGTATCACCGGTAGCGCCAGGTAAGCCGGTCTCGCCGGTGGCTCCTGTCGTTCCGACTCCGGTAGGCCCAGTGGCACCGGTGCTGCCAGTTGCGCCGATGTCGCCAGTGGCGCCCGTGCTGCCGGTAGCTCCAGGAGCTCCGGTATCACCGGTAGCGCCAGGTAAGCCGGTATCACCGGTAGCTCCTGTCGTCCCGACTCCGGTAGGTCCAGTCACTCCAGTGGCACCGGTGCTGCCCGTTGCGCCGATGTCGCCCGTGCTGCCGGTAGCCCCGGTCACACCCGTCGCTCCAGTCGTTCCGCCCCCAGTGGACCCAGTCGGCCCTGTAGCGCCAGGTGTACCGGTAGCCCCGGTCACGCCGGTGGCTCCAGTCGTTCCACCTCCGGTCGCCCCAGTGGCCCCAGTCGCTCCAGTGGCTCCGATAGAGCCAGATGTACCAGTCGCCCCGGTCACGCCAGTAGCTCCTGTTGATCCTCCACCGGTAGGCCCGGTGGCCCCTGTAGCGCCCGGACTGCCTGTGGGTCCGGTTGGTCCTGTCGCTCCACTTGTATTCAAATCAAGGGCATTCATCAAGATTACTTCATCCACCAGCATGCTGCTGGCAGCCGGCTGCGGAGCCAAACTAATGGAAATCTGGGCGGATACAGCCCCGGCAGGCGCAGATGTAGTAACCCCCTCAAAAACCTGCCACTGTGCGTTGGTAAAGAAACCGGGAGGCACAATGAGGGTATAGCCTGCACCCAGATATTGCAGTGCGCCATTAAAAAAGTTTACCGTGACGACCACCGCAGGGCTCTGTCCGCCAAAGGGATAGGCCAAGGATAATGACACATACAATCCTTCTCCGGGAGCTACCCCCACGGCTTGCTGCAACGAAGCATTCGGCAGCCCGCTTAGCAGCTGGGCGCTCTGGAAGCCGCCTTTGGATATGGAGCTGACTGTGGTGTTCACGGATACCCAGTTTGCCAAGCCCGTTTCAAAGCTTCCATTCACAATGCGGTTGTTTAATTGGATGGCCAAGATTATCACCTCGATTTTGGTTTAATAAGCACAGAAAAATTCCACTTTTGTCCAAAGAAATGGGATGGCTGACGGGAGAGTGATGCACCAATAAGGCTTGCTTGAAGGACAACTCTCGTTGGCAGTTAATATATTGTATTGAAAATGAAAGATTTGGAATGGTACATCTGCGTATTTATTTATGGGTGAATTTACAAATTTTTCTTGTCCCTTTAACCGGACAAAGACGATCCTTAAAAATGAAACAGGGCAAGGAAACCACCTCCACTGGGAGATGTTCCTTGCCCTGTCCATTTGGATATTGAGAAAATCCTTCTTAAACCACGAAGAAATATTCCGTCACAAAACAGATGGTGATGACGGTATTGAGCATAATCAGCAGAGTCACCGCGGTGTTCCGGATCAGCGGATACCGGGCTGTGAGATCATACAGGTAGAAGTACATGGGGATGGATACCATCATATACCGCACAATGCTGGTTAAAAGGTCGGGCGAGCTGCTGAAGGGAATGGCGATCAGGAAGAAGCCGTACACGAAAAACAGCAGCTCCATTAAATTGCCGAACAGCTTGCGCCAATGCTTGACGGCGTAGAGGAAAAACACCAGCAGGGCGAAGGTGGCCATCACAAAGGAGATCACCCCGTTATCCCAGCCGCCTCCTCCCAGGATAAAGTAAGGTTTGCTGAAATAATGAACATAATTGCCGAAGGGAAAGGCGGTTGCCCGGCCCCAATTATCCTGCTCGTGCATCGGCGCCAGAAAATCCCCGGTCAGGTTCTTCATATAAGCCAGATAACTGAGCATAGGTAATACCGCCATCACCGCATAACCCAGGAATCGGGCATCCGCCCAAACCAGCTTGCGCCGCCGGATCAGCTCCACCAGAATGGCTCCTCCGGCAAAAACTAGATTGGCAACCCCCGGTACCCGGGTTACCGTGGACAGGCCTGCCGCCAGCATGGCCCAGAAAAACCGTTTCGTATGGGCAAAATACAGGGTGGCCGCACATAGCAGGAGAAACAGGCTTTCCGTATACATCAGCGAAAAATAGATGGAGGCCGGATACACCACCACTGTAAACAAAATAAAGCCGATGCCTTCCTTGGCAACCCCCCGGGCCAATGCGGTCAGGTGGATGAAGTACAATGCGAAAACCAGCAGCACATTGGACAGCACCAGGCCGATGGTATGCAGGCTCCAGGGAAGAACATAAGACAATCCTTTGACCATCATGGGGTACAGCGGAAAAAACACCCAGTTGGCCGGAGGATGAGGCTCGTCAATCTGATATGTATGGTACCCGTCCCGGGCAATGCTCATATAGGAAAACACATCAAACTTGTACACATGGGCGGGTTTGAGGAGTTGGGTATCCGACAGCTTTTCCGGGAGATCCATAACCTGCAGCACCTGGCCATCCCCCAGATCGAAGGTTTTGTAGGTAGGCTGTATGGTATAAACCGGAAACAGGTTTAATCCCAAATAACCGATTCCGTAAAGCAAAAGGCGGCTGACGATTACAATCAGAAGCGCATATCCCAGGATTGCCCCGTGGCGCTTCCATCCCAGTTTTTCCAACGGGGGTGCAGTGGTAACGGGCATGTTATCTCTCCTATTGTTCTCTTTATGTATGTAGACGCAGTTTAGCGCGTTTTTGTTGCCAGATTAACCAAATTAATGGGAATCATCGAGAAAAGGTTTGTTAACGTAGTAATACATGACCCCCATCAGGATACCACCGCCGATCAGATTGCCGATGGTTACGGGGATCAGATTGTGGAACACACCGTACCAGGAGATGGTTCCCGGATGATGCAGCACCAGAGCAATGGCGAAGGTACACATGTTGGCAATGCTGTGCTCATAGCCGGAGATGAAGAAGCAGAAGACGAAGAGCATCATGGCGAACATTTTGGCGCCGTCGCTTTTCATGGACATGGGCACGAAGAAGGCCAGACAGACCAGCCAGTTACAGAGGATCGCCCGGAAGAACAATTGGCTGATGGGTGCCTCCATCTTGTGGGCCACTACATCCAGCAGGAACTGGTTCACACTGGAGGAATTGAACAGCCCGGTGAGGTAAATCAGCAGGGCAAAGGCCGTAGCCCCCAAAATATTGCCTAAGTAGCTGACGCACCACATCCGCGCCACCTCCACCCACTCCATTTTCCGGCGCAGGGCGGCATAGCTGTAATAGAAGGTATCCCCCGTGAACAGGTCACCGCCGCCGTACGAGATCAGGATAATGGCTGCGCCGAAGGTGATGGCCGCCATGGGATAGGTCAAGGGAGAATGCTCGAGAAAGAAGTAATTGCCCGTTTTGAAGGCCACGATAACCCCGAAGCCGATGAACATACTGGCCAGCATGGCCCGCGCAATATAGCGCAGCATGCTTTGCCGGTATATTTTTTGCTTTTTGAGGGCCAATGCCTCTACCTGTGCCAGCATTTCCATTTCCATAGCCGCGTAGCCCCCTTATTTGGTGTTTGCTCAAAAAAAGCAGGATATTCCAATGGATTATGGTTTATTATACCCAATTACCCGAAGCGAATCGAATGAACCAAGGTTTTGTTTTTTGGGCGCCGGACAGGCACAAGTAGGCGGATACCCACATAGACTGTTACTACTTTGCTTACGCTCATGCTACTCCTTCACCGGGGCATGGTGCATATTGCTGACAAGGGGTGACTGCCGTGCCGGGATTTTTCGCCATGATTGCTTTATTCATTAAAGAGCTATCCTTATTGGTTTCGTATGTAAAGAATAATGCCTTCCCGCAGCCCTTATCCGAAAGCGAGGAAGCAAAGCATCTGAAGCAGATGGCCGGGGGAGATCTGAATTCCCGCAATATGCTGATTGAGCATAACCTGCGTCTGGTGGCCCATATCGTCAAGAAGTTTGACAATACCGGAGAGGACCTGGAGGATTTGATCTCCATCGGCACCATCGGACTCATTAAGGCCATTGAATCCTTCTCGCCGGATAAGGGGACGAAG